>JBJTLW010000093.1:0-27465 GCA_046063225.1 Novosphingobium sp. | reverse complement strand
CCCGGCGCCAAGTCCGCAGGCCGCGTGCAGTCAGTCGCCCTTCGCCTGATCTGCGAGCGCGAACGCGAGATCGAGGTGTTTCAGCCGCAGGAATATTGGTCCGTCGTCGCCCAGATGGAGCACGACGGGACGAAGTTTCCGGCGCGGCTAGTGCGCTTCGACGGCGAAAAGCTCGAGAAACTGAGCCTTGGCGATGCAGGATCGGCCGAACGCGCAAAGGCAGCGGTCGAGGGCGGGGCTTTCCGCGTCGAGGAAGTCGATGTGCGGCCCACCCGGCGTAATCCCTACCCGCCGTTCACCACCTCGACCCTGCAGATGGAAGCCGCGCGCAAGCTCGGCTTTTCCGCCAGCCACACCATGCGGGTCGCCCAGACGCTCTATGAAGCGGGCGCGATCACCTACATGCGTACCGACGGCGTGCAGATGGACCCCAGCGCCATCCAAGCCGCGCGTGTGGCGATCAATGACCGCTTCAAGGGTCATTACCTGCCGGAAAAACCACGTCATTACGAGACCAAGGCGAAGAATGCTCAGGAAGCGCATGAAGCGATTCGCCCGACGGATTTCGGCCGCGATCACTTCGGCAGCGGTGACGAGGCTCGGCTCTACGAGCTGGTCTGGAAGCGCGCGATTGCCAGCCAGATGGCCTCGGCCTCGATCGAGCGCACGTCTGTTGCCATGCGCGATGCGACCGGACGGCACGAGCTGCGCACTACCGGACAGGTGATCAAGTTCCCCGGCTTCCTCGCGGTCTATGACGAGACGCTCGACAACAAGCCGAGTGACGACGAGGACGACAGCGGCACTCTGCCCGCGCTGAACAAGGGCGACATGCCGGCCAAGCACGGCGTCGAGGCCAGCCAGCACTTCACCCAGCCGCCGCCGCGCTATTCGGAAGCGACGCTGGTCAAGCGGCTGGAGGAGCTCGGCATCGGGCGTCCTTCTACCTATGCCGCGACCTTGCAGGTGCTGAAGGATCGCAACTACGTCCGTACCGAGAAAAACCGTTTCTTCGCAGAGGAATCGGGGCGACTCCTTACAGCGTTTCTTGAACGGTTTTTCCCTCGCTATGTCGCCTATGACTTCACCGCCGGGATGGAAGACGAACTGGACGACGTCTCCGGCGGGCGTGAGGAATGGAAGGTCCTGCTCGCCAAGTTCTGGAAGGACTTCAAGCCCAAGTCCGACGAGGTGATGGAGCGTAAGCCCTCCGAAGTCACCGAGGCGCTCGACGAGTTCCTGTCCGACTACCTGTTTCCCGACAAGGGCGATGGTCACGATCCGCGCCAGTGCCCGCAGTGCGGCGTTGGCCGGCTGTCGTTGCGCGGTGGTCGCTATGGTGCCTTCGTTGCCTGCTCGAACTATCCCGAGTGCAAATACACGCGCAAATTTGCCCAGCCCGGCGGCGCGGATGGCGGCGAGGATGGCGAGATCGGCAAGCATCCGGAAACGGGTGAAGCCATCGTCCGCAAGGCTGGCCGCTTCGGTCCTTACATCCAGATGGGTGAGGGCAAGGAAGCGGCGCGCTCATCCATCCCGAAGGACATCGGCGAATTGACGCTGGACTGGGCGGTGAAGCTGCTCAGCCTGCCGCGCACCATCGGCAACCATCCGGAAAGCGGCGAGCCGATCACCGCCAGCCTTGGCCGCTATGGGCCCTATCTGGCGCACCAGGGCAAATATGCGAAGCTGCGCGGCACGGCGGAAATCTTTGAAACGGGCATGAACCTTGCGGTCACCAAGCTGGCGGAAGCGGCGGCCGGTGGCGGCCGCGGAGCGCGCACCGCAGCCGAACCGCTCAAAACCTTCGGTCCGCATCCGGAAAGCGGCGGCGAGATGAAGCTGATGGCGGGGCGCTATGGCCCCTATGTCACCGACGGTACGACGAACGCCACCTTGCCGCGGGACAAGAAGCCGGAAGACCTGACCGCCGAGGAGGCCGTGGTCCTGATCACTGAAAAGGCGGCAAAGGGTCCGGCGAAGAAGGGCGGGCGCAAGAAAGCGGCGGCGAAGAAGCCGGCCGCAAAGAAGCCCGCTGCCAAGAAAGCCGCGCCGAAAAAGGCGGCAGCCAAGGCCAAGGCGGAGTGATTCGCCGGTTTAGTTGATGAAGTGCACGCGCAGGGGGTCTTTGGTTGAAAGGTCCCTTGCGGAAACGCGGGTTTGACGGTTTGAAAGAGCCGCCGTGAAGGTAGCAGGCCCGGCGCGAGTAGGAAAATGGCCGCGCGTTCGGTGCTGGCAGGCGCCTGTGCGGCGCCACGCCGGGCTATCGCCCCGGGCAAAACAGGGATACCGTGCGGCCATGGCCGAAAAATTCGAAAAGCACCGCCAGCCCTGGAAAGCGGACGAAATCCAGAAGCTCCACACGCTCGCCGCCAAGGGCAAGGGGCTCAAGGAAATCGCCAAGGCTCTGAACCGAAGCGAGGAATCGACCAAGGACCGCGCCAAGGCGGACGGGATCGGGATTGCGAAGCTGCGCTAACTGATCTTCTGGAACGTCAGCATCTTGCCGATCTGCGTGGTCGAACCCTTGTGAAATCCGGCGCTTTCCTGCCATTCTTCGGGGTTGCGGAAGGTGCCGAAGATCATGTCGAACAGCGGAATGTCGCCGTAGTTATAGGCATGGACCCCGCGCTGGTGGTGGATCGAATGGCTTTCCGGGCGCTGCACGATATAGCCCAGCCAGCGCGGCGTGCGGACATTAAGGTGCTGGAACATCGCCGGGAAAGTCGCCACCACGGCGATGATCAGCGCCGCCTCGGCCGAAACCCCCATGACCAGCACCAACGAGAGCGAGCCGAGCAGCGCCCAGCCCAGCGAATCGAGCGGATGGAACCAGAAGGCGCCCCAGATATCGACCCGCTCGGCGCTGTGATGCATCTGGTGCGTCAGCCGCCAGAGCAGGTCGCTGGCATGCATGGTCCGGTGCCAGAGATAGACGCCAAGCTCGTAAACGAAGAACCCACCCACAACCTGCAGCCATAGCGGAAAGGTGTCCGCCGGGATCAGCCGGTACTGGCCCAGCCAGCTATCCCACAGGAAAGGCGCATAGGTCAGGATCGCGAAATAGCTGAGAGCGGAGAGGGTGCCGAGCAGCCGCCAGTAGGGCACGCTTTCCAGCCGATGCCCCCGCCCGAAATGGTCGAGCACCGCAAGCACGGCGAACATGCCCAGAGCGATATAGTGATAGGTTCCCATCGGCTGATTTCCCCCAAAACCGGACGCGACGGGGAATGGCTATCACCGGTTCAAAAAGCACGCAACTTGGCGGGAAGACGCCGGATTCGGGTTCATTTACCGGCCAGCATCCTCTCCAGCGCTGCCGCAATCGCCGCATGGCCTGCTGCCGTCGGGTGCCACGGAGCAGGCGCTTCCGGCCCGCCGGTCTTGATGCCCACGCTCCACTTTTCGGCATCGCAGAGCGTGTGGCTGCGCGAGAGCTGGTCGGCGGGAAGGACCAGGGCGCCTTCGGCCTCGGCCGCGCGGGCGGTGACTCTGGCGAGCTGTTCGCCGATCTCGCGGTTGACCAAGGCGCCTTCGGGCGAGAGCTGGCTTTCAGCGCAGGGATTATCCGGCACCAGCTTAACGTATTGCACGAAGATCAGCGTCGCCTTTGGCGCGCGGTGGTGGACTTCGCGGGCCACGGCGCGCAGGCTGCCTTCGAGCTTCGCGTAATCTTCCGGCTTGGGCGGGCGGATTGCCGGGCAGGGGCGCTTCACGCCTTGCATTGTGAAACCCTCGCCGCTGCACGAGGCTGCAAAGAGATTGCCGACGTAGTTCAGGTCATTGCCGCCGATTGTCACGGTTACCAACCGGGTCTCGGCAGTGACTGCTTCGATCTGCGCCGGAAGTTCGTTCCAGGCGCCCAGAATGTGCGCCGTGGTTGCCCCGCCGCAGGTCTGATCGTCGAGCGCGAGGCCGAGCTTACCGGCTACAAGGGTCGCATAGTTCGAAGCGCTGCGCCCGCAGCGCTGCGGCGTGGCGGGCTTGATGCCGTAGATGCCGGTGCCGGCGGCAAAGGAGCTGCCCATCGCGACGTAGCGGGCGCTGTGCGGCAGCGCCGGTTGCAATTGCGCGCAGCCAGCAATGACCAGCGGCAGGGCGAGGGCGGCGAGGCGCCTCACTTCACCCACTCCAGTCCCATTTCCTCGTAGATTTCCTTGTCTTCGCCCCAGCGCTCGTCAACCTTGACGTGAAGGAACAGGTGAACCTTCTGGCCGAGCAGGTTGGACAGTTCCTTGCGCGCCGCCTCGCCAATCGCCTTCAGCTTCGAGCCGCCCTTGCCGAGCACGATGCCCTTCTGGCTGTCGCGGGCGATGACGATCTGCTGGTGGATTTCCACCGATCCGTCCTGCCGTTCGGTATAGCTTTCCGGCCGCACGATCGAATCATAGGGCAGTTCGTCGTGCAGCTGGCGGTACAGCTGTTCGCGGGTAATTTCGCAGGCGAGCAGGCGTTCGCTGGCATCGGACACCTGATCTTCCGGGTAATGCCAGGGGCCTTCGGGCATCAGCGCCGCGAGCCGGGCCTTCAGTTCGGACACGCCGTCGCCGGTCAGCGCCGAGACGAAGAACACCTCGTCAAACTGGCCCTCTCCGGCAAGGGCCTGCGCCGTCACCAGCATCGGTTCCTTGGCGGTTTCGTCCACCTTGTTGAGCACGAGGATCTTGCGTTCCGGGCGGCCGGCAAGGCTTTCGAGGATCGATTCAAGGTAATCGAGCTTTTTCTTGCGGCCATCGACCACCAGCAGGATGGCATCGGCTTCCTGTGCGCCTTCCCAGGCGGCAGAAACCATCGCGCGGTCAAGCCGGCGGCGCGGCGCGAAGATGCCGGGCGTGTCGGCCAGGATGATCTGGGTTTCGCCTTCCAGCGCAATGCCCATCAGCCGGGCGCGCGTGGTCTGCGCCTTGGCCGAGACGATGGCGACCTTCTGGCCGACGAGCGCGTTGACGAGGGTCGACTTGCCCGCGTTGGGTGCGCCGAGAACGGCAACGAGGCCGCAATGATGGGTCATTTGGAACTCACAAGTTGAGCGCCGGCTTTGACAAGCGCAGCCGGCGCGGGAAACAAGAACAGGTCATAGCACATAATCGCTGATCCTTGGCCTGTCGAAGGAGGCAGCGTCAGGATTGTCCGCCTATCCGAATTTCCTGAGAAATTCGGCAGCCGCCTGCGTTTCGGCTTCCTGCTTGCTGTTGGCCGTGGCCTGCGCCGTGCCGACATTGTGCACGCGCACTTCGACGGTGAATTTTGCGGCGTGATCGGGGCCGGACCGGTCAACCAGATGGTATTCCGGCATCTTGCGCCGGTTGCCGGCGGCCCATTCCTGAAGCGCAGACTTGGGGTGCTTGGTCTGCCCGACCTTGCCCGACACCTGATTGCCCCACAGCTTGCGCACCAGCGCCCGCATGGCGGGAAATCCCTGCGTCAGAAAGCCTGCGCCGAGCAGCGCCTCCATCACGTCGCTCAGGATATTGTCGCTTTCGCGCCCGCCGTCGTCATGGGCCTGCTTGCCCAGCCGGATGTGCTCGCCCAGCGAAATAGAACGGGCGACACGGGCGTTGGCGTCGCGGCTGACCAGCGCGTTCAGGCGCTGCGAAAGGCGACCTTCATCGCCAGTGCCCAGTTCGTGCAGCCATTCGGCAATCGACAGGCCCAGCACCCGGTCGCCCAGGAACTCCAGCCGCTGGTAATGGCGCGGCTCGCCCGTGCTGCCGTGGGTCAGCGCCTCGTGCCACAAGGATTCATCGCCCAGCGGCGCGCCCGTCATATCTTCCAGAAAGACGCGGGTGGCCGGGCTCAGGGTCGATCCGCTCAAATCCGGCCCCCGATACGGTCCCAGCGCGCGGCGCTGAACCAGGTCCACGGCAGCAGCCAGCTGGACGAGCCGTCGGTCGAGAACATCATGACCTGCGCCTTGCCGACGAGGTTTTCCTGCGGAACGAAGCCGACGCCGCCGCCGGGTTCGGCCTCGAACCGGCTGTCTTCGGAATTGTCGCGGTTGTCGCCCATCATGAACAGGTGGCCTTCGGGAACGACGAAGACCGGCGTGTCATCGGCTGCCACCGTGGCGAGATCGAGCACGTTGTAGGTCACGCCGTTCGGCAGCGTTTCCTTGAACTGCGGATAGCGGCAGACGCGGGTGCCGTCCTTGCGGGTGGCCTGAAAGCTCTCGCTGCATTCGTTGTAGGGCGAAAGCGGGTATTCGGCATCGGCGATGCGCACCTTGGGCACGGCAGTGCCGTTGATGTGCAGCACGCCGCCGATCATCTGGATCTGGTCGCCCGGCAGGCCGATTACGCGCTTGATGTAATCGATATCGTTGCCCGGCGGTGCCTTGAAGATCGCCACGTCGCCGCGCTCGGGCTGGCTGGCGAACAGCCGGCCCGGGATCACCGGCAGGCTGAACGGCATCGAATATTTCGAATAGCCATAGGACCACTTGCTGGCGAGCAGATAGTCCCCGCGTTGCAGGCGCGGCAGCATGGATTCGCTGGGGATGTTGAACGGCGACAGGATGAAGCTGCGGAATACCACGACGATGACGAAGAGCTTCAGCAGGAAGACGGGGAAACTGTCTTCCTTCTTGGCCGGCTTCGCAGGTGCCGCGATTTCGGCATCTCCCTTGGCAGGAGTGGCAGGTTCTTCGGTTGTCATGGTTCCCCGTCGACGATGTGTGTTATCATTGCAATACACTATGTCCTAATCGCGCATTTACCGCGGATGAACGGTTGACGCGCGCTTGGCATGTGGCTCGCCGGGCGGCATAGGGCAGCGGAACCCACGTGAAAAGAGGAAGTGATGCGCGAAGCGGAAACCACGGTCTGGAAATCGCTCGAAAACCTGCCGCGGCCCAGCCTGGCGGAGCTGTTCGCCGAGGAAGGCCGCCTCGATGCCCTTTCGACCGTGCTGGACCTGCCGGGCGGCGCGATCCGCTTTGACTGGGCCAAGACCCACCTCGATGCCGATCATCTGCGCCTGTTCGAAAGCCTGGCCGAAGCCTGCGACCTGGATGGCAAGCGCGCGGCGCTGTTCACTGGTGAGCGCATCAACGTCACGGAAAACCGCGCCGTTCAGCACACCGCGCAGCGCGGCGTCGGTGATGAGGCCGCGGTTGACGAGGCCGGCGCCTTCCATGCCCGCATGCGCGCTCTGGTCGAAGCGATCCATCGCGGGATGCTGGGCGAGGTGAAGCACCTTATCCATATCGGCATCGGCGGTTCGGCGCTCGGCCCGGCGCTGGCGATCGATGCTCTGGCGCGCGATGCCGCCATGGTCGACGTCCACGTCGTCTCGAACATCGATGGCTGCGCGCTTGAAGCCGCCTTTGCTGCCTGCGATCCGGCGACAACGATGATCGCGGTCGCGTCAAAGACCTTCACCACCATCGAAACGATGACCAACGCCGCCTCGGCGCTCGCCTGGCTAACCGAAAACGGCGTGAGCGACGCCTATGGCCGGGTCGTCGCGCTGACCGCCTCGCCAGACAAGGCGGTGGAATGGGGCGTTGACGAAACGCGCATCCTGCCGTTCGCGGAAAGCGTTGGCGGCCGCTATTCGCTGTGGTCGTCGATCGGTTTTCCGGTGGCGCTGGCGCTGGGCTGGGACGAATTTGCCTCGCTGCTCGACGGCGCGGCGGAAATGGACCGCCACTTCCTCACCACCGATGGCGCGGCGAACCTGCCTCTGCGCGCGGCTTTTGCCGATCTGCTCTACACCCGGCTGCGCGGCTGCCAGACCCGCGCGGTTTTCGCCTATGACGAGCGCCTGCGCCTGTTCCCAAGCTATCTGCAGCAGCTTGAAATGGAATCGAACGGCAAGTCGGTGCGCACCGATGGCAGCCCGGTTGACGGCCCCACCGCGCCGATCACCTGGGGCGGCGTCGGCACCGATGCGCAACACGCCGTGTTCCAGCTGCTGCACCAGGGCACGGTCATCACGCCGATCGATTTCCTCGCCGCCGTCCAGCCGGGCGACGCGCTCGATCCCGCGCATCACCGCATCCTGCTGTCGAACTGCTTTGCCCAGGGCGCGGCGCTGATGGCAGGGCGCACCAGCGACGATCCGGCGCGCGCCTATCCCGGCAACCGCCCGTCCGCGACGATCCTGTGCGACGAGATCAACGCCGCCACGCTCGGCGCGCTGATCGCCTTCCACGAACACCGGACCTTTGCTGCCGGCGTGCTGATGGGCATCAATTCCTTCGATCAGTTCGGCGTCGAACTGGGCAAGGAAATCGCCAAGAGCATCGAGACGGGCGGAACCCGGTTTGATGCCAGCACCGAGGCGCTGCTGGCCGCCGCCGGCATCGGCGAGGGCTGAGCGGCAGAGGGCACCGTTCCGCAGCCGGCGCGTCAGGCCGTGCAGGTCAGCGTGGTCGATACGATCCGGCTGTTTGCCTTGTACTTTGCGGCAAAGGCCTTCCACGCCGCGTCCTGCCTGTCACGCGGCACGTTGCTGGCGCCGCTGTGGATCGTCACGACGCGAACCGCGCCCTTGCGGCCCCGCGCCTTTCCGGATTCGCCGACGACCGAGCTGATAGACAGGCGATCACCCGCATAGCCGTGGCTGGCGTACCAGCGGGCATGGTCGGCAAAGGCGGCCTTGAACCCCGCCAGCGTGCCGCCCGGCACGATTTCACTTACGCGCAGGCGTTGCAGCTTGCCCGCAGGGCAGTTCTGCGCCGGCGAAGTTGCAGGCTGGGCCTGGGCGAGGGCTGGCGCGGCAGAAAGGATCAGGGCGAAAAAGGCTGGGTGCATGGTGTGAACTCCACTCCGTGAATATCCTGAGTTCTTCCTACGTTCCGCCCGCCGCAGCGGCAATCGGGCCTGCCCCCGGATAGGTCCGGAATGGGCGCAATTGCCGCCCGATCACTCAAATCGTGAAATCCGGTTGGCAAGCCATGGGCATCGGCCCCATATCGCCCGCCAACAGGAGCATTGCATGTCTGAGTTTGACTACGACCTTTTCGTCATCGGCGCCGGTTCGGGCGGCGTTCGGGCCAGCCGCATCGCGGCGAGCCATGGCGCGCGCGTGGCCGTGGCCGAGGAGCACCGCGTCGGCGGAACCTGCGTGATCCGCGGCTGCGTGCCCAAGAAGCTGATGGTCTATGGCTCCGATTTCGCCCACGGCCTGCACGAAGCGGCGGCCTATGGCTGGACCATCGGCGAGCCGACTTTCGACTGGGCAACCCTGCGCGATTTCGTCGCCCGCGATGTCGACCGGCTGGAAAAGGCCTACACCTCCACCCTCGACAACAACAAGGTCGACCATTTCCATGAACGTGCGACCGTTGCGGGGCCGAACGCGGTGCGCCTTGCCTCGGGACGCGAAATCAGCGCGAAGATCATCCTGATCGCGGTCGGCGCATGGCCGGTCATGCCCGACTTTGAGGGCAACGAACATGCGATCACCTCGAACGAAGTGTTCAGCCTGCCGGAATTTCCGCGCCGCGTGGTGATTCAGGGCGCAGGCTACATCGCGCTCGAATTCGCGGGCATCTTCAACTCGCTTGGCGCGGAGGTCACCGTGGTCAACCGTTCGGACCAGATCCTGCGCGGCTATGACCTGTCGCTGCGCGAACGGCTGTTGCAGATCATGCAGGCGCGCCACATCAAGTTCCGCTTTTCCAGCCCGATCGAAAAGATCGTGAAGGAAGCCAACGGCACGCTCTGTGTCCACACCGCCGGTCACGAATCGATCGCCGCCGATGCCGTGCTGGTCGCCACGGGGCGCAAGCCCAAGACCGAAGGGCTGGGACTTGAAGAAGCCGGCGTGAAAACCGGACCGCTCGGCGAAGTTCTGGTCGACGAATACAACCAGACCTCGGTGCCTTCGATCTATGCCGTGGGCGATGTCACCAACCGCGTGCAGCTGACCCCCGTGGCCATTCGGGAGGGCCATGCCTTTGCTGATACCGTGTTCGGCAACAGCCCTCGCACCACGGCCTATGACTGCATACCCAACGCTGTCTTCTCCCAGCCGCCGCTGGCCGGGGTGGGGCTGACCGAAGAGCAGGCGCGCGAGCAGCTGGCCGAGGTCAAGGTCTTCACCTCGGACTTCCGCCCGATGAAGAACATGTTCTCCGCCACGCCGGAGCGCGGGCTTTACAAGCTCGTCGTCGATGGTGCGAGCGACAAGGTGGTCGGCGTTCACATGATTGCGCCCGAAGCGCCAGAGGTGCTGCAGGCGGCCGCGATTGCCGTGAAAGCCGGTCTGACCAAGGCCGATTTCGATGCGACTGTTGCGCTTCATCCTTCGATGGCGGAAGAACTCGTCCTCATGCGCTAGGGCGCACGCAATAAACAGTCCCGCGATAACTTTTAACCGCTCGCTTAAATCAGTTGACGATTGCGGCGCAAAGTGTCTTAGCGGCAAGACCGATTCCGCAAGTGCGAAGGGGTCTTGAAGGGCATGTCCGCGAATATCGCCGAAATGGAAAAGCGCCGCGATGCGGCCAGGATGGGGGGCGGCCAGCGCCGCATCGATGCGCAGCATGCCAAGGGCAAGCTGACCGCGCGTGAGCGGCTGATGATCCTGCTCGATGAAGGCTCTTTTGAAGAGACCGACATGTACGTCGAGCATAACTGCGTCGATTTCGGCATGCCGGACAACGTCATTCCGGGTGACGGCGTCGTCACTGGATCGGGCACCATCAACGGCCGCCTGGTCTATGTGTTCAGCCAGGACTTCACCGTTTTCGGCGGCGCGGTGTCCGAACGCCACGCGATGAAGATCTGCAAGGTGATGGACACGGCGATGAAGGTTGGCGCGCCGGTCATCGGCCTCAACGATTCGGGCGGTGCGCGCATTCAGGAAGGCGTCGCCTCGCTGGGCGGCTATGCCGAGATCTTCCAGCGCAACGTCACGGCATCGGGCGTGGTGCCGCAGCTGTCGCTGATCATGGGGCCGTGTGCGGGCGGTGCGGTCTATTCGCCCGCCATGACCGACTTCATCTTCATGGTGAAGGACAGCTCCTACATGTTCGTCACCGGGCCGGACGTGGTGAAAACCGTGACCAACGAAATCGTCACGCAGGAAGAACTGGGCGGCGCGATCACCCATTCGACCAAGACGAGCGTGGCCGATCTGGCGCTGGAAAACGATGTCGAAGCCTTGCTGGCGGCGCGCGATTTCTTCGATTTCCTGCCGCTCAACAACCGCGAAGACGTGCCCGAGCGGCCCAACGCCGATCCGTGGGACCGCCGCGAGGACAGCCTTGATACGCTGATCCCGGCTTCGGCGACGCAGCCCTATGACATGCACGAAGTGATCAAGAAGACGCTCGATGAGGGTGACTTCTTCGAGATCCAGCCCGGCCATGCGGCTAACATCATCTGCGGTTTCGGCCGCGTTGAAGGCAAGACGGTGGGCGTTGTCGCCAACCAGCCGATGGTGCTGGCGGGCGTGCTCGACATCAACTCGTCGAAGAAGGCCGCTCGCTTCGTGCGCTTCTGCGATGCCTTCAACATTCCGATCCTGACCTTCGTGGACGTGCCCGGCTTCCTCCCCGGCACGGCGCAGGAGCATAACGGCATCATCAAGCACGGCGCAAAGCTGCTGTTCGCCTATGCCGAGGCGACCGTGCCGAAGATCACCGTGATCACCCGCAAGGCCTATGGCGGTGCCTACGACGTCATGGCCTCAAAGCACCTGCGCGGTGATCTCAACTATGCGTGGCCGACCGCTGAAATCGCCGTGATGGGTGCCAAGGGCGCAGTGGAGATCATCTTCCGCGGCCTCGACGCCGACGGCATCGCCGAAAAGACCAAGGAATACGAAGACCGCTTCGCCAACCCCTTCGTGGCGGCCAGCAAGGGCTTCATCGACGAGGTGATCTACCCGCACTCCACCCGCCGCCGCATCGCGCTGGGCCTCAGGAAGCTGAAGAACAAGCACCTCGAGAACCCGTGGAAGAAGCACGACAATAGCCCGCTCTAAGGACCTGTGAACATGGAAGACATCTACATCGTCAGCGGCGTTCGCACCGCGATCGGGGACTTTGGCGGGACGCTGAAGGGTTTCATGCCAAACGAACTCGGCGCGATCGTCGTTACCGAGGCACTCAGCCGCGCGGGCGTGGCTCCGGCGGACGTCCAGCATGTCGTCATCGGGCAGGTCATGCCGAGCAGCGCGCGTGACGAGATGCTCAGCCGCGCGATTGCGCTCAAGGCCGACATCCCGCACCACGTTCCGGCGTTGACGCTCAACCGCCTGTGCGGCTCGGGCGTGGAAGCCATCGTCTCGGCCGCGCGCCTGATGATGACGGGCGAGGCTTCGATCACCGTCGCTGGCGGCGCGGAATCGATGTCCAACGTGCCCTATCACGATCACGGCGTGCGCTGGGGCAAGAAGATGGGCGACAACCCGGTTGAGGACGCGCTCACGGTCGGTCTGCAGGACGCGCTCGGCGGCTATCACATGGGCATCACCGCGGAAAACGTCGCCGCGCGCCATTGCATCAGCCGTGAGGACATGGACGCCGTGGCCGTCACCAGCCACCAGCGTGCGGCTCGCGCCATCGCTGAAGGCCGCTTCAAGGATCAGATCGTTCCGGTCGAGATCAAGACCCGCAAGGGCACGGTGCTGTTCGACACCGACGAGCACGTGAAGGCCGATACCAACATGGAAGCGCTCGCCGCCATGCGCCCGGCCTTCAAGAAGGACGGCACGGTTACCGCCGCCAATGCGTCGGGCATCAACGACGGCGCGGCAGCAGTCGTGCTGGCTACGGCTGCGGAAGTCGAAAAGCGCGGCCTCGCTCCGCTGGCGAAAATCGTTGCCTGGGGCCACGCTGGCGTCGAGCCGGATCACATGGGTGAAGGCCCGATCAAGGCCGTGCCGATCGCGCTGGAACGCGCGGGCCTGACGCTTGATCAGATGGACGTGATCGAAAGCAACGAAGCCTTCGCCGCGCAGGCTGCTGCCGTCGCCAAGGTGCTTGGTTTCGATCCGGAGAAGGTGAACCCGAACGGCTCGGGCGTCGGCCTTGGCCACCCCGTCGGTGCGACCGGCTGCATCCTCACCATCAAGTGCGCCTATGAACTGAAGCGCATCGGCGGGAAGTACGGCCTGATCACGATGTGCATCGGTGGCGGGCAGGGCATTGCCCTGATCATCGAGAGGGTTGGTGCATGAAGCTCGGCCGCATGAACCACATCGGCGTCGCCACGCCGGACCTTGACGCCTCGATCGCCTTTTACCGCGATGTCATGGGCGCGACCGACATTACCGAGCCCTTCGTGCTGGAATCGCAGCAGGTCCGCGTCTGCTTCGTCAACACGCCGACCGACAGCGGCATGAACGGAACGCAGGTCGAACTGCTCCAGCCGACGTCGCCCGACAGCGCCGTTGGCAAGTGGCTGGAAAAGAACCCGCTCGGCGGCCAGCACCACCTGTGCTTCGAAGTGCCGGACATTCACGCCGCCAAGGCCGAGTTCGAGGCGCAGGGCAAGCGCGTTCTGGGTGAACCGCGCATCGGCGCGCACGGTACGCTGATCTTCTTCGTCCACCCCAAGGACATGGGCGGCATCCTGACCGAGATCATGGAAACACCGAAGGAAGCACACTGATGGCCTTCACCAAGATCACCCTCGAACGCCAGGGCGCGGTTGCGATCCTGACGCTGAACGATCCGGCGACGCGCAATTCGCTGTCGTGGGACCTGTGCCAGGAAATGGGCGAAGCGCTCGATCAGCTGGGCGATGCGCGTGCGCTGGTGATTACGGGCGCGGGCAAGGGCTTCTGCTCGGGCGGCAATATGGCCTCCGAAACGCCGGAAGGCATGGGCTTTGGCGACATGATCGCCAAGGGGCTGGAAGATGCCGTGAACCCCATGCTGCGCAAGCTCGCGGCGCTGAAGATCCCGGTGGTTGCCGCGGTCAACGGCGCGGCGGCGGGGGCAGGCGCTCCCTTGGCGCTGCACGCCGATTTCGTCATCGCTGGCGAGTCTGCGTTCTTCTACTTCGCCTTCGCCAATGTCGGCTTGGCGCTCGATGCCGGGGCGAGCTGGATCCTGCCGCGCATGGTGGGCCTTGCCCGTGCGACCGAGGCGCTGATGCTGGTCGAACGCATCCCGGCGGCCAAGGCGCTCGACTGGGGCATGATCTACAAGGTGGCGGCCGATGATGCGCTGCTTACCGAGGCGATGGCGCTTGCCGCCCGGCTCGCAGCCGGGCCGACCGTATCCTACGGCGCGATCCGGCAGGCGCTCCATGCCGCGGCCAGCTCGACTTACGAAAACGCGCTGCTGATCGA
This sequence comes from Novosphingobium sp., assembly GCA_046063225.1. Lineage (GTDB taxonomy): Bacteria > Pseudomonadota > Alphaproteobacteria > Sphingomonadales > Sphingomonadaceae > Novosphingobium. The sequence goes on along the minus strand of JBJTLW010000093.1, from coordinate 13,212 downwards.
GGAAGACGCCCAGCGCACCTCGGGCAACGCAAAGGATTGTGCGGAAGCCGTGCAGGCTTTCCTGGAAAAGAGGCCCCCGGTGTTCCGGGGCGAATGAGGACGATCATGGCGAACATCGAAGACTGGCAGGCAGCCGCCGCGAAAGAGGTCAAGGGCAAGGACCTGACCTGGAACACGCCCGAAGGCTTTGCCATCAAGCCGCTGTACACGGCGGAAGACGCCGGTGATCCCGGCCTTCCGGGTTTCGCGCCGTTCACCCGCGGCGTGCGCGCATCGATGTATGCCGGCCGCCCCTGGACCATCCGTCAGTACGCCGGTTTCTCCACCGCCGAGGAATCGAACGCCTTCTATCGCCGCAACCTCGCCGCCGGGCAGAAGGGCCTGTCGGTTGCCTTCGATCTTGCGACGCACCGCGGTTATGACTCCGATCACCCGCGCGTCGTTGGCGACGTCGGCAAAGCCGGCGTGGCGATTGACAGCGTCGAGGACATGAAGATCCTGTTCGACGGTATTCCGCTCGATCAGATGTCTGTTTCGATGACCATGAACGGCGCCGTGATCCCGATCATGGCCTTCTTCATCGTTGCCGGGCAGGAACAGGGCGTCGCCACCGAACAGCTCGACGGGACCATCCAGAACGACATCCTCAAGGAGTTCATGGTCCGCAACACCTATATCTATCCGCCCGAACCGTCGATGCGGATCATTTCAGACATCATCGCATATACGTCTGCGAAGATGCCGAAATTCAACAGCATTTCAATTTCCGGCTATCACATGCACGAAGCCGGGGCTACGGCAGTGCAGGAACTCGCCTTCACCATTGCCGACGGCAAGGAATATGTGAAGCGCGCCATGGCGGCGGGCCTTGATATCGACGCCTTTGCCGGCCGCCTCTCGTTCTTCTTCGGCATCGGCATGAACTTCTTCATGGAAGTCGCCAAGCTGCGCGCCGCGCGCACCCTGTGGCACCGCGTGATGGATGGCCTTGGCGCCAAGAGCGAACGCTCCAAGATGCTGCGCACCCATTGCCAGACCTCTGGCGTGTCGCTGCAAGAGCAGGATCCCTATAACAACGTTATCCGCACCACGGTGGAAGCCATGGCGGCGGTGCTGGGCGGCACCCAGTCGCTGCACACCAACGCGCTGGACGAAGCGATCGCGCTGCCGACCGATTTTTCGGCCCGCATCGCCCGCAACACGCAGATCGTCCTCACCGAGGAAACCGGCATCACCAAGGTCGTCGATCCGCTTGGCGGGTCGTACTACATCGAAGCGCTGACCGCGCAGCTGGTCGATGATGCCTGGAAGCTGATCGAAGAGGTCGATGGCCTTGGCGGCATGACCAAGGCGGTCGGCTCGGGCATGCCCAAGCAGCGCATCGAACAGGCCGCCGCCGCCAAGCAGGCGCGGATCGACAAGGGCGAAGACGTCATCGTCGGCGTCAACAAGTACCGTCTGGCGCAGGAAGAGCATCTCGACACGCTGGAAGTGGACAACCACGCCGTTCGCGATGCGCAGATTGCTCGCCTGCAGAAGATGCGCGCCACGCGTGACGAAGCGAAGTGCCGCGAAGCTCTCGCCGCGCTGACCGAAGGCGCCAAGGGCGGCGGCAACCTGCTGGAACTCGCGGTGGAAGCCGCGCGGCACCGCGCCTCGCTGGGCGAAATCTCGGACGCGATGGAAGCCGCCTTCGGCCGCTATGGCACGCAGCCGGTTCCGGTGACGGGCATTTACGGCAAGGCCTATGCCGATGACACGCGCTATGCGCAGGTTATCGAGGGCGTTGATGCCGTGTCGCGCCGTCTGGGTCGCAAGCCGCGCCTGCTGGTCGCCAAGATGGGCCAGGACGGCCACGATCGCGGTGCCAACGTCATCGCTTCGGCCTTCACCGACATGGGCTTCGAGGTCACGTCAGGCCCGCTGTTCCAGACGCCGGAAGAAGCGTGCAAGCTCGCGCTCGACAACGATGTCGACGCAGTCGGCGCCAGTTCGCTGGCGGCCGGTCACAAGACGCTGATCCCCGAACTGATCGGCCATCTGAAGGCCGCCGGTCGGCCCGACATCAAGGTCGTCGCGGGCGGCGTCATCCCGCCGCAAGATTATGATTTCCTCAAGAACGCCGGTGTGCAAGGTATCTACGGTCCCGGCTCTAACGTGGTCGAATGCGCGGCAGACATGCTGCGCCTTCTTGGCCACAATATGCCGCCGCTGGACGCTTAAGGGCGCGCACAAAGGGAAGGAGTTTGTGGGGGCATGAAGTATCTTGTTCACATTCTGGTGCTGTTCGTGATCCTGGATCTCGGCATGGCCGTGGCCGGTTACGGCATCAACTACGACAAGCTGCTCGTTGAACCGGGCACGACCTATTACGTCGAGGAATATGGCGATCTGGGGCTGCAGAAGACGCCGACCCTCGTTTGCCGGTACTGGACGGGCGTCGGCATGAAACCGGCGATCTTTGAATATGGCAATGCGGGCGAAGCCAAGTCGGACTGCCCGGTCATGCTCAAGGTGCAGTAAATCGGGCCGGGAAGGGCGAGGGTATCGCCCTTCCGCGGTCTCTTCACATGTTCGGCGGCTCGCCCGCCGGTGTCAGACGCTTCGCAATTCACGCACGATCGGGTGCATTTTCGCAAGACGGGTTCCTTAATGTTCAAGAAAATCCTCATCGCCAACCGCGGCGAAATCGCATGCCGGGTGATCAAGACGGCGCGCCGCATGGGTATCCAGACCGTCGCCGTCTATTCGGACGCTGATGCCCGCGCGCCCTTCGTGCAGATGGCGGATGAGGCCGTGCATATCGGCCCGGCACCCGCCGCGCAGTCCTACCTGATTGCGGACAAGATCATCGCCGCCTGCAAGCAGACCGGCGCCGAAGCGGTTCATCCCGGCTATGGCTTCCTGTCTGAGCGGACCTCGTTTGCCGAGGCGCTGGCAGCGGAAGGCATCGAATTCATCGGGCCCCCGGTCAACGCCATCGCCGCCATGGGCGACAAGATCGAATCCAAGAAGCTGGCCAAGGAAGCGGGCGTCAATGTCGTCCCCGGCTTCGTCGGCGAGATCGAGGATACCGAGCACGCGGTGCGCATCTCGAACGAGATCGGCTATCCGGTGATGATGAAGGCTTCGGCCGGCGGCGGCGGCAAGGGCATGCGCCTCGCCTACGACGAAAAGGACGTTCGCGAAGGCTTCGAAAGCGTGAAGCGCGAAGGCCTGAACTCGTTCGGCGATGACCGCGTGTTCATCGAAAAGTTCATCCTCAACCCGCGCCACATCGAAATCCAGATCCTCGGCGACAAGCACGGCAACGTGCTCTACCTCAACGAGCGCGAATGCTCGATCCAGCGCCGCCACCAGAAGGTGGTCGAGGAAGCGCCGTCGCCCTTCGTAACGCCCAAGATGCGCAAGGCCATGGGCGAACAGTGCGTCGCGCTGTCGAAGGCGGTGGGTTATTACTCGGCCGGCACGGTCGAACTCATCGTCTCGGGCGCGGACCCGAGCGGCGAGAGCTTCTACTTCCTCGAAATGAACACCCGTCTGCAGGTGGAACACCCGGTTACGGAATGCATCACCGGCGTCGATCTGGTCGAACAGATGATCCGCGTGGCCGCTGGCGAACGCCTCGCGATGACGCAGGACGACGTGAAGATTGACGGTTGGGCCATCGAAAACCGCGTCTATGCCGAAGACCCCTATCGCGGCTTCCTGCCCTCGACCGGGCGCCTGGTGCGCTACAACCCGCCGGTGGACGGCTGGACCGACGATGGCGCGGAAAACGGACGCCGCGGCGTTGACGGCATCCGCGTCGACGATGGCGTTTACGAAGGCGGCGAAGTGTCGATGTTCTACGACCCGATGATCGCCAAGCTGATCACCTGGGCGCCGACGCGTGACGAAGCGGCGGACAAGCAGATTGCCGCGCTTGACGCCTTTGAAATCGAAGGCCTGGGCCACAATATCGATTTCGTCAGCGCCATCATGCAGCACCCGCGCTTCCGTTCGGGCGAACTGACGACAGGCTTCATTGCCGAGGAATATCCGGACGGGTTCTCCGGCGCGGCCACCTCGGACGAACTCAAGGGCAAGCTGGCAGCCGTCGCGGGCTTCATCGCTACCGCCCGCGCCGACCGGGCGCGCCAGGTTGATGGGCAACTGGGCGATACGCTCGACGCGCCGGCTGAATGGTCGGTCAAGATCGGCGGCAAGCGCCACCTTGTCAGCCTTGAAGGCGAAGACATTACCGTTGACGGCGAACCGGTCGATCTGGCCATGGAATACACCCCCGGCGACCGCATGGTCGAAGCGGACGTCGGCGACGAGGTGCTGGGCATCAAGATCGCCACCACCCGCTCGGGCCTGAAGATGACAACGCGCGGCGCGATCCACGCCGTGGAAGTGCTGCCCGCAAAGGTCGCGCACCTTGCCGATCACATGATCGAAAAGGTGCCGCCCGATCTTTCCAAGTTCCTGATCTGCCCGATGCCGGGCCTGCTCGTGTCGCTCAACGTCAAGGAAGGCGACAAGGTCGAGGCTGGCCAGCCGCTCGCCGTGGTTGAGGCGATGAAGATGGAAAACATCCTGCGCGCCGAAAAGTCCGCGACGGTGAAGAAGATCAACGCCGCAGCGGGTGAAAGCCTGGCGGTCGATGCGGTGATCCTCGAACTCGAATGAGCTTTGCCGGCCTGATTGCCGCCGCCGCCACCCGCGATGACGGCTTTTCGCTGGATGTCCCGGATACGTGGCTGCAGGGCCGCACAGGCTATGGCGGGTTCTCCGCCGCGCTGGCGCTCGTCGCGGCAAAGCAGGTGGGCGGGGATGGCCTTCCTCCCCTGCGATCGGCGGCGGTCAGCTTTGTCGGGCCGGTTTTCGGCGCGATAGAGGCCAGCGCGCGCGTGCTTCGCCGGGGCAAGAACGCCACGTGGATCGGCGCGGAGCTGACCTGCGGCGGTGCCTGCGTCCTTACCGCGACCTTTGTTTTCATGGGGCCGGTGGACAGCGCCGTTCACCTCGACACGTTCTGTGTGCCGGACAGGCTGATCCCGGCTGACGAAGCGCGCGTGTTCGAAGTCCACAAGCATATGCCGGTGTTCCTCAGCAACAACTTCGACGTGCGCTTTTCGCTTCCCAAGAGCGATGCCAAGAGGTCCGAACTGTGCTGGTGGGTGCGGCTGAAGGATCGCGCCGGAATCGACCCGATGGTCGAGGTGCTGCTGATCGCCGATGCCTTGCCGCCGGGCGTCTTGCCGCTGCTGCCGCCGTCCACGCCGGTCAGCTCGATGACCTGGCAGGCCAATCTGCTGACTGCCGTGCCGCAGACGCGCGACGGCTGGTGGCTGCTGCGGTCGGCGGCCGACTATGCCGAGCGAGGCTGCGCCAGCCAGCACATGACCGTGTGGAACGCGCAAGGTGAGCCGGTGATTTCCGGCATGCAGTCGGTGGCCGTGTTCGGCTGATCAGCCGGCCAGTTCGCCGTCGAGGAAGCTGGCGACGTCGGCCAGCTCCACGTCCTTTGCGAGGAACGCCTTGCCGATGCCCTGCATGAGCACGAAGGGCAGGGTGCCGGCGTCCATCTTCTTGTCGTGCAGCATGTGCTGGACGAGCGCCGCGCCGTCGCAATTCAGACCAAGCGTACCGAGCTGGTGCGGCAGGCCGGTTGCGGCGAAATGGGCGGCGATCCGCTCCGCCTCGTCCGTGCCCATCAGGCCGCGCCGCGCGGAATAGCGCGCGGCGAGGATCATGCCCATGGCCACGCCTTCGCCGTGGAGCAGGCGGTCGGAAAAGCCGGTCTGCGCCTCGAGCGCATGGCCGAAGGTATGGCCGAGGTTGAGCAGGGCGCGCGCGCCGGTGATTTCGCGTTCGTCTTCGGCAACGACGCGGGCTTTGGCTTCCACCGAACGGGCAATCGCCACTTCGCGGGCATCGGCCTCGCCGCTCAGCAGCGCGGTGCCGTTGGCCTCGCACCAGGCGAAGAAGGGCGCATCGCCCAGCAGCCCGTACTTCACCACTTCGGCATAGCCGGCGCGCACCTCGCGCAGGGGCAGGGTGTCCAGCGCGTCGGGATCGGCCAGCACCAGCGCGGGCTGGTGGAATGCGCCGACCAGGTTCTTGCCGGCATCGGTGTTGATCGCCGTCTTGCCGCCGACGCTCGAATCGACCTGCGCCAGCAGGGTGGTGGGCAGCTGGATGAACTGGCAGCCACGCTTCAGGATCGACGCGGCAAAGCCGGTCAGATCACCGATCACGCCGCCGCCGAGCGCCAGCACATGATCGCCGCGTTCCACCTCCAGCCCTAGCAGCCAGTCGACCGTCGCGGCAAGTTCCGCCCAGGACTTGGTCTTTTCACCGGGGGGAAGCACGCGCCAGGCGGCCTGCTTGCCAGCGCGTTCCAGCGACGCGCCCACCGCTTCGCCCCAGGCCGCATGGACATTGGCATCGGTGACGATGGGGACAACCGGTTTGCGCAGGCGCGGGCCGCATTCCTCGGCCACCCGGGTGAGCAGGCCGCGTTCGACCCGCACCTCATAGGGCCGGCCGGCAAGAGAAACGGGGATCACAGCCATGCATTGATTTCCCTGATAACCTGCGCCAGCGCGTGCGAATGCGGAACGCTTCCGCTCTTCACCCGGATCGGGGCCTGCGCATAGTATTGTTCGCGCTCGGTCTTGAGCCGGGTAAGGATTTCGCGCGGATCGCCATTGCGCAGCAGCGGCCGGTTGTCCTTGCGGCCCACGCGCTCGAGCAGAACCTCGACATCGCTGTCGAGCCAGACGGTGATCGCCCGGTCAAGAATCAGCGCGCGCGTTTCCGGGTTACAGAACGCGCCGCCGCCTGTGGCGATGACCTTCGGCTTGTCCGTGCCCTGACCGATCAGGCGGGCAATAACCCGGCGTTCGCCATCGCGGAAGCTGGCTTCTCCGTGAAGGTCGAACATCTCGCTGATGGTCATGTGCGCCGCTTCCTCGATCGCCTCGTCGGCATCGACGAAGGGCAGGTTCAGCGCATGGGCCAGCTTGCGGCCGATGGTCGATTTGCCCACGCCCATCATGCCCACGAGTACGATCGAGCGATCAATACGCTGGGCCAATGCCGAAATTTCGGCTGCGGAGGGCATGGGAGCTTCAAGTTCCATTGCAGGCCCGCCTATAGATGCGATAGGGACAGGTGCAAGCTTTCCGGGGAGTGGTTCGGCGTGGCGATGGTCGCAAGCAGGAAAATGATCGTGATTTTCGCCGTTCTGTGCGCGCTGGGCCTGCTTGTCTGGGCGTGGATCGATGGCGGTGAGCGCAAGGTCCGCACCATCGTACAGGACGTTGAAGTGCCGGAGACAACGAAGTGACCGCGCGCCGCATCGTGATTGCCGGCGCCCTGCTGGCAACTTCGGCCATCGCGCTTGCCCAGCAGGGGCCGGAATCGTTGCTGCCGCCCGGTTTTGACAAACCGCAGCCCAAGGCCGCGCCGCCGTCTGGCGCGCAAGGGGCTTCCGGCCAGACGCCGCCCGGTTCGATTTCCTCGCCCGTCGTTCAGGCCATTCCCGGATCGTCGGGCGGCAAGGCGGCCTCGGGTCCGGTCACGCTGCCGGCCCACATTCCCTCGCTCGACCGGATCGAGAAGATGTCGCCGGAAGAGCTGGCCGAACTGCTCGGCAAGAAGCCCAAGTTCGACGTTCCCGCCGGAGCGCGCCGTGCGCAAAAGCAGCTTGGCCTGATCGATGCGGGCGAAGGCGGCATTCCCGACTGGTCGTTCGCCGGGCAGAACGCTTCGCTGGTGCGCGCCGTTCTTGCCGGCAACAAGGGCAAGGTCGTGTCGCGCTGGGGGCATATCCTGCTGCGCCGCGCGCTGGCATCGCGCACCGATGCGCCGGCCGGCATGGCGCCGACGGAATTCGTCGCGCTGCGCACCGCGCTGCTGGTGCGCATGGGCGAAGGCGTTGTTGCGCGCGATCTGGCGCAGGATGTGGACGTGGCGAATTATTCGCCCGCACTGACGCAGGCGGCGCTCGATGCCTATGCGCAGACCGGTGATTTCACCGGCGCCTGCCCGGCGGTCGGCTGGCAGGGCGGGGCGCGCAAGGACAACCAGTGGAAGGTCTATCAGGCAATCTGCGCCGCCTATTCGGGCGAGGGCAGCCGCGCCATGACGATCCTCGATCGCATGGGACCAGGCAATGGGCTTGCCCAGATCGATCTGCTGCTGGCGCAGAAATACGCCGGTGCCGCCAATCGCGGCCAGCGCGCGGTGAAGATTGAATGGGACGGCGTCGAGGACCTGACGCCGCTGCGCTATGCCCTGACCATGGCGGTAGGGCTGGAGCCGCCCAAGGAACTGATCGGCAAGGCGCCCAATTTCGTCAAGGCGCTTCCGGCAACGGCGCCGATGGCCTCCTACGCCCTGCGCGCCGATGGCGCGGACGTGGCGGCGGGGCTGGGCATCCTGTCGAGTTCGGCCTTTGTCGATCTCTACAGCCAGATCTTCGCCCTCGGCGGTTCGACCGACATGGCCAAGCGCGCGGGGCAATTGCAGGCTGCCTATCTCGGCACATCGGATGCCGCCAAGGCCGAGGCGATCAAGGAGCTGTGGGGCGACCGTTCCGACGCGTTGAAGTTCTATTCGCGCCAGGTGCTCACCGCCTATGCCGCCGCGCGCTTGCCGGCGACCTCTTCGCTGGTTGACGATGCACCGGGCCTGATCGCCTCGATGCTGACGGCCGGGCTTGATGCCAACGCCATGAAATGGGGCAGCGTCGTGCCCAACGGCAGCGAAGGCTGGGCGTTGCTGGCGCTCGCCCAGGCCAACCGCGCGGGCGAGGTTTCCAAGGACCAGGTCGACGTGTTCCGCAACGGCGACAAGAGCGATGAGCAGCGCAAGACGCGCTTCCTCGTGGCCGGGCTCGCCGGGCTGGAGCGGATTTCACGGCAGAACGCCAACGACCTGGCGCAGGACCTTGGCTTCACCCTTGATGGCCAGTCGCGCTGGATCGCGCTGATCGATCAGGCGGCCAGCGTCAACAACCAGGGCATGGTGGCGCTTCTGGCCGGCGTTGGCATGCAGGGCGGGGGCTGGGACAAGATGACCCCGCGCCACCTGTTCCACATCGTCTCGGCACTGAACCGCGTCGGGCTTTCGGCCGAAGCGCGGATGATCGCGGCGGAAGCCGTGGCGAGGGGCTGACAACGGCCGACGCGATTGCCTCGTTCCTGGTGATGCTCTCCGCCGAACGCGGCGCATCGCCCAACACCATCGCCGCCTATCGCCGCGACCTTGAGGGCGCGAGCGAGGCGATCGGTGATCTGGCCGAAGCCGATGCCTCCGCGCTTGGCCGGCTCGGGGCGGTCTGGTCGGACCTCGCGCCGTCCAGCCTTGCGCGCAAATGCTCGGCGCTGCGCCAGTTTTTCGCCTTTTTGCAGGACGAGGGCTGGCGCAAGGACGATCCTTCTCCTGCCTTGCCGCGCCCGAGAACGCGCAGGCCATTGCCCCGCCTGCTGAGCCACGCCGAGGTTGAAGCCCTGCTGACCCGCGCCGAAGAGGAAGCTGCGGGAGACCGGCCGGAAGCCGTGCGGCTGCTGGCCTTGCTGGAACTGCTCTATGGTTCAGGCCTGCGCGCGAGCGAGCTTGTTTCGCTGCCGCTCAATGCGGTGCCGCGCGACGTGCCGTTCCTTCATGTCACGGGCAAGGGCGGCCAGCAGCGCATGGTGCCGGTCAGCACGCGCGCGCGGCAGGTACTGTCGCGCTGGCTCGCGCTGCGGCCAGAGGGCAGCAAGCTGCTGTTCCCCTCGCGCGGCGAGAAGGGACACCTGACACGGATCCGGCTGTTCCAGATGCTGCGCGAACTGGCCATGCGGGCCGGCCTGCCGCCGGAAAAGGTGTCACCGCACGTGCTGCGCCACGCCTTTGCGACGCACCTGCTTGAAGGCGGGGCAGACCTGCGCGTCCTCCAGACCCTGCTTGGCCATGCCGACATTTCGACGACGCAAATCTATACCCATGTCGACGCGGCGAGACTTGTTGCACTGGTCAATGCCCGTCATCCTCTTGCCGTGCATCGCAGCGGCGATTAGAGGCGGGCAATGGTTTCTTACCTCGAATTCGAAAAGCCGCTTGCCGCGCTTGAATCCCGCATTGCCGAGCTGCGCACCACGGCAGCCGATGGCGACCTTGACCTGTCGGGTGAAATTTCCCGTCTGGAAAAGAAAAGCGCGAACCTGCTGGCCAGCACCTATGCCGCGCTGACGCCTTGGCAGAAGACGCAAGTCGCCCGCCATCCGATGCGGCCGCACTTCACGGACTATGTGGCGCTGGCCTTTGACGAGTTCATGCCGCTGGGCGGTGACCGCTACTTCGGTGAGGATCAGGCGATTCTGGGCGGCTTTGCCAAGCTCAATGGCCGCCGGGTCATGTTGATCGGCCACGAAAAGGGCAACGATACCGCCAGCCGCATCCGCCACAACTTCGGCATGGGCAAGCCGGAAGGCTATCGCAAGGCGATCCGCTTGATGGAAATGGCCGGGCGTTTCGGGCTTCCGGTGGTGACGCTGGTCGATACCTCTGGTGCCTTTCCCGGCGTCGAAGCCGAAGAGCGCGGACAGGCCGAAGCGATTGCCCGCTCCACCGAGGCCTGTCTCAGCCTGGCGGTGCCGATGGTCTCGGTGATCGTCGGCGAAGGCGGATCGGGCGGCGCGGTTGCTCTGGCGAGTGCCGAGCGTGTCCTCATGCTCGAACACGCGGTCTATTCGGTCATTTCGCCCGAAGGGGCGAGCTCGATCCTGTGGCGCACCCCCGAAAAGGCGCCCGACGCGGCCGAGGCCATGAAGGTGACGGCGCAGCACCTCGAACGCCTGAAGGTGATTGACCGAATCGTCCCGGAGCCGGTCGGCGGCGCACACCGCGATCCGGAAATGACGGCCAAGGCGCTGGCCAAGGCGGTTGGCGAGGAAATCGACAGTCTGGCCAAGATGCCATCGGCTGAGCGAATTTCCATGCGTGAAGAACGCTTTCTCCGGATCGGGCGGGCTTGACCGCAACCGAAAGCGGGGCAAGCATCGCATCCGAGGCGAAACCTTTTATGCCAATCGGCGTTAGGGCTGCATGCTGAGGAGAATGTCGATGAATGGTCGCAAGCGGATTTTGATGGTTGCAAGTGCGGGCGCGATGGCGCTGCTGCCGGCTCTGGCGCAGGCCCAGACGGTGCAATCGATCAGCCAGGCAGACCGCGAACAGGGTGCCAAGGCGCACCCGCAGCTCGTCGAGGAATTCGGCGGCGCGATGACCGGATCGCAGGCAACCTATGTCGAATCGGTGGGCAAGGGCATTGCCGTCCAGTCCGGACTGTCGAACGCCAAGTCGGATTTCACCGTCACCCTGCTCAATTCTCCTGTAAACAATGCTTTCGCCATTCCCGGCGGCTACATCTACGTCACGCGTGATCTCGTCGGGCTGATGAACAATGAGGCGGAGCTCGCCGGGGTTCTGGGCCACGAAGTTGGCCACGTTGCCGCGCGCCATGCGGCCGGTCGGCAAAAGGCCGCGACTCGCAACACGGTTATCGGTGTCCTCGGATCGGTTCTGGCCGGTGCGGTTCTGGGCAACAGCGGCCTTGGCAGCGTGGTGCAGAAAGGGCTGCTGCAAGGATCGCAGCTGCTGACACTGAAGTATTCGCGCGGACAGGAAACGCAGGCCGATAATCTCGGTATCGATTACCTGAAGCGCGCAGGTTACGATCCCAAGGCGATGGGCACGGTGCTGCAAAGCCTTTCGAACGAAAACGCTCTCGAAGCGCGCATACAGGGCCAGTCGGCAACCAAGGTCCCCGAATGGGCATCCACCCACCCGTCGGACGGCCCGCGCGTGAAGGCGGCGCTCGCCCGCGCTGGCACGGCGACCGGCGTCACCAATCGCGACAAGTTTCTCGCCGGCATCGACGGGCTGATGATGGGCGACGATCCGAAGCAGGGCGTGGTGGAAGGCCGCAAGTTCACCCATCCGGAATTCCGATTCGCCTTCGAAGCGCCCCAGGGCTTCTACATGGTCAACGGCACGCGGGCCGTGGCCATTTCCGGCCAGTCGGCCAAGGCTGAGCTTTCGAGCGGCGCCTATTCCGGCAACATGGACAGCTACATCCAGTCCGTCTTCAACGCGGCGGCGGGGCAGGCGCAGACCGTTGACGCCGGTACCATTCAGCGCACGACGGTGAACGGCCTTCCGGCCGCCTATGCGGCGGCGCGGGTCAATTCCTCGGGCAACCAGGTTGACGTGCTGGTCTTTGCCTATGAATTTTCGAACAATCAGGCGTTCCACTTCCTGACGATCAGCCAGCCGGGCGGCGCCCGCGTGTTCGAGCCGATGTTCAATTCGATGCGCCGCATCAGCGCGACCGAAGCGGCTGCGGTCAAGCCGCGCAAGCTCGATGTCGTGACCGTGAAGAAGGGCGATACGCTGCAATCGCTCGCGTCGAGGATGGCCTACACCACCTATCAGCTCGACCGCTTCCTCGTGCTGAATGGCCTGACCTCCACCTCCCAGCTGGTTCCTGGCCAGAAGGTGAAGGTGGTCGTTTACTGACAACAGCGCCCGAAGGGGCGCACCAAAAAGGGGCCGCGGTTTCCCGCAGCCCCTTTTTTTTGGGCCAGGATCAGGCCGATCAGGCGTTAGCCGAGCTCAGGCCCGACGAGGTCTTGGAGAAAGTGCTGTTCAGTTCAGCACCCAGGCCACCCACCGTGGTCATGATCGCAACGGCAATCAGGGCGGCGATCAGGCCATATTCGATAGCGGTTGCACCGGCTTCATCGCGAAAAATCTTGGTGACGAACGACATATACGGTCTCCATTCTGGGAGGGGATCCAAAAGCGCTCATTCCGCTTTTTCGGATGAGTCCATGCCGTTTTCGCTCGGAAGGTTAAAAGCGGACTAAAGCGAATTGCCTAATGTAAGTTCACCTTAATCATTTCGCCGGGTAGCCCGGACAACGAAAAGGGGCGACAGGTTTCCCTGCCGCCCCTTCGATCTTCGAGAAGATCGGCGAGCTGTTAGGCGTTAGCCGAGCTCATAGCCGACGAGGTCTTCGAGAAGGTCTTGTTCAGTTCGGTGCCGAGACCGCCAACGGTGGTCATGATGGCAACGGCGATGAGAGCAGCGATCAGGCCATATTCGATGGCGGTCGCACCAGCTTCGTCACGGAACAGCTTGTTGATGAACTTCATGATTGGTCTCCGAAA
>JBJTLW010000092.1:0-10849 GCA_046063225.1 Novosphingobium sp. | reverse complement strand
GTGCCGTACAACGGCTTTGGCAAGATCAACAAGAAGCAGATCAACGCCAAGATCTATCAACCGCTTGGTGGTGATGATTTCATTGCCATTGCCGGCCACTTCAACTCGAACCGCAACCACGTGTTCGGTTCCGTGCCGCTGCGTATCGACGCCAGCCCCTCGCGGACCGTGGGCACGAGCAATGCCGGCCGTTTCACCCTGACCCGGGTGGAACGCGATTATACGATCAACTTCCCCTGCACCACGACCATGCCGCGTCCGGGCCTTCCGGATCTGGCCAACTCGTGCGGCACCGATTTCGACCGTCGCTACAACCCGTCGGATACGGGCAACGTCCGCATTTCGTCGCGCTTCACGCTCGCCGAAGGGCTGGTGCTTACGGTTGATCCCAGCTTCCAGTACGTGAAGGCCGCTGGCGGCACCTCAGCGATCACGGCCCGTGAAGGCCTGCGCGATATCGATCCGACCTCTGGCACCAACAACGTTGCGGGCTTCCTTGGCGGCAACCCCTATTTCGGTCGCGACATCAATGGTGATGGCGATGCGCTTGACCAGGTGACGATCTGGGCGCCCAGCATGACCCAGACCCGCCGTTATGGCCTGATCACCGGCCTGCGCTGGGAAATGAACGACAATCACACCTTCCGCGTCGGCTACACGCTTGATCGTGCCCGCCACCGCCAGACGGGTGAAGTTGCGCTCGTCTGGGGCAATGGCGAACCGTACAACGTGTTCCCGATGGACGATCTGCAGAAAGACGTGAACGGCAACGTCCTGCAAAAGCGTGACCGTCTTTCCTACGCCACGCTGCACCAGGTGTTCGGTGAATATCGCGGCCAGTTCATGGACAACCGCCTTGAAATCACCGCCGGCGTCCGCGCCCCGTTCTTCAAGCGTGACCTGACGAACTACTGCTTCGCCAGCTCGGCCAGCGGCTTTGTCGAATGCTTCGGCCAGTCGGCAACGCTCAACACGGCCGCACAGGCGCTCAACCCCTATTCGTCGAGCGTCAATGCCACCACCGGCACCGTCTCGGTTACGGGCTGGGCACCGCCGCAGAACCGGGTGTACAAATACAACCGCATCCTGCCGAACGCCGGCTTTGTGTTCGACGTGGCCGACAATCTTTCGCTGTTCGGCAATTTCTCGCAGGGGTTGACCGTGCCCGGCACGGATAACCTGTACAACGCGTTCTACTTCCCGGTGAACACGGCCCGCGCCCAGCCGAAGCCTGAAACCACCGACAACTTCGATCTTGGCGTGCGCTATCGCTCCGGGACGGTCCAGGCGCAGCTTTCCGGTTTCTACAACCAGTTCCACAACCGTCTGGCTTCGGCCTACGATCCGGACATCGGCCAGACCGTTTATCGCAACCTTGGCAACGTCAAGAAGTACGGCATCGACGGTTCGATCTCCTATTCGCCGATCCCGCAGATTGCGCTCTATGTCTTCGGCAGCGTCATCAAGTCGAAGATTCGTGACAATCTGGCCGTTGGCGAAAACCTTGATGGAACGCCGATCCTTGCGTTGACCGCCGGCAAGCGTGAAGCCGGTGCGCCGAAGTACACCTTCGGTTTCACCGCACGCGGCACTGTCGGACCGGTTGATCTGGGCATCACGGCCAAGCGCACCGGCGAACGCTATGTGCTCGATACCAATGAAGCGACCTATACCGGCACCTTCATTGCTCCGGGCGCAAAGGCCTGCTCCGGCACGACGACGATCACCTGCGTCACGCCAAACCCGGCCACGGCCCCGTCGCGCACGGCGATCTTTGGCGAAACGGCACCGGCTTACTGGCTGGTCAACCTTGATGCCCGCGTGAACCTGAAGTTCCTGGGCCTGAACGACAAGACCTTCTTCCAGGCCAACGTCTACAACCTGTTCGACAAGCTTTACGTCGGCGGGTTCGGCGGCAACCTGAACCAGTCGCAGACCTTCGTTTCGGGCACTGGCGTTTCCACCTATGGCAACCCGGGCTTTGTCCAGATCGGCGCACCGCGCACGATCAGCGGCACGCTGGTCTTCGCGTTCTGATCGGCGCAAACGACAACGCAAAACGGAAAGGGGCGCTTCGGCGCCCCTTTCTTTTTGCGGCGCGGGTTCCGCTCAGGCCGCCCAGAGCGGGTATTCGGCCACCTTTTCCTGCGTCGCGATCAGCGCGCGGATGCGGCTGGCCGGTTGCAGCGCGGCCAGGATTTCCGGATCGGCCGCGTCCATGCCGCCAGTAAAGGCGCCGAAGGCCGGCAGGACGATGCGCGTGTCGCTCGCCACGGCGCAGGGGCGCACGATGTTGCGGCCGCGCACCGACAGGCGCAGGCGCGGGTGAAAATGGCCGGATAGTTCCAGCCCGGTTTCCCCGCGCCGGGCGTGGTGGCGCAGGATCACCCCGCCAACCCGCGCCTCTCGCACGATCGTGCCGCCGTGGCCCGCGCCCAGCCCTTCATCGTGATTGCCGGTGATCCACAGCCAGTCGGTCGCGCGGGTCAGCGCGGCGAGCATGCCGGCGGCGTGCGGCTCCAGCCGGTCTGCCCCGGCCTTGTCATGGAACGAATCGCCCAGGCAATAGACGCGCCGCGCGCCGGTTTCCTTCACCGCGCCTGCCACCCGTTCCAGCGTTTCGCGGCTGTCATAGGGCGGGATCATCTGGCCGAAACGGGCAAAGAAGCTGCCCTTTTCCAGGTGCAGATCGGCCAGAAGCAGGGCATTTGCGCGCGGCCAGAACAGCGCGCCGGAACGCAGCAGCCGCCATTCTTCCTGTGCGAACGAAAAGGGAACCATGGCTTTCCCTTGCCCCGGCCCGCGCCTTTTGGCAAGCGCTGGGGCATGACTGACTGGACCCCTTACACCGCCCGCGCCTCTGCCTGGTTCGAGGAGCTGCGCAACGCCATCTGCGCCGAATTCGAAGCCATCGAGCGCGAGGCCGGTTCCGACGCGGCCTTCCGGTACGATCCGTGGACGCGCAGCGAGGTTGAAGGCGAAGCAGCTGGCGATACGGGCGGCGGCACGCGCGGCCTGATGAAGGGCAAGGTGTTCGAGAAGGTCGGGGTCAACATCTCCACCGTCAGCGGCGGGCTGCAAAAGGACTTTGCCGGGACGATCAACGGCGCCTCGGCCGAACAGAACGCCTTTTCCGCCACGGGCATCAGCCTGGTGGCCCACATGGCCAACCCCCACGTCCCCGCCGTCCACATGAACACCCGCTTCCTGACGACGACAAAGGCATGGTTCGGCGGCGGCGCGGACCTTAATCCGCCGCTGCCCTATGAAGACGATACCGAGGATTTCCACGCCGAATTCCGCGCCGCCTGCATGAAGCACAACCCCACCTGGTACGATCGCTACAAGAAGTGGGCGGATGACTATTTCTACATCCCCCACCGCAAGGTGCATCGCGGCGTCGGCGGCATTTTCTACGATCATCTGGAATGCGAGGACGAGGCCGCGTGGGAACGCAATTTTGCCTTCACGCAGGATGTGGGGCGCGCTTTCCTGTCCATCTTCCCGCAGCTGGTGCGCCGCCGCATGGCGCTGGAATTCACCGCCGCCGACAAGCGCCAGCAGCTTGCCTGGCGGGGCCGCTATGCCGAATTCAACCTGGTCTATGATCGCGGCACGCTGTTCGGCCTGAAGACCGGCGGCAATATCGATGCCATCCTGATGAGCCTGCCGCCCGAAGCCGTCTGGGAATAGCGTTCCGGATCTGCCGGGCTGGTGCCGCTTCGCCTATCCAGAGAGTGCCGAAGGATGTCGCGCGATGTCGCCCTGTTGCCAGGCACCCTTCGACAGGAGCAGGGTGAGCGGGGTGGTTCGGATTTCCAGCAGGCCCCCCGTTCAGCGCGCGGCAAGGCGGGGGCGGCAATCCCAAGCTTCCCGTGCCCTGCGCCGGACAATTATCGCCGTGACGCGCGGGCCTTACTGGACATGGTTGTCTGTTAATGCAAATTCACGGCAAAGCTTGAGACCCCGGGAGAATCCATGACCTGCCAGCTGACCGATCTGCCTACCGCGGAAGAGATCGATATCCCCGCCATGCGCGCGCGGTATTATGCCGAGCGTGACAAGCGGCTCAATTCCAAGGCCGGCGCGCAGTACATCCATGACGGTCCGGGCCAGTTGCACGATCTGTACAACAGCGATCCGCACATGCCGGTTGCCCCGCGCGATCCGATTGTCGAGGATCTGGACGTGGCCGTGCTCGGCGCCGGATTTGGCGGCACCATGGCCAGCTACTACCTGACGCAGCAGGGCGTCACCAATATCCGCAACATTGACCATTCGGGCGATTTCGGCGGCGTCTGGTACTGGAACCGCTATCCGGGCATCCAGTGCGACAACGAAAGCTACTGCTATCTGCCGCTGCTGGAAGAAACCGGCTTCATGCCGTCGCGCCGCTTTGCGCCAGGGCCGGAAATCATGGGCTATATCCGCCTGATCGCGGAAAAGTACGGCTTTGCCGACAAGGCGCTGTTCCACACGCTGATCACTTCGCTGAAGTGGGACGAGGACATCCAGCGCTGGCGCATCGGCACCGATCGCGGCGATGAAATCCGTGCGCGCCATGTCGTCATGGCCTGCGGCGTGCTCAACATGCCGAAGCTGCCGGGCATCGAAGGCATCGCCAGGTTCAAGGGCAAGATGTTCCACACCAGCCGCTGGGAATACGATTACACCGGCGGTTCGTGCGACAAGCCGGTGCTCGACAAGCTGAAGGACAAGCGCGTTGCCATCGTCGGCACCGGGGCCACGGCGATCCAGGCGGTGCCGCACCTCGCCGAATATGCCAAGCACCTCTATGTCGTGCAGCGCACGCCCAGCTGCGTCGATACGCGCCCCAATCCGCTGACCCCGGCGGACTGGGCGGAAAGCCTCCAGCCCGGCTGGCAGAAGGAACGCATCGCCAATTTCCAGCGCTTTTCCATGGAAGTGCCCAATGGCGCGGAAGAGGATCTGGTCTGCGATTTCTGGACTGAGCTGAACCGCAGCCTGTTTGCCGAACTGGCCGCAGAAGGCTGGCCGCAGGAAGGGCCGGAAGCCTTCATGGCCCGGCGCGAGGTAATCGACTACCGCGTGATGGAACGTTTCCGCCGCCGCGTCGATGCGCTGGTGGCCGATCCCGAACTCGCGGAAAAGCTGAAGCCGTACTACCGTTTCCTGTGCAAGCGCCCGCTTTCCAGCGACACCTACTATCCCGCGCTGCAGAAGGACAACGTGACGCTGATCGACACGTCGAACACGCAGGGGCTGGAGCGCATCACCGAAAACGGCTTCGAACAGGACGGCGTCGAATACGAGGTGGACTGCATCATCTTCGCATCGGGCTTCGAGGTTTCGAGCGAGCTCGAACGCCGCTGGGGCTTCGATGCGATCGACGGGCGCAGCGGCGCCTCGCTCTACGATCACTGGCGTCAGGGTGCCAAGACGATGCACGGCATCACCGCGCACGGTTTCCCGAACATGTACTTCATCGGCTATATCCAGGGCGGCCTCAACGGATCGGTCACCGAACAGTTCGGCCGGCAGGGCGAACACGCCGCGTGGATCATCGGCGAGGCGCTGCGCCGCGGGGTCAAGGTCGTCGAAACCACGAAGGAAGGCGAAGAGGCCTATTGCCAGCACTTCGCCGATATCGAGATCGACGTGTCCGCCTTCCAGGCCGAATGCACGCCCAGCTATTTCTCCAACGAAGGGCAGAAGAACGCGCCATGGTCGCTGTTCCGCGCCTATGGCCACGGCTGGGATGCCTGGCTGAAGCTGCTGGCCGACTGGCGGGCAGAGGGTTCGTTCCAGGGCATGAAGCTGGATAGCTGAGGCATATCGCAGGAGTTCTGACGTGAGCAAGACGCCGATCACCGACAAGGACATGGATGCCGAGGTGCTCGCCACCTATGGCACCGAGGCCTTCCTCAGCCGCGAATATCTTGAGGCGGAAAAGAAGCTGCTGTGGCCCAAGGTCTGGCAAATGGTCGAGCGGGTAGAGGACCTGCCCGATGTCGGCGACTGGCTGACCTACAACGTCGCCGATGAATCGGTGATCATCACCCGTGTCGCTGAAGGTGATCGGCCGGAATCGTTCCGCGCCTTCCACAACGTCTGCCCGCACCGCGGCCGCCAGCTTGTCTCGATCCCCGACGGCGTGCATGATGTGCGTGGCAAGGGCCGCAAGAACTTCATCTGCGGGTTCCATGGCTGGACCTTCAACATGGAGGGCGAGAACACTTACCTTCTCGATCCGCAGGACTGGCACCACCAGCTGACGCCGGACCTGACCTGCCTGAGCACGGTGAAGCTCGATCTGTGGGGCGGCTTCATCTACATCAACATGGACCCGGACAGTGGATCGCTGAAAGAGTGGATGGGGCGCTGCGGCGAAATTCTCGAACACTTCCAGTTTGAGCGGATGCGCTACAAGTGGCGCCAGTGGGCGGTCTATCCGTGCAATTGGAAGGTGGCGATCGAAGCCTTCCTCGAACCGTATCACGTCGCCGGAACGCACACGCAGCTTCTGGCTTACGGCGACTATTACGCCGCCTCGCAGCAGTACGGCTGGCACTCGGTGTCGAAGTACGACACCCGCGAAGACAAGTTCAAGATGGCCCAGTCATCGGGAACCGTGCGCGCGGGCAAGGGCGATGACGCCCGCATTTCGACCTACGAACTGATCCGCGAAAACTATGAAACGGTGAACTACACCGCTTCCACCGAAACGCTGGTCAAGGCGGCCAAGCGGCTCGTCGATGAACTGCCCGAAGGCTCCACGCCGGCCGAATGCATTGCCCACTGGCTCAAGAGCGCGAAGGCCGACGATGCTGCGCGCGGCGTGATCTGGCCGGAAATTCCGCCCGAAATCCAGGCGGAATCGGGCCTTGCCTGGGGCATCTTCCCCAACCAGAACATCCTGCACGGCGCCTCCTTTGCCAGCCCGGCCTACCGCGTGCGCCCCAATGGCGACGATCCCCATTCGTGCATCTTCGAAACCTATGCGCTTGAACTCTATCCCGAAGGCAAGGAGCCGGTGACCGAATGGGTGGAGTGCGAGAAGACCGAGGAGAACTGGGGCCCGGTCCTCATGCAGGATTTCAACAACATGGAATTCGTGCACAAGGGCATGAAATCGTCCGGTTTCCGCGGCACCCTGCCCAACCCGCACCAGGAGCAGAAGGTGATCAATCTGCACCGCAACCTGGCGCGCTTCCTCGAAGGGCGCGGCGCACCGGTGAAGCTGCTGGACTAGAGAGTCCTTGATGGGTGCGCCCTTGGCATCCGCCAAGGGCTGGTGATGCAAGGAAAGCCCGTACGGGCCTTCCGCTCCGCCGTCAGGCGGACATGCTAACTCTTTTCCAGCCGTTCCTGCACCGCGGGCAGGTGTTCGGCGACCATCGATCCGTGCATCGACAGGCGCAGCAGTTCGCGGGCGAAGCGCGTTGCCGAGGCCTTGCGTTCGGCCGCGTCGAGCTGCGACGCATGAGCGAAAACCGGCCACAGGAAGGTGCCGGCCAGCACGATGACGGATAGCACTTCGGCATCGATGCCGGGCTGGGCCAGCCGGGTCTGGGTGAACAGGCCGAGCGAGCCGACGTATTTCTTCCAGAAAATATCCTCGCCCGGCGTGTTCGATGCCAGCACCTGTAGCAGCCATACCCGGCACAGGTCCGGGTTCTGCATGGCGAACTGGGCCAGGTTCTCGGTCAGGGCGACCTGATCGATCTGCTGGACGCTCAGATTGTCGAGATCATCAAGGTCCACGCCGTCGCCATAGACGTGCTGGAGCAGGATTTCCGAGACCGATGAAACCGTCTCCGCAACCAGCTTTTCGCGGTTTTCGAAGTGCATGTAGGCCGTGCCGCGGTTGACTCCCGCTGCTTCGGCGACCGCAATCACGCTCAGCCCCTCGATGCCTTCGTCGGCCAGAATGCGCCGCGCGGCAGCAAGGATTTCCGCGCGGGTCGCCACCGGATTGCGGCGCCGCCGCTTGGGTTCGAAATCGAGGATCGGGCCATCCAGCATGCGGCAAGCAGCTTTAGCCGCTTTTGCCCGCAGGGCAACCGGGCCGGTCGGGGGATCGGCCCGGCATGCCACGGTTCAGTCGATCCGCGTCAGGCCGCCGGTGCCCATGTAATGGGCCAGCCCGCGATGCAGGTTGGTGACCTTGCGCTCCTGCCAGGGGTTGGGAAGGTTACCCTTGAACCCCCGCGATTTGTAGCCGCGCTGCATCTCCACCATGTTGGAAATGTCCTGCGCGATGACATAGGGCCACTTTTCCAGATCCTGCTCGACGAAAGTCCATTCGGTGTCCGGTTCCTCACCCTCGGCAAAGCGATCGAGTGCGACGGCCTCGAAAATGCACTTGTCGGGATCGGTGCCCCAGGGACGCACGCGGTAGGCCAGGCTGAAGGTCGGCCCCGGAATGAAGTTGACGTTCGGGAAGATCGACAGGGCAAGTCCGGCGGCGGCGATCTGCGCGTCGGACAGATCGGGCCAGGTCACGCCGCGCGCTGCATCGTCTTCCTTGGCGATCTTCATCCAGTACTGGTGAACCTCGGCCGCCGGGGTGCCTTCGGGCAGCTCCTTCGGAAGGCGCTGGGCGGTGCGGACCAGCGTTTCTGATGTCGATGCGCCAATGGTTTCCCAGTATTCGGCCTGCATCTGGGCAATCGTCGTGCGCGGATCGCCATCGCCGGCGGCGCGATGGACGGATGTTTCCACCGCCGTGCCGGCATCGCGGTGGGCCTTGGAATCGAAGCCGGTCTGCCCGTGGAAGCCGAAGGCCTTGGAGAAAGAATAGAAATCGCCGTACTTGATCAGCTGCGGGTGCGTGCCCTGAACGTGGTAGGGTTCAAGGAAGGCTTCCAGCGCCACTTTCCAGTTGCAATCGAACAGCCCCCAATAGCGGAAGCGATAGCGCATCTTGTCGAACTCGAACGGGTCGATCAGCGATGCGACCGGCTCCAGCCATTCGCGCAAGGGTCCGGCATCGGGGTCCATGTTGATCCAGATCCAGCCGCCCCAGGTGTCGACCTGCACCGGGGTAAGGCTGGTGCAGACATTGTCCAGCGCGCCCTGCCAGTCCTCCTTGTCGGGAATGTAGACGGCATCGCCGGCAAGGTCGAAGGTCCAGGCGTGGTAATTGCAGCCGAATTTCATCTGGCTGCCGCGCGCCGAATGCGCGCCCTTGTCCTGCGCCACCGTCTTCGGTCCGCCGCCGGTGTTGTTGCCCACCAGCCGCCGCCCGCGGTGGGTGCAGACGTTGTGATAGGCCTTCAGGCTGCCGGGCGTATCGCGCACGATGAGGATGGAATCGTGGCAGATGTTGTAGGTGATGTAGTCCCCCACCGCCTTCAGTTCCTCGACCCGGCCGGCCTGCTGCCACACCTTTGACCACAGCCGGTCGGGCTCGGCCTCGGCATAGTCGCGGCTGATGAAGGCTTCCGCCGGATAGGTGACGGCTTCGGACAGGTCTTCAGCGACGACCTTTTCGGGCTTGTTCATGGTGCCTGCCCCCTTACTCGGCCGGTTCGGCCACGGGGGCGAATTGCAGGTTCAGCCCTTCCAGATCGCCCGCCTCGCGCCATGCCGCCAGCATGTCGGTGAAGGCGTAGTATCCGTGGCCCCACGGCTCGCCAAAGATGCCGCGCTTCTTCTGCTGGTCGCCCTCGTTGTTGAAATAGCTGGGCGTGCATTCGTTGGCGAAGCTGGACGTATCCACCGCGATCGAGCGCAAGTGGGCGATGTAGTCTTCCTGCGCCTTGGCATCGGGTTCCACGCGCACCGCGCCGCGCTTCAGCGCCTCGCTGGCGATGTAGCCGATGTGGAAACCCTGATCGATGAAGGTCTTGCTGTTGGACGAATTCGGCGCGGCCTGGGTGAAGCCGGTAAAGAACATGTTGGGGAAATTGTGCGCCGTCATCCCCTGATAGGTCTGGAAGCCATCGCGCCAGTAATCATAGATCGACAGGCCGCCTTCGCCCTCGATGGTCTTGATGCCCCAGCGCCGGTCAAGGTCGTTCGTGACTTCGTAGCCGGAAGCGAGGATCAGGCAGTCGATCTCGTATTCCACGCCGTTGTGGACGAAGCCGTTCTCGGTCAGCCGCTCCAGCCCCTGCGTTTCCGCAACGTCGATCAGCGTCACGTTGTCCTGGTTGAAGCAGGGGTAGAAATCGTCGTTCGATGCCGGGCGCTTGCACAGATAGCGGTAATAGGGCTTGAGCGCCTCGGCCGTGGCCGGATCTTTCACGATGTCGCAGCGGGCGCGCAGGCGTTCCATCACGCGGTAATCCATCACCTCGCGCCGGGCCATGTAGTCTTCCATGGTGATCTCGGGCCAGCCTTCGGCCTCAAGCTCGGCGTTCACGTTCTTGCTGATTTCGGTCCAGATATCCTCGACCAGATCGGGTTCACCGGGGGCCAGCCGCTCCATCGCCGCATGGTGGAAGTTGCGGATGCGCGCTTCCTGCCAGCCGGGTTCCTGCGAATTGTACCAATCGGGATCGATCGGCCGGTTGTTGCGCTCGTCGATGGTGGATGGCGTGCGCTGGACGACGTAGGTCTGCGCCGCATATTTGGCGAGGTAGGGGACAACCTGGACCGCCGTCGCCCCGGTGCCGATGATCGCCACCTTCTTGTCCGCCAGCTTGGTCAACGCCGGATTGCGCCATTCGCCGCCGGTATAGTCATAGTCCCAGCGCGCGGTGTGGAAGATCTTGCCCTTGAACTGGTCGATGCCCGGAATGCCCGGCAGCTTGGGCTTGTTGAGCGGACCCATGGCCAGCACGACGAAGCGGGCCTTGATCTCGTCACCGCGGTTGGTGCGAACGTGCCAGCGGTTCGTCTCTCCGTTCCACTTCAGCCC
>JBJTLW010000091.1:0-12868 GCA_046063225.1 Novosphingobium sp. | reverse complement strand
TGCCTTTCAGGCTGGAAAGCTTGAGTTCCTTGCCGGCGGCGTCCTTGACTGTGAAGTCGGGCATCTGACTGCCGCGGTGCGTGCGGTTGACCACGCCGTCGAGCGAGGCCGAATCCGCGCCGTCCTTCGCTTGCGGTTGCGCGTCCCCCCCGCTTTGCCTATCGCACCCCCCGACCAGAAGGGCACAGCCAAGGATTGCAGCGGTGAGCGAGCGGGACGACAGCAAGACAGGCTCCAACAGCATGTGGGGCGGACGCTTTGCCGAAGGGCCCAGCGCGATCATGCGCGAGATAAACGCCTCGATCCCCTTCGACAAGGCGCTGTGGCGACAGGATATCCGCGCCAGCAAGGCCCACGTCGCCATGCTCGCCGCGCAGGGCATCGTCACGGCGGACGACGCTGCGGCGATTTCCGCAGGCCTCGACACGGTCGGCGCAGAGTATGAGGCGAACGGGGTGCCGGAGAACTGGGATCTTGAAGACATCCACATGACCACCGAAAGCCGCCTGGCCGAACTGATCGGCGCGCCGGCCGGGCGGCTGCACACCGCACGCAGCCGCAACGATCAGGTGGCGACCGACTTCCGCCTGTGGGTGCGCGATGCGATTGATGAGGCTTTGGCGGGCTTGAAGGCGCTGCAAGTGGCGCTGGTCACGCGGGCCGGTGAACATGCAGCATCGATCATGCCCGGCTTCACCCATTTGCAGACAGCGCAGCCGGTTACGCTGGGTCATCACCTGATGGCCTATTACCAAATGGCCGCGCGCGATGTTTCGCGCTTTGCCGATGCCCGCGCGCGGATGAACCGCAGCCCGCTGGGCGCGGCGGCGCTGGCGGGAACCGGCTTCCCGATTGACCGGCAGATGACCGCATCGACGCTCGGCTTCGACGGGCCGACGGCGAACAGCCTCGATTCGGTATCGGACCGCGATTTCGCGCTCGATTACCTGATGGCCGCCAGCCAGTGCGCGCTGCACCTGTCGCGACTGGCGGAAGAGCTGATCCTCTGGGCCAGCCAGCCGTTCGGCTTCGTCACCCTGCCGGACAGCCTTTCCACCGGCAGTTCGATCATGCCGCAGAAGAAGAACCCCGACGCGGCCGAACTGGTGCGCGGCCATTCGGGGCGAATCATTGGCAGCCTTACCAGCCTGATGATCACCATGAAGGGCCTGCCGCTCGCCTATTCGAAGGATATGCAGGACGATAAGCCGCCGGTGTTCGAAGCCGCCGGCCTGCTCACCCTGTGCCTTGCGGCGATGACCGGCATGATCGAAGGCGCGACCTTCCGCACTGATCGGATGCGCGCCGCCGCTGAACTCGGCTATGCCACGGCGACCGATCTGGCCGACTGGCTTGTGCGTCAGGCGAACATCCCCTTCCGCGAGGCGCACCACATCACCGGCGCAGCCGTGAAGCTCGCCGAATCGCGCGGCATCGCGCTCGATCAGCTGCCACTTGCCGATCTGCAGGCCATCGATCCGCGCGTCACGCAGGATGTTTATGCCGCCCTGTCGGTCGAAGCTTCGGTCGCGGCGCGCGCCAGCCATGGCGGAACGGCTCCGCTTGAGGTAGGAAAGCGCGTTGCCGAAGCGCGCGCTGCGCTTGGGCTGGAGTAAAGTGACGTGATGAAGAAGGCCGTTCTGGCGCTTGCCGTGCTGACCCTGCCGCTTTCGGCCTGCGGGGTGACCGCGCCGTTGAAGCCGCAGGCCGGGCATGATCTTCCGGTCGCGCCGCTGGGCCGCGACACCAAACCGACCTCTGACGAATTGCTAAAACTTCGGCCCCAGGCCGCTCCCGAACGCTCGGTGGAACTTCGCAAGAAATCGGAAGACCGCGCCGACGATCCCTATGACCTGCCCCCCGAGGGCTGAGATAAAAAGCCACTTTCATGGACCATTTTGAACTCAGGAACGGCGTGCTGCACGCTGAAGACGTGCCGCTGACCGCGATTGCGGAGGCCGTTGGCACCCCCGTCTATGTCTATTCGCGCACCACGCTGGAACGCCATGCCCGCGTCTTCCGCGATGCGCTGTCGATCCTGCCGCGCGTGCACATTGCCTTTGCCATCAAGGCGAACCCCAACCTTGCCGTGCTGCGCGTGATGAAGCGCGAAGGTCTGGGCGCCGATGTCGTTTCCGGCGGCGAAATGGCGCGCGCGCTCGCGGCCGGAATGCCGGCGGAAGACATCGTGTTCTCCGGCGTTGGCAAGCAGCATCACGAAATGATCGCGGGCCTGAAGGCGGGTATCGGCCAGTTCAACATCGAGAGCGAGGAAGAGGGCGAGGAACTTGCCGAACTCGCCGCCGAACTCGGTCTGACCGCCAATTGCGCGCTGCGCGTCAATCCCGATGTCGATGCCCGTACCCACGCCAAGATTTCCACCGGCAAGGCGGAAAACAAGTTCGGCGTGCCGATCGACCGCGCCGCGGGGATCTATGCGCGGCTGGCCGGACGCCCTGGCATCACCATGCGTGGTGTGGCTGTTCATATCGGCAGCCAGCTTTCCGAACTCGAGCCCTTCGAGGAAGCTTTCGCCAAGGTTGGCGATCTGGTGGGCGAACTGCGCGCCGCTGGCCAGACGGTAACTCACGTCGATCTCGGTGGCGGGCTTGGCGTGCCATACAAGGCCGGCGAAACCTTCCCCAGCCCAGAGGAATACGCCGCGATGGTCGCCCGCGCGACCGAGGGCTGGGACGTGACGCTGATGTTCGAACCCGGCCGCGTCATTTGCGGCAATGCCGGCGTTCTGCTGACCAAGGTGGTGCGCGTGAAGCGCAGTTCGAACAAGGCGCCGTTTGTCATCGTCGATGCGGCGATGAACGATCTGGCGCGCCCCGCCATGTACGGCGCTTGGCATGATTTCGATGCTGTGACGCCCTCGGGCGACCGCATGACCGCGCACATCGTCGGCCCGATCTGCGAAACCGGCGATACCTTCGCGATGAACCGCGATTGCGACGCGCTGGTGGCGGGCGATCTCGCCGTGTTCCGCACCGCCGGCGCCTATGGCGCGACCATGGCATCAAGCTACAACAGCCGCGGCTTCGTAGCCGAAGTGATGGTCGATGGTGACAAGTTCGCCGTGGTGGCCGACCGCATCATGCCCGAGGCGATCAGCGCCGCCGAGCGCGTGCCGGACTGGCTCGAGTGAACCAGAGCCTTCCCCTGTTCCATCGCATTACCGGCCAGCCGGTGATCGTGCTGGGCGAGGGGGATGCCGGCGACGCCAAGCGCCGCCTGGTTGAGCGCGCAGGCGGCGTGATCGTGGGCGAGGGCGATGACTGCGCCCGGCTCGCCTTCGTGGCGCTTGCCGATCCCGATGATGCCGCTGCCCGACTGAAGGCGCGCGGATTGCTGGTCAATGTTACCGACAGGCCCGATCTCTGCGATTTTACTGTTCCCAGCCTGCTTGAACGCGGGCCCGTGCAAATCGCGGTGGGCACGGGCGGCGTTTCGGCCGGGCTGGCCAAGTCGCTCCGGCTGCGGCTTGAGCTGCTTTTGCCGGCAACGCTTGGCGCGCTGGCCGAATCGCTGGGCAAGGCGCGCGGCGTTCTGCGGCAGCGATTTCCCGATGCCGCGACTCGGCGCCGCGCGCTTGACGATGCTCTTGCGGCCGGTGGCCCGCTCGATCCGCTGGACGATGGCAGCGCGGCGCGGGTCGACAGCTGGTTGCTCGAAGGCGAGGCGCGTGCGGCCGGCACGGTCGAACTGCACCTGCGCAGCCTTGATCCCGATGATCTCTCCTTGCGCGAGGCGCGCCTTCTGGGATCAGCGGACCGGATCGTTCACGATGCCGCCGTGCCGGAACCCATCCTTGTTCGCGCGCGCGCCGATGCAATTCGTCAGCTTCGCGTGGACGCCGATGAAATGACATTTTCGCAAGGGCTTACGGTTATCATCCGGTCGCCCTGACGGCCCGATTACAAGGTTTTAATTTCAGTTCGAACGCGGCCCCCGGCAATCGGGTTGGGCAAGGCAATGGGGCCTTGCCTTACCTTGGGGGTATGCCATGATCCTTCCCTTGATCGATGTTGCGACCTTACCGCACCTCGATGCGCTGACCGGCGTTTTCGGCAGCCTGCTTCCCGGCGGACAGGCGCAATCATCGGGCGACGAGATTGTCGTTCTGATGGTCTTCCTTTACGAACTGCTCCATCCCGAACTGTTCCCCGACGGCCCGCAGGGCTAAGGTAATCTGGGTGACAGGAAAGACAGCGCTGTGGACATAAGACCCGAAATCGCCGCACTTCAGGCCCAGCCGGCCTTGCAGTCGCGCGCTCAGACCGGTCTCGTCGCAGCGCTGGCTTCCTGGCAGGATCAGGCCGAGGTAAAGGCCGTGCTGCATGGCTTTTCACGCTATGCGCGGGGCGCGCCGCTGGCCGAGCAGCGCGCTCTGGCCCAGCTGTTCGGTGAAGAGCCGGAACGCGCCCGCGATCTGGTCGCGCCCTTGATCGCGGCCTTTGCCGATGCGCTGGCGGAGCAGCCGCTGGGCATCGTGCCCTTGAGACATTTTACCGATGGCGTCCTGTCCAGCCTGATGCTGGCACGCGAAGGCGACTGCCTGCTGACGTTGGTTGCCATCGATGGGCCGGGCCTGGCCACGCGGCCGAAACCGCGTTCGGCCGGCTTTGCCCCGGCCGAGGAATGGGAAGTGGTGATTGCGGGGTCTGGCAGGGCCCGGCTTGTCGAGCGGTGCGGGGACAGGATCGCAACGCATGGTCTCGACCTCTCACCCGGCCTTGCCCTCGGCCGAGATGGCGCGCGCGAAGCCTTGATCTTTGATGAGGTGGATGGCGCGCTGCTCTTGCTGCGCCTGCAACGGCGCCACGATCTGATGCAGCCAAAGCTGGAAGTATCGCTGGACGATGGAGCGATCCTGCACCGCGCCAGCGCCACGCCGCGCGAAAGCCGTCATGAAATGGCCGTGGCCCTGCTCGGGCGGATGGGCCGCGTGGACGCCGCACCGCTGCTGGCCGAAGTCGCCCGTGATGAAAATCACAGCGATTCGCTGCGCTGGCAGGCCCTGCGCGAATGCCTGGGGCTGAATACCCAGACCGGCTTCTGGACTTTGACCGCCATTGCCCGCGCCGGCTCCGATCCGCTGGCTATCCCGGCGGGTGCCTTGCGGGCGCAACTGCTTGAATCCTACCCCCAGCTCTCGGAAGTTGATTCATGCCCCGTGTGATCGAATACGCGGACGAAACCGCGTGCAGCCTGGCCGAATGCGCCGATGCACTCGGAACCAAGGGTTTTGATCCGCTGGATGAGGACAGCCTGGCCCATGCCGCGCTGTGGCTGCGCCTCCTGGGCAACAACGACCACTTCATCGGCGATCTGCTTGTCGAGAACCTGGCCCTTCGGCACCATGAGGACAGCGACCGGCAAAGCTACGGTCCGCAATCGATCGTGCTGTCCGACCATCGCGGCAACTGCTTCCTGCGAGCCAACATCTGGCCGGGCAAGGACGATCACCTGCTGCAGGCGAGCGGGCGTTCGCCATTCCTCTATGACATGCCGCACGATCACAATTTCCACTTCCTGACGCTTGGCTATTTTGGCCCCGGCTACTGGAGCGACTACTACGAATACGACTATTCCGAGGTCGCGGGCTGGCAGGGAGAAGCGGTGCGGCTGAAGCCCATGGGGCGCGAACGGCTCGAACCGGGCAAGCTGATGCTCTACCGCGCGCATCACGACGTGCATCGCCAGCTTCCGGCCGACGCGCTTTCGGTTTCGGTCAACGTCATGCACGCCAACCCGGCGCTGGGCTGGCTCGATCAGTACCGCTTCGACGTTGATGGCGGAAAGCTTGGCGCGATCATCAGCCACGGTTCGACCGACGCCTTCCTGCGCGTCGCGGTGGCCATGGGCGGGGACGAGGCGCTGGATCTGGCGGAAACCTTCGCGGTTCGCCATCCGAGCGACCGGATGCGGCTGACCGCTAGCGATGCCCTGGCCTCGCGCCTGCTCGATGCGGCGGCTCGCGATGCGTTCTGGGCGAAGGCGGAGGCTTCGGGCAGCCGCATGGTTGCGGCCGAAGCCCGCGCGCGGCGAGCAGCCTTAGCCTAGCTTCTGGCCAACCCAGGCCAGACCGCCAAAGTGCAGCACCATCAGTGCGAGCAGGAAAATGCCGAACCCGTAGAGCACCGGGCGCTGTCGACGATTGGACTGAAAACCGCGTTCGCCACAAAGCCTGCCTGCCTTGATCGACAGTATCAGCAGCCACAGGAACAGCAGCGCGAGCAGGCTGTCGGTAACACGCAGGAACAGGTCTGATGGCATGGTCACTTCCCCCGGATGATGATCAGAAACCTCCGCCCGCAAGTGCGTCGATCGCGGCTTGCAGGATCACGGCAGCCGCGGCGGAATCGATCCGCTCGGCGCGTTTCGCCCGGCTCATGTCCTGGGCGATCAGCCCGCGTTCGGCGCTGGCGGTAGACCAGCGCTCGTCCCACAGCATGATCGGCAGATCGAGCCCTTCAAGATTGCGGGCATAGGCGCGGCTGGCCTGGCTGCGCGGCCCCTCGCTGCCGTCCATGTTGAGCGGCAGGCCGATGACGATGCCCTTCACGCTGCGCTCGGCCACCAGTGCGGCAAGCTGCGCCTTGTCGGCAGTGAACTTGCCACGAGCGATGGTCTTGCCCGGACTGGCAAAGCGCCAGCCGGCGTCGCAGAAGGCGGTGCCGATGGTCTTGGTGCCAAGATCAAGCGCCATCAGCGATCCGCCGCCGGGCAGGGCGGCACGCATGTCGATGGCGTTGGTCGTGATCATTCCGCTTCTTCCATCGCATCGGGATGGGCGGCGTGCCATTCGGCTTCATGCCGGGCGGAATGGCGTTCAAGCAGGATCTTGATCATCGCCACCAGCGGGTCGGCCAGCGCCAGGCCAAGGATGCCGAACAGCGTGCCCATGATCAGCTGCGCGCCCAGCACCAGCGCCGGGGCCAGATCCACCGTCTTGCGGGCGATGAACGGCGCGACCAGATTGCCGTCGATGGTGTGCAGCACGAAATAGACGATGATGCAGAAGATGCCCATGTCGGTGCCGCCGGAAAAGCCGACCATCACCATGATCGCCCCGGAAATCGGCGCGCCGATATTGGGCAGGAAGGCCAGGATGCCGGTAAGCAGGCCAAGCAGCGCGGCCATCGGTACGCCGTAGAGCGACAGCGCGATCCAGCACAGCACGCCTTCAAGCGCCATGCCGAGCATGCGGCCGGCCATCAGGCGGCGCAGCGACTTGCCCATCTGGGCGGCGGTTGCATGGAAATGGGCGCGTTCGGTAATCGGGAACATCCAGGCGACACCGCGCTGGTACAGCCGCGGTTCGGCAGAAATGTAGATGCCAAGGACGAGGATGAGGAAAATCGTCGTCGCGCCGCCGATCAGCCCGCCTACCGCGTGGGTCAGCTGTCCAACACCGCCCAGCACTTCCTTCGCCATGCCCTGCACGGCATCGGCATCCACCTTGACGCCGTGGTTCTCAAGCCAGCCGAGAATGCGGAAAGCCTGCGATTCGATGATCGACGGCAATTGTGCGGCCTGCGCGGCGAGCTGGCTGCCGGCGAACATCAGCGTCCAGATCAGGAAGGCGCTGGCGAGCATGATGACGATGCTCACCCGCCAGCCGCGCGGCAGCGGTAGAACGCGCCCGAGCAGGCGCGCCCCGCCATCGATCATGGCGGCAAAGACGAGCCCGCCGAAAATCACGAGCAGCGGCTGGGCGAGGAACACGGTGAGGACGATCAGCCCGGCCATGCCCAGCCAGACCGCGGCGCGCTTTACCTCGCCACGCAGGACCGGGTCGGCGAAATCGGCAGGTCCGGCAACGCGGGCCTTGGTGGGGTGGGGATCGTCGTGGTCGTGCTTTTTCGTCGTCACGGAGTCTTCCCGGGCTGCGCGGATTGGTGCGCGATCGCGGGGCGCAAGCTGCTCCACGCGCGGCCCGGACGCAAGGCCCCCCACCAGGTGAGCGGGTTCCAGCTCTGCGTGCCGTCAAGCGAGAAGGTAATGAATTCGGCGCGGCCACCAACGTCATAGAGCGGCACCGGCCCGCCCAGACCGTTCGATTCGGTGGGCACGCGGCTGTCGGCAGAATGGTCGCGGTTGTCGCCCATCAGGAAGACATGGCCATCGGGCACGCGCACTTCCGGCATGGAATCGTGCAGCGTGTCGCTGGTGTCCAGCGTCAGATAGGTGGCGCCGTTGGGCATCGTTTCGCGCCAGGTCGGCAGTTCCAGCACCGACCGGCCATCGGGCAAGCGCGCGCGCCGGCTGCCCATGTCTGCCGAAGAATAGCACCAGTCCTTGCCGTTGCGGTCGCTGCACATCAGCGCATCGTCGGCCGGCAGACGCAGCGGCGGTTCCATCTCGCGGGTGATAGGCTGGCCGTTGAGGATGATGTGGCCATTGCGCAGCGCAATCCGGTCTCCGGGCAGGGCGACAACGCGCTTGATCAGGTCGTCGTTGCGGTCCTTGGGCACCACGATGACGATGTCGCCATATTCCGGTGTTGCCCCCCACAGCCGCCACTTGGCGCGCGGCAGCAGGTGGAAACTGACCGAGGACCAGTTCCAGCCGTAGGGATACTTCGACACAACCAGCCGGTCGCCGACCAGCAGGTTCGGCGTCATCGAGATCGACGGGATATAGAACGGCTTGGCAATGAACGAATGCAGCGCCAGCACGCCCAGCAGCATCCAGGCCAGCCCGCGCACCTCGTCAACCCAGCTGACCTTTTCCTTCTCGATTGGATCGGCAGGGTTGTCGGACGGTAGCGGCGCGGACGGGTCTTCGACGGTCATAAGGGCTTTTCTGGAAGAGGGCGGGCTTCGATCACCACGAAGGCCTGTGCCCATGGGTGATCGTCGGTGAGTGTCAGGTGAACCACGGCTTCATGGCCAGCCGGGGTGATTGCGGCGAGGCGGGCGGCGGCCCCGCCGGTTAGCGCCAGCGTCGGCGCGCCGGACTTGGCGTTGACCACGCCGATGTCCTTCATGAACACGCCCGCCTTGAATCCGGTGCCCACCGCCTTCGAAAAGGCCTCCTTGGCCGCGAAACGCTTGGCCAGGGTGCCGGGTTTGGTGAAGGGGCGGCGGTTGGCCTTGGCGCGTTCCACCTCGGTGAACACGCGAAGTTCGAAACGCTCGCCAAAGCGCGCGAGCGAATTGGTGATCCGCTCGATGTTGCAGAGGTCAGAGCCCATGCCGATGATCATCCGCGCGCCGCGTCCATCAGTTCGCGCATCCGCACCACCGCCGGTTCCAGTCCGCAGAAGATCGCCTCGCCGATCAGGTAGTGCCCGATGTTGAGTTCAGCGAGCTGCGGGATGGCGGCGATGGGCTGCACGTTCTCGTAAGTCAGGCCATGCCCGGCGTGCGGTTCAATGCCGTTGCGCACCGCCAGCGCGGCCATGTCGGCCAGGCGCTTCAGCTCCACGGCGCGTTCCTCGCCCTCGGCATGGGCATATTCGCCGGTGTGAAACTCCACCACCGGCGCGCCGAGCCGCATCGCGGCCTCCAGCTGGCGCACCTCAGGCGCGATGAACAGGCTGACGCGGATGCCCGCATCGCTCAGCGCTGAAACGATCGGCACCAGCCGGTTGTGCTGGCCTGCGGCATCGAGCCCGCCCTCTGTCGTGCGCTCCTCGCGCCGCTCGGGGACAATGCAGGCGGCGTGCGGCTTGTGACGCAGCGCGATGGCCAGCATCTCGTCGGTCGCGGCCATCTCCAGATTGAGCGGCAGACTGGTCGCCGCCTGGATGCGGGCAAGGTCTTCGTCGCGGATATGGCGGCGATCTTCGCGCAGGTGCGCGGTGATGCCGTCGCCGCCGCAGGCCGCAACGATCTCTGCCGCGCGAACTGGATCGGGATGGTCGCCGCCACGCGCGTTGCGGATCGTCGCAACGTGATCGATGTTCACACCAAGACGAAGGCGGCCCGTTCCGATCACGGCTTTGCGCGGCTCCCGGGCTTCACAGCCTCGCTGCTTGCCAGTTCGGGCGGCAGCTCATCGGGCGCATAGGTGGGGAAATTGAGCGCGATCAGCGGGAAGAACGGCACGCCAAGGTCGACCGATCCGGCCGACCGGTCGATCAGCGCCGCCGCCGCGATGACTTCGCCGCCGGCCTCCTCGATGCACCGGATCGCCTCGCGGCTGGACAGGCCCGTGGTAACGACGTCTTCGACCATCAGCACCTTGTCACCCGGTTCCAGCGAGAATCCGCGGCGCAATTCAAAAGTGCCGGTGGGCCGTTCGACGAACATGGCCTCGACTCCAAGCGCGCGGCCCATCTCATGGCCGATGATCACGCCGCCCATCGCCGGCGAAATCACCTTGGCGATCTGTTTGCGCGTGTCGCGCGGCAGCTTGCCCGCCAGCGCAACCGCCAGCCGGCTGGCGCGATCGGGATCCATCAGCACGCGCGCGCATTGCAGATAATGCGCGCTATGACGGCCTGACGAGAGCAGGAAATGGCCCTCCAGCAAGGCTTTGCTTGCCCTGAACTCGGCCAGTACCTCTTCATCCTGCATCGTCGTGAAGCCCTTTACCCTTAGAAATCTCGCCAGAAACGCCGTGCCGCTTGCATGGCGACAAAAATATCCCCTAGAGGCGCTTGAGGTGGCTCGCAAGCGTGCGTATAGGCACCGACAAATTCGGCCTCACCGTAGGCGAGGGGGGGCAACAGGGAACGCTCTCGCCGGCATAGGAAAGCGGAAAGCGAAAGCTGTGATGACATTTGGCAAAAAGGCAGCCGGAACCCTCCGGCACGCAGGATCGGCCCTCAGGGGTCTGGCCCTGCTGGCAGGGGCAACCTGCATGGCAGGCGTCGCCCGTGCGCAGGAAGCAGCCAAGGAAGCGGTTGCTGCCGCGTCCGAAGCTCCGACCGCGGGCAGCTATACCCCGATGGCTCCGACCCCGGGCATCGGCATGCCGGTCGACAAGGGTATCGGTTTCCAGCAGCAGTTTTCGCCAAACGGCGAATACGCCGCCTGGATGCACGATGCGATCGTTCTGCCGATCATCACCGTGATCACGCTGTTCGTGCTCTTCCTGCTCCTCTGGGTCATGGCGCGCTATAACAAGCGGTCGAACCCGGTGCCGTCGAAGACCAGCCACAACACGCTGATCGAAATCGTCTGGACGCTGCTTCCGGTGCTGATCCTGGTGGTCATCGCCGTGCCGTCGTTCCGCCTGTTGGCCCGCCAGTACGAACCGGCTCCCGAAAAGGCGCTGACCGTCAAGGTTACCGGCAACCAGTGGTACTGGACCTACGGGTATCCCGACAATGGCGGTTTCGAAGTCATTTCGAACATGCTGAACCAGAAGGGCCAGCCGGTCGTCAACGCGGGCATCCGCGAAGCGGGCAGCCAGCCCTGGGATGGCCCGGCGCAGCTCGAAGTCGATAACCGCCTTGTCCTGCCGGTTGGCGAAAAGATCCGTATTCAGGCGACTGCCGCCGACGTGATCCACGCCTTCGCCGTGCCGGCCCTGTGGTTCAAGATCGACGCCGTCCCGGGCCGCATCAACGAACGCGTGATCGAAATCACCAAGCCTGGCGTGTACTATGGCCAGTGTTCGGAACTGTGCGGCGCGCGCCACGGCTTCATGCCGATCGCGGTCGAGGCTCTGCCGCGCGACAAGTTCAACCAGTGGGTTCTCACTCACGCCGGCGCGAAGATCGACGGTCAGCCCGAACCGGCTGCGCCGAAGGCGGATGCCAAGGCTTCCGCTCCCGCCGCCACGGCATCCGAAGCTGCTCCGGCAGCCGATGCTTCCGCTTCCGCCTCCGCGGCGCCCGGCGCCTGAGCGCACCTGAGACAAGGTTAGACTGACATGGCTCACGACCATCACGACGATCATGATCACAAGCCGAGCTTCTTCGCTCGCTGGTTCATGTCCACCAACCACAAGGATATCGGCACCCTCTACCTGATCTTCGCGATCTTCGCGGGGATCGTCGGCGGTGCCTTCTCGGGCATGATGCGCGCCGAACTGGCGCAGCCGGGCATCCAGTACCTTGCGACCTTCTCGCACTGGTTCGGCGTTGCCAACCCGACCTTCGACCAGCAGCTCCACCTGTGGAACGTCCTGATCACCGCCCACGGCCTGATCATGGTGTTCTTCATGGTCATGCCGGCGATCATCGGCGGCTTTGGCAACTGGTTCGTCCCGATCATGATCGGCGCGCCGGACATGGCCTTCCCGCGCATGAACAACATCTCGTTCTGGCTGACCGTGGCGGGCTTCATCTCGCTCTTGTGCTCGGCATTCGTGCCCGGCGGCACGGGTCAGGGCGCCGGCATCGGCTGGACTGCCTATGCGCCGCTCTTGACGCAGAGCGCCAAGGGCAACCCGGCCGTGGACTTCGCGATCTTCTCGCTTCACCTCGCCGGTGCGGCCTCGATCATGGGCGCGATCAACTTCATCACCACCATCTTCAACATGCGTGCGCCGGGCATGACCCTGCACAAGATGCCGCTGTTCGTGTGGTCGGTGCTGGTTACCGCCTTCCTGCTGCTGCTGGCTCTGCCGGTGCTGGCCGCTGCCATCACCATGCTGCTGACCGACCGCAACTTCGGCACGACCTTCTTCGATCCGGCCGGCGGCGGTGACCCGATCCTCTACCAGCACCTGTTCTGGTTCTTCGGCCACCCCGAAGTGTACATCATGATCCTGCCGGGCTTCGGCATCATCAGCCAGATCGTCTCGACCTTCTCGAAGAAGCCGGTGTTCGGCTACCTCGGCATGGCTTACGCCATGGTCGCGATCGGTGTCGTCGGCTTCATCGTCTGGGCGCACCACATGTACACCACCGGTCTTTCGGTGAACACGAAGATGTACTTCACGGCGGCGACCATGGTCATCG
>JBJTLW010000090.1:0-3260 GCA_046063225.1 Novosphingobium sp. | reverse complement strand
GCCATCACGTCGTCGGGGATCTCGTAATTGCCCCAGACGGTTTGCACGTCGTCATCGTCATCCAGCACGTCGATCAGCTTGAGCAGGGTGGTGGCGGTGGCTTCGTCCACTTCCACCTTCAGGCCCGGCTTCCACGCCAGCTTGACGCCTTCGGCCTCGCCCAGCGCCTTTTCCAGTTCGCGCGCGACGGGGTGGAGATTTTCCACCGCCACCCAGATGGCGTGGCTGTCTTCATCGCTTTCGACATCGTCGGCGCCGGCTTCGATCGCGGCTTCCAGAACCTTGTCCTCGTCACCCACGGAGCCGGGATATTCGATCAGGCCCAGGCGTTCGAAGCCGTGGCTCACCGCGCCCGATGCGCCCAGGTTGCCGCCGTTCTTGGAAAATGCCGTGCGCACGTTGGTGGCGGTGCGGTTGCGGTTGTCGGTCAGAGCCTCGACGATAAGGGCGACGCCGCCGGGGCCGTAGCCTTCATAGCGCACCTCTTCGTAGTTTTCCGCATCGCCCTTGCTCGCCTTGTCGATGGCGCGCTGGATGTTGTCCTTGGGCATCGACTGCGCCTTGGCGGCGTTCACCGCGGCGCGCAGGCGGGGGTTCATGTCCGGATCGGGCATGCCCATCTTCGCCGCGACGGTGATTTCGCGGCTGAGCTTGGAAAACTGCGCCGAACGCTTCTTATCCTGCGCACCCTTGCGGTGCATGATGTTCTTGAATTTGGAATGGCCTGCCATGGAACTGCCGTTAGCTGGGGTTGGGATTTGCACCGCCCCCTAGCGGAGACTGGGCCCATGGGCAATCTGAGTCCTTTGTCGGGTACGCCCATGGCATCCGCCAAGGGCTTGCATCACCGGCCCGCGCCCCCACCCGACCTCCCACAGGGTACTATTGCCGGGAGATCGGGTGGGCGCGGCGCTGCAAGGCCACTTGTCGCGCGTTAACCTCTGATCGGCTATGCACCGCGCGATGACCGAACATCTGCCTGCCTCACCCGCCGCCCACACCGCCCCCGGCCTGCGGGCTGTCTGGGGGGAATTTGCCGCTTTCCTGCGCCAGCCCGCCCACGTCCGGCCCACCGGACTTGGTGCGCCCGGTGTCTGGCGCACGGTGGGGGCGATGTGGCTGCTCAATGTCGCAGGGCTGGTTGTCCTGCTGCTGGCAATCAGCGGCTATCTGAAGCTGACCGGCCTGCCCGGCCCCAACGCCTTTGACGAATTTCCCAAGGCCTGGCTGCTACCCACCGTGGTGCTGATTGCGCCGCTGATCGAGGAATCGCTGTTCCGCGGCTGGCTGAGCGGCCGCCCGCGCGCGATCTGGCTGCTCGCCGGATCGCTGGCGCTGTTCGGGGCGACCACGCTGCTTCCGGTTGAGGCGCTTGCGAAAGGGGCGCTGGCCCTTGCGATCCTGCTGGCCCTGCCGATCGGCTGGTTCCTGCTGCGCAACCGCCAGACGCCGGCGTGGTTCGCCCGCGCGTTTCCCTTGCTGTTCTGGGTGACGGCGCTGGTCTTCGGGCTGGTCCACCTGTCCAACTACCCGCAGATCACCCCGCTTGCCCTGCCGCTGGTGCTGCCGCAGATCTGGTCGGGCCTGATCTTCGGTTTCCTGCGCATGCGCGTTGGGCTTGTCGCCGGCATGCTGGTGCACGGCGCTTCGAACCTGCTGGCGATCCTGCCGACCGCGCTGGGCTTCTAGGCGAAGACGCCTGACATATCCCCATGCTTCCGGGCGGCGTGACGATAGGCCGCGATGGCCAGCAGCATCAGCAGGACCTGCGTGAAGCCGAAGTTCAGGCAGCCAGACAGGACGGCGCCAAATGGCGCAGCCGGGTGGTTCGCACCGAGCGAATACGTCAGGAACGAGCTTGCCAGCATGATCGCCATAAGCGCCGCATGCCAGGGCAAACCCACCGACTTGCGGATCCGGCGAAGGGTCATGGCAGGGCTGCCATGCGCCAGCGCCACCATGCGCACGGCGAAGGTGAACAGGATCAGGGCCAGCAGTATCCTCGCGGCGTCGCTCGCAAGAACGAGCAGCTTTGGCGACCAGCGGAACTGCGCGATAGCAAAGGGCAGGCCCGAAGTCAGAACCGCGAACACGAATTCATAGGCCACGACATAGCTGACATAGAGCCCGGTCGCCGGATCGCTGGCTGAACCATCTGGGTTGCCCAACCTGCGCGACAGGACATAACGCAGAACGATTCGCGCAATGAACAGGCAAAGGCCTATCGCGGTCGTGACCAGGAACATGCGAAGGGCGTCAGCCGAACTGGAGGCATTGACCATGGCCATGTGCGCCAGAATGGCCCGCGCACAGGCCAGTGCCGTAAACACCGCAATGGCCAGCCAGGTAATGGGCCGCCCGAACATCTGTTTCAGGTCATCCATCACGATCGCCGTCCTTTTGGCTTGCCGGTCAGTCGTCAGCCGAGGCCGAGCGCGGCCTTGTAGGTATCGAGGATCGCTTCCATTTCGGCGCGGTCATCGGGCTTCATCTTCCGCAGGCGGACGATCTGGCGCATGATCTTGGCGTCGTAACCAACGGCCTTGGCTTCGGCGTAGACGTCGCGGATATCGTCGGCGATGCCCTTCTTTTCCTCTTCCAGCCGCTCCACGCGTTCGATCAGCAGGCGCAGGCGGTCGTCGGTGGTTTCGGCCATGGGGGAATCTCCGGGTAATGTGAATCAGTTGTCAGCGCCGATAGCGAGGGCGGGAGATTCGGGCAAAGATCAGGCTGTGGAAAGATGGCTCCTCCCCATTCGCACTTCGTGAAAATGGAGAGGATCAGTGACTTCCACCGTTCTTCTTCAAACTTTCTTCCATGCGCGCGATCTGGTCAGGCGTGGCCTCGCTTTGATACCTGGCTTTCCAATCGTCGAACGGCATGCCGTGGATCAGGCCGCGGGCTTCGGCCTTGCTCAGCCCCGCACCGGCATCGTTGATCCAGTCAGCCAGGCAATTGCGGCAGAAGCCGGACAGGCCCATCAGATCGATGTTCTGGGCGTCATGACGGTGTCGCAAATGTCGGACAAGGCGGCGAAAGGCGGCGGCGGCCACGGCATCGTCCAGCGCGTCAAGCGGATCACTTGCGTCGGAAATGGTATCTTCAGTGCAGCTCATGGGGCTTTCGTCCTTGGGTTTTGCCGCCACTTTTGCCATAGGGCGGGCGTATTCGTCCACTAGCGTGGAAGCACCACCGGCCCGCTCCCCCACCCGGCCTCCCATACGAGAATATCCTGCCGATGGGAGGCCGGGTGGGGGAGC
>JBJTLW010000089.1:0-5422 GCA_046063225.1 Novosphingobium sp. | reverse complement strand
GAAGGCGTCGATTGCTCGCTTGATGCCTGCTGCTCGGTCCGCGCGCACTGGCCGGTGGTGAACGAGGCGCTGCGCGGGGCGCTTGCCGGAGTGCCGCTGACCCGGCTGGCGCAGGTTGCGGCGGTGCCGGCATGACCGAGGACGCCACCCTGAAGGATCAGGCCGCGCGCGATGCCGCGGCCAAGGTTGCCGATTACGAACACGGCTGGTCCGCCGATATCGACACCGAATTCGCGCCCAAGGGCCTGTCGGAAGATACCGTCCGCTTCATCAGCGCCAAGAAGAACGAGCCCGAATGGATGCTCGAATGGCGGCTGAAGGCCTTCCGCCAGTGGCAGACCATGCCGATGCCCGACTGGGCAAAGCTGAACGTCCCGCCGATCGATTATCAGGACGCCTATTACTACGCCGCGCCCAAGGCGAAGCCGAAGCTGGCGTCGCTGGACGAGGTCGATCCCGAGATTCTCGAGGTCTACAAGAAGCTCGGCATTCCACTCGAAGAGCAGAAGGTGCTCGCGGGCGTGGAAGGCGCGCGCAAGGTTGCGGTCGATGCGGTGTTTGACAGCGTCTCCGTCGCCACCACCTTCCGCGACGAGCTGAAGAAGGCGGGCGTCATCTTCCTGTCGATCTCGGAAGCGATCCGCGAATATCCGGAACTGGTGAAGCGCTGGCTGGGCAAGGTCGTGCCGGTGCGCGACAACTTTTTCGCCGCGCTCAACTGCGCGGTCTTTTCCGACGGCACCTTCGTCTACATTCCCGAAGGCGTGCGCTGCCCCATGGAGCTCTCCACCTATTTCCGCATCAACGCGGAAAACACGGGGCAGTTCGAACGCACGCTGATCGTGGCGGACAAGGGCGCTTATGTGAGCTACCTCGAAGGCTGCACCGCCCCGCAGCGCGATGAAAACCAGCTCCACGCCGCCGTGGTGGAACTGGTCGCGCTCGACGATGCCGAGATCAAGTATTCGACCGTGCAGAACTGGTACCCCGGCGATGCGACAGGCAAGGGCGGCATCTACAACTTCGTCACCAAACGCGCGCTGTGCCAGGGCGCGCGCAGCAAGGTCAGCTGGACGCAGGTGGAGACCGGCAGCGCGATCACCTGGAAGTATCCAAGCTGCGTGCTGAACGGCGAGGATTCGGTCGGCGAATTCTACTCGGTCGCGGTCACCAACAATTATCAGCAGGCCGATACCGGCACCAAGATGATCCACAACGGGCGCGGCAGCCGCTCTACCATCGTGTCCAAGGGCATCTCGGCAGGCCGCAGCCAGAACACCTACCGCGGCCTTGTCCGCGTTGCCCCGCAGGCGGAAGGCGTGCGCAATTTCACCCAGTGCGACAGCCTGCTGCTCGGCAAGGACTGCGGCGCGCATACCGTGCCCTATATCGAGGTGAAGAACCCCTCGGCCCAGATCGAGCACGAGGCGACCACCAGCAAGATTTCCGACGACCAGCTGTTCTACGCCCAGCAGCGCGGCCTCGGCACCGAAGAGGCCGTGGCGCTGATCGTCAACGGCTTCGCCAAGGAAGTGCTGCAGCAGCTGCCGATGGAGTTTGCGGTGGAAGCGCAGAAGCTGTTGGGGATTAGTTTGGAGGGTTCCGTTGGATAGCCCCTTTTACTTCGAAGGTACGACCTATTGGTCCGAGGGCGACGAACGTGTGCACTTCGAGTGGCTAAGTCGTATCTCCTGCGTGAACGAAGTTCGCGGGGTCGGAGAGCGAATCTACATTGATGTAGACCTTGGCAACGTCAGTGCTGACGACTTTCGAGAATTGCAGGCCGTCTACCGTCGTTATGACGGCGATGCCGATCAACTCAATGGTGTGAAACCACAATGAAAAAAACCCTCACCGTCCGCCCGCTTGACGAGCGCACCGAAGCTCCTGCGCTGGAGAAGCGCGGGCGCGGCTGGTCGATTTCGGACAAGCGGCTCGATGCGATCCACGATCAGGCGCGGCGCAACCGCATGGCGCCGACCGAGGCGCAGAAGGTGCTCGGCGAAAAGCTGGTCGAGGCCAATCTCGGCAAGTTCAAGCTCACCCGCCAGCAGGTGATCGGCTCGGCCATCCTCGATTTCGCCTGCAACCCGCTGCGCATTGCCGTGTCGATCGACGAGGGCGGCGATCCGGCGGTCACCGCGCGCCGCGACAAGAGCCTTGAGGCGGTGGGCGTGAAGCTGCTGCGCTTCCCGGCGGAGCGTGTGCTGGCCGAACCCGATGCCGTCGTCGCCGAAATCCTCGTCGCCATGAAGGCCAGCTATGACGAGCGCGGCCGCGCCCGCAAGCAGCACTACCAGCAGCGCGGCGCGCCCCGGAGGCCGGCATGATCGTCCTCTCGCTCCTCCTCGCCGCCGCCCCCGTCCAGCAGCCGCGCGCGGTTGAACGCTATGTCGATTGCGTCAAGGCCGGCATGATGAAGCCGGACGAAGATGCCGAGACCTTCGATCAGGCGGTGGACCTCGCCAAGAGCGCCTGCGGCAACCTGCGCCCCGAAGCGATCGATGCGCTGAAGAAGGGCCGCGCCAAGGAACTCGCCAAGGCGGGCGACGATGCCGAAGACGCCGCGCAGGTGCTCCTTGATGGCATGGCCGATGGTGTCGCGGCGAAGATCTGGGCCGCCGCCCACCCCGGCGATGCCGACCATGTTCACTGATATTCCCCCGAATTGCGGACCTTTTCTCTGATGCTGAAAATCGACAACCTTCAGGCCACCGTGGCCGACAAGCCGATCCTCAAGGGGTTGAACCTTGCGATCAACGCGGGCGAGGTCCACGCGATCATGGGGCCGAACGGCGCGGGCAAATCGACCACCGGCTATGTGCTGGGCGGCCGTCCGGGCTATGAGGTGACCGGCGGATCGGTGCAGTTTGACGGGCAGGACCTGCTCGAACTCGAACCGCATGAACGCGCCGCCGCTGGCCTGTTCCTCGGCTTCCAGTACCCGGTCGAAATTCCGGGCGTCTCCTTCGTCCAGTTCCTGCGCGAAAGCCTCAACGCCCAGCGCAAGAGCCGGGGCGAGGAGCCGCTCTCGGGCGGCGAATTCCTCAAGCTGGCGCGCGAAAAGGCGGCGCTGCTCAAGATGGACATGGACATGCTCAAGCGGCCGGTAAACGTCGGCTTTTCGGGCGGCGAAAAGAAGCGCGCCGAAATGGTGCAGATGGGCATCCTCGACCCCAAGCTGGCGGTGCTGGACGAGACCGACTCCGGCCTCGACATCGATGCCCTGCGCATTGTCGGCGAAGGCATCAACGCGATCATGCGCGCGCCGGGCAAGGCCGTGCTGCTGATCACCCATTACCAGCGCCTGCTCGACGTGGTGAAGCCCGATTTCGTCCACGTCCTTGCCGGTGGCCGCATCGTCAAGACCGGCGGTCCGGAACTGGCCTTGCAGCTTGAGGAAGAGGGTTACGAGGCTGTCGCCGCATGAACGAACTTGCCGCCCTCCCCACTCACCGTGACGAGGATTTCCGTTATGCGGACCTCGATGCGCTCGCTGGTGTCTGGCCAGTGGCACGCGAGGATCTGCGCGTGGCGGCCGGGGAAAGCGGTGCCCTGTCGATCATGCTCGACGGCGCGGAAAGCGTGGCGCGGCACCTCGTTATCGACATCGCCGATGGCGCCTCGTTCGATCTTCGCGTGCTCAACACCGGCAGCAGCTTCGCCCGGATCGCGGTCGATGTGCGGCTGGGGGCGAAGGCGCAGTTCACGCTCGGCGCGGCGCAGCTGGGCGGGGGCACGGCGAACCTCGAACTGGTCACCGAAGTCGCGCATCTCGCGCCCGATGCGGTAAGCAGCCAGACTGTGCGCTCCGTGCTGGGCGGCGAGGCCGTGGGCACCTATCTCGGCAAGGTTGCCGTGGCGCGCGGGGCGGACGGCACCGATGCCAGCCAGTCGGTCCGCGCCATGCTGCTGGACCGCACGGCGACGGCCAATGCCCGCCCGGAACTGGAAATCTATGCCGACGACGTGAAGTGCGCTCACGGTTGCGCGGTTGGCGAACTTGACGGGCAGGCGCTGTTCTACATGGCGCAGCGCGGCCTGCCGCCGGAAACGGCAAAGCGGCTGATGCTGCAGGCCTTCATTGCCGAGGCTTTTGTCGGCGCGGCGGACGAGGACGCGCTTGGTGAAGCGGCGCAGGCCGCGCTGGAGGCGCTGCTGTGAGCGCCGCCGGCCTTTCCGTTGCCGATGTGAAGGCGCAGTTCCCCGGCCTTGCCGGCGGCTGGCACTATCTGGATACGGCCGCCACGGCGCAGAAGCCGCAGGCGGTGATCGATGCGACCGTCAACGCCATGGGCC
Source organism: Novosphingobium sp. (assembly GCA_046063225.1). GTDB lineage: Bacteria > Pseudomonadota > Alphaproteobacteria > Sphingomonadales > Sphingomonadaceae > Novosphingobium. Next base: position 1,123 of record JBJTLW010000089.1, on the reverse strand, counting down.
GCGACTATGCGACCGTGCACCGGGGCGTCTACGCGCGGTCGGCCGACATGACGCTCGCTTTCGAGGCGGCGCGGCGCAGGGTGGCGGCCTTCATCGGCGCGGCGGAAAATGAAGTGGTCTTCACCCGCGGCGCGACCGAGGCGATCAACCTCGTCGCCCAGACCTGGGGCGCAATGAACCTGAAGGCGGGTGACCGCATTCTGCTGTCCACGCTCGAACACCATTCCAACATCGTCCCCTGGCAATTGCTGGCCCAGCGCACCGGAGTGGAGATCGACGTCTGCCCGCTGACGCCCGATGGCTGCATCGATTTGGAGGTGGCCGGGCGGATGCTGACGCGCGACACAAGCTGGTGGCCTTCGCGCACGTGTCCAACGTGCTCGGGTCCGTGCTTCACGTGGAACAGGCCGTGGCCCTGGCCCACGGCGTGGGCGCGAAGGTGCTGATCGATGGCTGCCAAGCCGTGCCGCGCCTTTCCGTAGACGTGGCGGCGCTGGGCTGCGATTTCTACGTCTTTTCTGCCCACAAGCTATACGGCCCCACCGGCATCGGCGCGCTGTGGGCCAGGGCCGAGATTCTCGATGCCATGCCGCCTTGGCACGGCGGCGGCGCGATGATTGACCGCGTGACCTTTGCCGAAACGACCTTCGCCCCGCCCCCCGCGCGGTTTGAGGCGGGAACGCCGGCGATCATCGAGGCGATTGGCCTTGGCGCGGCGGTCGATTTTGTCTCCGCCATCGGGCTCGATGCCATCCACGCGCACGAAACCGCGCTGGTCGCGCGGTGCCGCGATGCGCTGCGCGGCATGAACTCGGTAACGCTGTTCGGACCGGCCGAAAGCGCAGGCATCGTCTCTTTCGCGCTCGAAGGGGTGCATCCGCACGACCTCGGCACCATATTGGACGAGGAAGGTGTGGCGATCCGCGCCGGGCATCACTGCGCCCAGCCGCTGATGGACCACCTTGGCGTTCCGGCAACGGCGCGCGCCAGCTTTGGCATCTACAACGATGAAGACGATATCGCGGCGCTGGTTCGCGGCATCGAACGGACGAAAAGGATTTTCGGGTAATGGACGAACCGAAATTCACGATTGAGGAAGTCGAAAGCGTCGCCGCGCCGCCCA
>JBJTLW010000088.1:0-10494 GCA_046063225.1 Novosphingobium sp. | reverse complement strand
CGCGATGGAGTGTCTAAGCGGGATTAACGCGGGAAGCTCAAATCCCCGCCCACCACTGATAGCCCTTGGCGTCTTCCCAGTACCCGCCCTTGCCGCCGTACAGACCTGCGAGCGAAGAACGCACCTCGATCCGCATCACGTACTTGGCATGCTTGTAGCCCAGCTGGCGTTCGGCGCGCAGGCGCACGGGGGCACCGTGGGCGACGGGGAGGGGCTTGTCGTTCATCGCCCAGGCCAGGATCGTCTGCGGATGATGCGCCTCGATCAGGTCGAGCGATTCGTAATAAGGCGTGGTGCCGAACCGGTCGGCGCAGTGGAACACGATGAACCGCGCGGCGGGGAGCAGGCCCGCCATCTTGAGTATGCCGCCCAGCTGCGGCCCCTGCCATTTGCCGATCGCGCTCCACCCCTCGACACAGTCGTGCCGGGTGATCTGCGCACGCTGCGGCAAGGCGCGCACGGCGTCGAGCGGCAGGTCGAGCGGTTTGAGCACCAGTCCATCGACCCGCAGCGCCCAGCGGGCGAAATTGTCCGCGGCATGGCCGGACCATTCCCTGTTGCCATTCACGTTGGTATTGCCGTTGGCGCGGAACAGGGGCGACATCTGGGCAGGCCCGAATTCAGCCGCGAGCGCATCGCCGGCAATCCCGCGCTGCACGCCGTAGTGGGCATCCGCTCCCGCTTCGAGCAGGCTCCGGACGGCAGGATTTCCACCCAGCTTGTCACAGCCCGAGAGCAGCAGGCTGCCAGTGCCGAGAGCCCCGGCGGAGAGCAGGCGGCGGCGGCTGAAAGTGTCAGTCATGGGATGGCTCCCCTCTGTCGTTCGAGGGCGGGAGGCGGAAGCGGCCGGTGATCATCGAGCGCACTTCGTTCACCGGTCCGGCCAGCACTACCATCGCGATGTGGACGAGGAAGAACAGTACGATACCGCCCGCGCAGATGAAATGAATCGAGCGCGCCGATTGCCGACCGCCGAAGAATTCCGGCAAGCCGTGAAACGCTGCATTTAGCGCGGGAGACATGGCCATGCCGGTCAGCACCAGTAGCGGCAGCAGGACCAGCAGCACACCGCAGTAAGCCAGCTTCTGCAGGATATTGTAGCGCGCCGCCGCCTCGCCCTTGCGAAAGCGCAGCGCGGCGTGGTCCTTGATGTCCTGCCAAAGATGGCGGGGCGAAAGCTCCGCCAGTCTTGGTTTCAAATCGCGCCACAGGTGGCCGTTGACCGCCGACCAGGCGAGATAGGCCAGGATCGCCGCGCCAAACAGCCAGGCCAAGGCCAGATGCCACAGCCGCGCGTCGGCCGGGCTGTAGTGCGAAGGGATGGTCATCCAGCCGGGGAACTGCGGCAGTTCGGCCCAGGCCTTGTCGGGATTGGCGCCGAACTGCCCCCAATAGAGGCGCGGATGCGCGTTGGAGATCATCAGTCCGCTCATCAGCATGATGGCGACGCAAGCGACGTTGATCCAGTGCCAGAGCCGCGTCGAGAGCCGGTGTCGCTTGACCCGGATCGGCAGCGGAGACGTTTCGGCAGCTTCGGCTAGATCCATCGGCGCGCAATCCCGTTTGAGGGAACCCGCAGCAGGCTAGCCTACCGATCAGCGTTCGGCAAATCCGCGCGCCTCGCGGGCCAGCGGCATGCGCAGCGCGTTCTGCAGCATGGCCACGCCAAGGTACTGGCCGACCAGACAGGGAAGCTCGATCAGCTGCGCCTCGTCCCAGAACGCGGCCAGCGCGGCCCAGGTCTCGTCGGCGATCATCTGGTGATGAAACAGCTGGTCCACGGCTTGCAGAATGGCGCGGTCCTGCGCGCTCCAACCTTCGGCGTCCGGTCCTGCGCGCACCCGGTCGGTATCCACCTCGGTAAAGCCGAGCTGACGGGTGATCAGAACGTGCTGGCTCCATTCGTAGGGCGCACCGGCAAGCCATGCCGTGCGCAGTACCGCCAGTTCGCGCTCACGTGGCGGGATGCGCGATCCGCTGAAAAAGAAGATGCCGGTCTCCAGCTGCAGGCGGAACAGCTCCGGGTGGCGGGCAAGGACGGCAAAATAGGTCGTCAGCTTCTCGGGCGCCTCGATGCCCAGGGTCGCGCCGATCCGGCGGACCAGTTCGCGCACCTCTTCGCCCAGTTCGTCCTGCGAAAGCGCCGGAATGCGCAGGGGATGCCCCAGCACATCGGCTTCGCGAACGGCCAGTTCGTCTGCGGTCCAGGTCACCGGTGGCTCAGTCCGGAATTGCCCTCGGTCAGCATGATGCGCAGCGAGTTCTGGACGTAGGCGGTGGCCACATATTGTCCGACCATCATGGGGAACTCGATCATCTGCGCCTCGTCCCAGCAGGCGGCGAGAGTGTCCCACGTGTCGTCCGCGATGGCGTGATCGCCGATCAGCTCCTCCACCCCGCGCAGGATCGCGCGTTCGTGCGGCGTCCACGCGGGATCGGCAGAGCCGCGCGTCACCCGTGCCACTTCCTCGGCACTGACGCCGAAGCGCTTGGCGATGTCGACGTGCTGGCCCCATTCATAGGGCGCGCGGCACAGCCAGCCGACGCGCAGGACTGCCAGTTCCCGGTCGCGCTTGGGAATGCGCCCTTCGAAGATGGCTGTGCCCATTTCCATTTGCCGGGCAAAGATGTCCGGATGCTTCATCATGGTGCGCATGTAATCGGGGATCTTGTCGGGCGTGACCGAATGGGCCCCAGCCCCGGCGCGCACCGCGTTGACCAGATCGAGCGCACCGACATCGACGGCATCGCCGGTGAGCGCGGCGATGCGAGGGCCGGAGCCGACGACATGGGCTTCACGCGCGGCAATGTCGAAAGGTGTTTCTCCGCGCTCTATGGCGGCCATCGCTACTCTCCCCGTGGTGCTGGCCCGCAGGCTAAGCCATCACCGCCGCCGCGCAACAGGCCCGGGGACAAATCGCCGGGGAGATGGAGGGCGATTGCGCTCCCGGGCCCGGCAAACTAGTCTCCTTCGGTCTGGGCAAATCAGCGAAGGGCACAGCGTGAAGCTGCATTGGCGAACTGCGGTTACCGGTCGTGCCCGGGGCATGGATGGCCGGCAAAGCGCCGCCGCGCCGGTCGCGGTTCGGCGCGGGCTTGCCGCGGCTTCAGCAGGGCTATTGGCGATATTGCCGCAGGCCGCCCTTGCCGATCAGGCGACGGTGACGATAACGCCCAATGCTCCGCTGCGTTTTGGCACCTTGCTGGTCCCGACAACCGGCACAAGGACGGTCAACGCTTTCGGTGTCGTGAGCGATTCAGGGCTGTTCACCGTGGGCGGGCCGGCTACCGGGCCGGCACAGTTCAGCCTTGTCTACGATCGCGGCAACGAAAGCCGCCGGGTCATCAATATCCAGATTCAGGTCACCTTTTCGGGGCTTCAGCAAGTGACGGCGGGCGGCGTGGTGGGCCGGCTTTCGCAGCTTGATACCGATCTTCCGGTGTCCATCGGCACCATGACGGGAACGACCATGACGCTGACCCTGCGCGGCTGTGCCCAGCGGCGCTGCGGAACCTCGTTCCGCGTCGGCGGGCGCCTTCAGGTAACGCGCAATTACGGCGGAGGGGAACTGGTCTTCCCGCTGCCGGCGGTCGCCACGGTTCTGGCGGTATTCTGACCGTGCGGCGGCGCCTTTGCTCTTGCGCTGCCATGCTTCTTGCAACGGCGGCACTTGCCGAAAAAGCCCATGCAGCGGAAAACGAGGCGACTTCTGCGGGAGAGGCGCGGGCGCAGGTGGTCGTGCCCTTGCTTGTCGTGCCGCAGCAGGATCTGTCGTTCGGCGCAGTCTTTGCCAGTGCCGCGCCGGGAACCGTGCTGGTCGAAGCTACGGGTGATACGCATTACACCGGCGGTGCTGTGCCGGCCGGGTTGATGGGCAACGGCGTTGCCAGCCACCCGGCATTGTTCGTAGTGAAGGGTGAGCCATTCCATGACTATGCGATTGCGCTGCCGGGTTCGATCATCGCCACCGGCACACTTAGCGACGGCAGTGGCGGCGCGGCCCCGCCGCTGACGGTCGGCTCGCTTACCGCACGCAGCGACAGCCAGCCCGATGCCAACCGGCGTGGCACGCTCGATCATGACGGCACGGACCACTTCCGGGTTGGCGGCACGATCGACATTCCGGGCGGAACCCCGGCGGCGCGCTATCAGGCCGTGGTGCCGGTGATCGTGACTTACAATTAAGGTTATTGCCGCAAGGCCGTGCGTGCAGGCCAGACCGCGCCTGCCGCCCAAATTTCATACGGGTTTACACGCAGGGGATCCTTAACCTTTGCCGGTTATCTGCTCCGAGCTTGAGGGGGCTGGTCGCAATCAGTGCCCTCAGGATCGGCAGGTGCGGGGGCGCATCGCCGGACTGCGAAGGGAAAAAGATACATGAAGAAGATTCTGCTGGCCGCTGCGGCCCTTGCTGTTGTTCCGACCTCTGCTTTCGCTGCACCCTCGGGGAACTCCTCGTCGGCTGACGGTTCGGCCTCGGCCGTTGTCGTTGCGCCGATCGTGCTGACACACACCTCGGGCGCTTCGCTCAACTTTGGCAAGTTCACCGCCGGCACGGGCGGCACGGTTGCCGTCACCACGGCAGGCGTTGCTTCGGCAACCGGCGATGTTGGCATCGTTCCCGGCTCGACCAGCTCGGCTGACGGCTTCACCGTTTCGGGCGACGCCAGCCGCTCGTTCTCGATCACCGCGACGGGTGGTTCGGTTACCGCCGGTACCGCGACGATGAGCTTCACCACGTCGACCTCGGCAAGCACCGCAACGCTGAACACCAGCGGCGTCGGCAGCTTCACGGTTGGCGGCACGCTGACCGTTCCGAGCGGCGCCACCGCCGGCACCTACACGGGCACCTACACCGCCACGGTTGCCTACAACTGATCGTTAGACCTTGCGGGGCGGCGGCCATCCGGTTTGCCGTCCCGCAACAGGTTCACGCGCCATGAACCAACGCGCCATCTTGAAGCACTTGTGCCTGGCAGCAGCCATCGGGCTGTCGATCCAATCGGCCCAGGCAGCTTCGGGTAACAGCAAGACCGTGTCCGGCACGGCCTCTGCGACCGTGTTGGGTCCGATAGTCCTGACGCACCAGAACGGTGCCGCGCTCAAGTTCGGCAAGTTCGCGTCCAGTGGCACGGCCGGGACAGTTACGGTAAACGCTGCGGGCGTTGGCTCGGTAAGCGGCGGGGTCACATTCGTCCCTGGCTCGGTTACCTCGACCGACCGGTTCCGCGTGGTCGGCGATGCCAACCGCCAATTTTCGATTACAACCGGCAACGGCACGGTCACTTTGGGGACCAGCAGCATGGCGTTTACCACCGCGCCGGTGGTTGCCACGGCGACCCTGCCGGGTTCTGGCGTGACCTTTTTTGATGTGCGCGGGACGTTGTCAGTGAATGCTGGCCAGCCTGGAGGCAACTACAGCGGGACCTACTCGGTCACCGTTGCCTATAACTGAGCGTCCGGACGCGCCTTTCGGTATCTGTGTAAATCCGGGCCAGGCCCCTCGCCAGATTCCGTAAAATTCCTTAGAAATCGCGATGATGGCATTTCTAGGCAATTTTCCTTTTATGACCAGCAGCTTGCATGGCCCTGTCGGGGGTGAAGCCCTTCGTCTGCGTCGCCCGTTTCGGGTGGCGGCCTGCCTGCTGGCACTGGCTCCGGCCGCCTTGACGGCGCAGCAGGTTCCGGCTTCCTCGCCGGTTCCCGCGCAGCCGCCCGCCGGTTCGGTCGGCGGCATGGGTGATGTCAACCTGTACCCCAAGCGCGTCGTCCTGACCGAACGCGACCGGACGGCCACGGTTGGCCTGTACAACCGGGCATCGGCCAGCGGCGATTATGACATCCTGATTGCCGACATGGCGATGCGGCCCGACGGGCAACTGGCCGAGCTTGCCTCGCTCGGCGATGCGGCTCTTGCCGCACGGGTGAAGCCTGCCAGCCCTCTGCTGCGCTGGTCGCCGCGCCGGGTCACCCTGCCGCCGAACGAGGCGCAGCTGGTGCGGATCATGGTCCGCCTGCCGCAGGGGTTGCCACCGGGCGAATATCGCTCGCACTTCAGCGCCACATCGGTGCCGCCTCCCAGCGATGACGTGTCGGTCGAAGGCGCCGCGCAAGCGGCATCGGGCGGCGTCGGCGTGCGTATCGTGCCGCGCTTCGGCATTTCGATCCCGGTCATCGTCCGCGTTGGCCCGACGACGCTGACCAGCGGGCTGAAGGACTTCGAACTGGTGCGGACGAACGGAGCGCCCGCGCTGCGGATGACGATCCTGCGATCGGGAACCCGATCGTCGTTCGGGGACATCACCATTACCGCGCCGGGGGTGAAGAAGCCGCTGGCGCAGATCAAGGGCATCGGCGTCTATCCCGAGATTGACCAGCGCACGGTTCAAGTTCCGCTCGATCCGCAGGCCCCTCCGGCATCCTATGCGAAGGGAACCCGGCTGACGATCACTTATGTCGATGATGATCTTGAACCGGGCAAGGTGCTTGCCACCGGGGCCTACGTGGTGCCGTGATCTCCCCGCGGGGGCGCAGGGCGGTTGGCGCGCTGGCCGCCAGTGCCGCCATCGGCGGACTGGTCGCCGTGACGGGCCAGCTTGGCCGGTCGGGCAACCGATCTGCCAAGTCGCCGGAAAAGGACGGCGAAACCCGCCCCGATAGCAAGTCCGCAATGACGGGGGCGGACCTTCCCGATCCGCGCTTCGGCCCGGGTGAGACAGCTGAGAACCCGAAGACTCGCTCCCCTGCACACCGGAAGCAGGCGCAGCCCGCACCAGTCGCCTCCATGCGGGATGGGAACGCCCGGCCCGCGACCACCCTTTCCCGGCCCCTGCCGCAAGAGCCGACGTTCCGCGTCGCCTTCTCCGATCTGGGAAGCGCCCAGCCGGCCGTGGCGCCTGCCCCGGCGCTGTCCGCCGCTGCGGCTGAAGCTGCGCCTGCTGGCGATGCGCCCCCGACGCCGCCGGTAGAGCAGACGCTCGACGCCGCCGATGCGCCCAGCCCCGCCGCGCCCGCGCCAGGTGCGCCGCTTGCCGCCGCCGATGCGGCTCCCGCGCAGCCTCTGGTGGAAAGCCCGGCCCCCGCGCCGCAGGTCTTGCCCGAAAGCAGCGCTGCGGCCTTGCCCGCGCAGCCCGGTGCGGTTGCAACCCCGGCATCGTCTCCCGTGGCAGAGCCGGAGCTTGCGGTGCAGGCTCGCCCCGACGTGGCCCCAGAGCCCGGGCAAGCAAGGCCAGATCCCGGCATCGCCGCACCGCCGCCTGCGCTGCAAGGGGAAGAGCAGCGCGGTGCGCGGCGCATGATCGTGCGGCCGCAAACTTCGCCGCGCGCAGCACCGCAAAGCGGGCCTCGACTGACCGCACCGACAGCCGCCACGTCCTCTATCTCTGCGCCTGCCCGGCCAGCACTGGCCGCAAACGCGAAGCCGCCGCTTGCCGCCGCGCCAGCGGTCAGGCCGGCACCGGCAGCGCCTTCCGCCAGGAACCTGCCGGTTCCAAAGTTCGGAGCGGCGAAGAAGCCGGCTGTTGCTCCCGCAAGCATGCCGGCAAGCGCAACTGGCCTCGCTTCGCCGCCGCCGGTTTCCAGCGAGGCGAAGTCCCTGGCCTTTGTCGCCGCCGCGCTTGGCAAGTCGATCGCCCCTTCCGCCGATCCGGCGCTGGCGAAGGCCGGGTTGCTCGGCCTTGGCTCCGGCCTTGCCGGGGCGGGAGAGTTCGGACCGGCAGTGGTCATCAGCAGCGATGACGAGCTGATCATCGAGCTGCGCACCCCCGACGGGGAAATCCGCGAAACGATCACTGCCTATGGCACGCGCGAGGGTGTGTTCCTGCCGCTGGGTGAGGTCACGCGGCTGCTCGATCTTGCCATCACGGTCAGCGATGAAGGGCGCTATGCCTCGGGCTGGGTGCTCGATCCGAAGGCTGCCGTGGCCATCAACTTGCGCGCCGGAACGATCGCGCTTTCGGGCAAGGACGTGCCGCTTTCGCCGCGCGATGCAGTGGCGATGGACGGGGAGATGTTCCTCAAGGCAGACCTCTTTGCCCAGATCATGCCGCTGACCATGAAGGTTGATCTGCGCGCCCAGACGGTGGTTGTCACCACGCTGCAACCGTTCCCCTTCCAGCAGCGCCTGGCCCGCGAATCCGAACGCGAGCGGCTGTCGGGCAGGGCGGCGCGGCCGGACGGCCCGGCTTATGATCGCGAGCCGACGCCGTGGCAGATCGCATCGTTTCCGGTGGGCGATGTGGAACTGCGGGCGCTTTCGGATTCCACCCGCGGCACGCGCGGCGAGGCTGATCTGCGGCTGGCGGGGGACATCGGTTTCATGACCGGGCAGGGTTTCGTCAGCGCCAGTTCGACCGAGGGGCTGATCGCCGCGCGGCTGGAACTGGGGCGGCGCGATCCCGATGCGCGGCTGCTCGGTCCGCTGCGCGCCAGCGAGTTCCAGATTGGCGATGTCGCCACGATTTCGATGCCGCTGGGGCTGCGCGGGGTCGGCGGGCGCGGCGCTATGGTCACCAATGCGCCGCTGGAACGCGCTTCGGTGTTCGACCGGATCGATCTGCGCGGCGAACTTGCCGATGGTTACGAGGTGGAACTCTATCGCAACAACACGCTGATCGGATCGACCGCAACGCCGGTGAACGGGCAATTCGCCTTTCAGCAGGTGCCGGTGGAATTTGGCCTCAACGTGTTCCGCCTGGTGTTCTATGGCCCGCAAGGCCAGCGCCGCGAGGAAGTGCGGCGGATCAGCGTGGGCGATGGGCGGCTGGCGCAGGGGCAGCTGGTTTACAGCTTCGGCATGGCGCAAAAGGACGTGAACCTTTTTGACGTGCGCCCGCCGGATTTCATTCCGGGGCAGGATTTCGGCAGCTGGCGCGCCGTCGGCCAGATCGAATACGGGGTCAGCGCCAATCTTACCACAGTGGCGGGCGGGGCCTGGTATCAGCGGCTGGGGCAGAACCACTGGCTGGCCAATGCCGGCCTGCGCACCGGCTTGGGGCCGCTGGCGGCACGGCTTGACCTTGGCCTCAACGATGTCGGCGGCAAGGCGCTGGAAGTGCAGCTCGGCGGCAGCCTTGGCGGCATGAGCGTGACGGCGGCGCACGCCGAATACATCGGCCAGTTCAGCGACGAGCTTCGTGCCTTCACCATCGATCCGCTGCGCCGCGCGACAGAGGCCAACCTGATTGCCACCGCGCATTTCGGCCCTGCCGACCGCCGCCTGTCGATGCCCATCGCGGCGCGCGCGCGGCGGATCGAATTCGCCGATGGCCGGGTGCAGGCCGATGCATCGCTGCGGGCATCGCTGCTGGTGTCGCGCATGATGCTGTCCAACAGCCTCGACTTGTCCACCACCACGACCCCCGGTCTGCCCGGTTTCACGCAACTGACCGGTTCGTTCGACCTGACGTCGCTTTCCGGCAGCAAGACCCGGCTGCGCGCGGGCACCAGCTATGCCGTGCTGCCGCAGGCGCGGATCACCAGCGTTTCAGCCGAAATCGACCGCACTTTCGGCCCTGACATGCTGGCCAAGGCCGGGATCGAACACACCTTCGATACACACCAGACGCGGCTTGGCCTTTCGGCCATTCGCCGTCTCGGCCCGTTTTCGCTGTCGTTCGACGGCAGCATAACCCTGCCCCGGCGTGAATACAGCGCCGCGCTGCGGCTTGGCTTCAGTTTTGGCCGCAATCCGATGACCGGCGATCTGTTCGTCGCCCGGCCCGGCATGGCATCGTCGGGCGCCGTGGCGGCGCGGGCCTTCCTTGACGATAACGGCAATGGCCGCTTCGATGCCGGCGAAGCCCTGCAAGCCGACGTGGAATTCGATACCGGAACGGCGCGCGCCACCACCGGGCCGGACGGGGTCGCGCTGCTTGGCCAGCTGGGCAATACCGGGCGCACCTATCTGCGGATGAATTCGGATACCCTGCCGGATATCGACATGGCATCGGCCAAGCCGGGAATCGCCATCGTGCCGCGACCGGGGCGCATCCATTCCGCCGATTTCCCGATCGTGCTGTTGAGCGAGCTTGAAGGCACCGCCTATTTCGGTCCCGGCCGGCGCGGCATTTCCGGGCTGACCCTTTGGCTGGTCGATGGCAAGGGCAAGCGGATCAAACGCGTGCGCACGTCAAGCGGCGGCGGCTTCCTGTTCGAACAGGTTCGCCCCGGGGACTATAGGCTGGCGCTCGATCCTGATCAGGCGGCGCGGCTGGGCTTCGTGCTGGCCGAAGCGCCCGCGATCAAACTGCCGCGCAGCGATGCGGGAATGCCGGTGGAACTGCGGATCGATCCGAAATAGGTATCGCCGGTCCGCCGCGCGGCATCATGGCGTTGACCGGCAGGGCAGGCTTGTGGCACTGGGCGCTACCCGAAGGTTGCAATGCCGCCGGGCCACCGCAGCGCCATGCGCCGGAATTGCGGGTATAGCATAGTGGTAATGCACCAGCTTCCCAAGCTGGCTAGAGGGGTTCGATTCCCCTTACCCGCTCCAA
>JBJTLW010000087.1:0-3100 GCA_046063225.1 Novosphingobium sp. | reverse complement strand
GTCGACGCTTCGGTTTCGTACAAGTTCAACAATCACTTCAAGGTGACGATCGACGCACTGAACCTGACGAACCAGGCCGGTGACCAGTATTCGGGTGCCCTGCGCCAGTCGCAGCGCGTCTTCTCGAAGACTGGACGCCAGTTCTTCTTCGGCGGATCGTACACCTTCTAAGGGTTCAACCTCCACCTCCCTGGACCCGCCGTGCATTGCGCGGCGGGTCTTTTTTTGCGCCGGTGCCGCAGCGGCCGGAAACGGCGCGCGCCAATGAAACAAGGCCCGACCAGCCGGCCGGGCCTTGCCACGTGCGACCCTGAAGCGATGTCAGGGATTGGGAACGGTGGTCAGCCGATCATAGTCACGCCAGTGGGCGTTCATCGTGTCGATCTTGTGCTTCAGCTGCGCTGCCACGTTCGGCCCCAGCCGCATGATCGTTTCATCGCCCGGCTGCTGCGCCAGGTCGAGAATGGGCTTGTCGGTGGACAGCAGCAGGGCGCGCAGGGCCACCATGGTATCGATCTCGCGCCGGGCCAGCATCATCAGGTCTTCGCGGTCCCAGCTGGCGCGGGCGGACAGCGGGGCATCGGCTTCGGCGGGCGCGTCCTTTTCCCGCGTGCGTTCAAGCTGCGCCTGATAGGATACCATGTTGTCCGCCGATTGCAGCAGCAGGGAAAGGGCCTCCAGCCGCTTGCGCTGCATGGTCCAGTGATCGCGCCCGGACGCATCGTCCGACGCGGCGGCAAGTTCACCGGCGATCCGCGCCGCCCGTTCAACCTTGGGCCTGGCCAGTTCCACCGCGCGCTGGAACAGCAGGTGCGCGCCCCAGCCTTCGTACATGCGCATGGCCTGGATATCGATCAGGTTGGACGCCTGCTCTTCCCCCTTTGCCTGAAACAGGAATCGCCGGTAATCAGCCTTTTCCGCGTCGGTCAGCTCCATGGGGAAAGGCACCATGGGCCGCGTGATCCAGCGGTTGAGCACGTGGCCGAAGCGCAGCATGGCGCCGAAATCCAGCACGTCGAGCGTCTTTGAAGCCTCGTGCAGCGCGTTCCAGTGTTCGATCAGCAGATCGGCCTTGCCCTCACCCACTTCGCTGACGGCAAAGCTGCGCAGCGCCGCCAGCCGCTGTGCGCGGGTCGCCATCGGCTGGTCCCTGGTGGCGCGCAGCATCCGGGCGACGAAGGGCTGCGACGGTTCGTCCCCCAGGGCGATCAGCACATGGCCGCCGCCGGGCCGGGGCGCGGGATCGAAATCGGGCGCGATGATCCCGGCGACAGGATAGAAGGCCGCGCGGTTCGGGCTTTTGCCCCAGTTGCCGCTGTCATAGGGTTTGCCGTCCGGCCCCTGCCTGCCGTTGACCGCCAGTCCCGGTTCCAGCTTGCGCAGGGTGTTTTCCAGCACGTCCGGGCTGAACGTGGGGATCATCCACTGGCGCGGCTCGATCTGGTTGATGTTGATGCGGATATCGTGGCCGATGTCCCGCGCCGCGCCCTTCAGATTGTTCATGAAGCCGCCCACCCGGTCTGCCACCGGGCGATCGCGCACGGCGGAGCTGCCGTTCGATCCGGGATAGAGTCCGGGCGTCCAGTCAAAGCCCGAACCGGCATCGGTCGTGGTCCAGACAAAGCTTTCCACCTGCGGGCAGGCAGCCAGCAGGGCCTGGATTGACTGGCGATAAATTGCCAGCATCTCCGCATTGTCGACATTGGGCGCGAAATGCGTCCTGGTCGAGCGCGCGGGATGATCGATGCGCGGGCCGCGCAGGTCTGGCCGGGCGGTGAAGAAGGCTTCGGGCAGGACGGCCGGCTCGTTCGCCCGCCACACCGCGCGCAGGCCATTGCGTTGGAGAACGGCGCAGCGCTGGCGCACGATGCCCTGCACGCGCTTTGCATAGGCGGCATCAACGAAAGGCGTCACCGCGCCGACGGGAAAGATCTTCAGCATCGATGCATGGTGGACGAACCATTCGGGGTAGGGATCCTTTTCGTCCATTTCCCAGCGCGCAATGGGCAGGGCTTCGGTGACGATCATTTCCGTCGCGCCCAGTTCGCGGGCCAGCGCCGCCTTGCGTTCGAACTGGGCAAGGTCTTCCGCATCGCTGACCGGGCGCCCCACCGCCTGCGCGCTGGCCGGAACAGCGGCCAGCGGCACGATCGCGGCGGCCAGCGCGATGGGCGCGGCACAAAGACGCAGACGGTTGAGGAGGTTCATCTGGTCAACTCCGAAAGGATCAGGAAATCTGGCGATCGGCAACCTTGCCCGGATGGGCAGAGCTTCCGGCAAGGCCCGCATGATCGAGCCCGGGGGTATCCTCCGCCTGCAACAGGTGGGTGAAATAGTCTGGTGGGTTCGGCCCCCACGCAACCGAACAGCGGGTAAAACGCACCCGATCTGCATGGCGCAGGCTGACACCCGGCGTGCCGCGCCGTTCGATGGGATCGATCACCCTGGTAGGCCGGTTATCGAAGACGCCGCCCGGATAGGACGTCGTGCGCGCCAGCGTAACGTGGACATCGCTGAACGCGATATCGCTGATCCGCCCGCCGCCAAGGCCTTCGACCCGGACCGAATTTTCCGACTGGCCGCGCACCCGTTCCACCCGGACATTGCGGATCGTGCCCAGCCGCGTCTGCGCATCGCGCGGGATCGCGGTGAAGGAAATCGCCTCTCCCCGCCCCCACCACGGCGCGGAATGATAGCGCGCCACGAAGGTGATATCGCGAAAGGTGATGTTATAGACATTGGCCCGGTCGCGCAGCTGGATGCACAGGCCCCGGCATCCGCTGACGATACGGCAGCGTTCGAACAGCACGTCATGGATATCCTGATGCGTTTCGGTGCCGATCTTCAGGCCGCTGTCCTGCGTTTCCAGCACGCAGTCATGCACGTGGATATTGCGCGATCCGCCATAGTGATCGTGCCCGGATGTCGCCTTGATCACCACGGCATCGTCGCCGCAGGTGATACGGCAATGGCGGATCGTCACGTCATGGCAATGATCGGGATCGATGCCGTCGCAATTGGGCACGTCGGGCCGGTTATGGATCTTCACGCGTTCCACCAGCACCTTGCGGCAGCCCAGCAGATGCACCGTCCAGCTTGG
>JBJTLW010000086.1:0-4776 GCA_046063225.1 Novosphingobium sp. | reverse complement strand
AGCATGGCCCCGGCGATTTCCTGCGCATAGGCCAGGTGCGTGAAGCCGCATTCGTCCACCGTGATGCCGGCCATCTGCAACCGCGCGATCAGTTCCTTGCGCAGTTCGACGCCCACTTCATCGTGGTTGCCGCGCAGGGTGATTTCGGCATGGGCGAAATCGTCATAGGGGTAGCGCGATCCGATGGTGCGCACCGCCGCTTCGATCTGGACCATGACGAAGGCCTTGTAATCATCAACGTCGTACAGCGCCTGGGCCGTATCCACCACGCGCCACACCACCTGCGCCGCCATTTCAATGGGATTGCCGCGCAGATCGTTGACCTTGATCTTGTCCGACACGAGGTTGTTGGCGCGCACGGAAATCTTGGTCTTGCCCATCCACGGCCAGACCCAGCGCAGGCCGGTGTGGCGATCGGTTCCGCGATAGGATCCGAACAGCGTGATCGCCGCCGCCTGGTTGGGCTGGATCATGTAAAAGCCGGATGAGATGATCACCAGCGCCAGAACGCTGAGGATTGATCGCACGACAAAGCCGAACACGGCCTCGTCCGCCGGGTCGCTGCCGGCAAAGGCGACAATCCGCCAGACCGTGAAGGCCAGCAGCAGCAGAAAGAGGACGAACATCAGATAGCCGCTGGTGCTCCAGGCACTGCGTTCGCGGCTGGCATTCATCGCGGGATGGAGTTCGGACATGAAAGTGGCCCCTCAAAAAGTGATATCAAATTAATATCGTGATTCGCCAAATTTGCAAGACCCCTTGAACCGAGAGGCGCGAATGCCTATTTTGGCTCTGCGGGACCGGGCCCCTCTGGCGCGGCGTGCTGGCCATTTTTGGCAGTTCGCCACGTGATGTCGGACCGCATCGGATGTGCCGATGCTTTGGGTCTGGGTCCTTCCCCCCTAGTCCTCCCCTGGCCCGAACTCGGCGCATCCGATCGAACCTAACTTTAGTTCGATAGGGAGTACCACTATGTCCGATCGTGTGTTCCATCTGCTGGAGCGTCACCAGCGGCTCGACGAGGCTCTTCGCCTTGCCCAGCATCGCAAGGCTGCCGATCCGTTCGAGATCGTGCGGCTGAAAAAGCTCAAGCTGGCGATCAAGGATCGCATCGCCTCTCGGCTGAAGCGCAAGGCCTTCGGCTGACCGCGAACCTAGCCTCCGGGTCGGAGCGCGAGCCATCGCGCTTCGGCCTTTTGGCGCGATAACAGGGACTGCAATCATGGAATTTCTTTTCGCCGACTGGCTGGGCACGCCGGTGTGGTTCTGGCTTTCATTTGCCGGGATCGTGCTGGCGCTGACCGCCTTTGACCTTGGCATCCTCCACAAGGAGGACAAGGAGATGGGCATTGGCGAAAGCCTGAAGCTTACCGCCTTCTACATCACCATCGCCATGCTGTTCGGCGCCTGGGTCTGGGTGGCCAAGGGCGCGGACCTTGGCATGAAATACTACACCGGCTTTTTCATCGAAAAGGCGCTGTCGATCGACAACGTCTTCGTGATCAGCCTCATCTTCACCTTCTTCGCCATTCCCGCCAAGTACCAGTACCGCGCGCTGCTGTGGGGCATTCTAGCGGTTATCGTGCTCCGCGGCGCGATGATTGCTGCTGGCGCTGCGCTGGTCGAACAGGCGTATTGGGTGCTGTACATCTTCGCCGCCTTCCTGGTGTTCACCGGCATCAAGATGTTCTTCGCCGGGGATCACGATCCCGACATTGCGCGGAACCCCGTGGTGCGCTGGATTTCCAGCCACATGCGCGTCACCAAGGAACTGCACGACCAGCACTTCTTCGTGAAGGTGCCGGACGAAAAGACCGGCAAGATGGTGCGCGCGGCCACGCCGCTGTTCCTGGCGCTGGTGGTGATCAACCTGGCAGACCTTGTCTTCGCAGTTGATTCGGTGCCGGCGATCTTCGCCATCACCACCGACACCTTCATCGTATATACGAGCAACATCATGGCGATCCTGGGCCTGCGCGCGCTGTACTTCGCGCTCTCGGCCATGATCCACCGCTTCTACTACCTGAAGTATGCGCTGGCGGCCGTGCTGGTGTTCATCGGATCGAAGATCTTCGTCTCCGACTTCCTGCTTGGCGGGGACAAGTTCCCGCCGCTGGCAAGCCTTGGCGTGACCTTCGGCCTGATTGCCGCAGGTGTCGGTTACTCGCTGTGGGCCACGCGCCATGGCGAGGATGCCGCCCCGCAGCTGCCGCACGATGAGATCAGACCGTAATAACCGTCCGGAGGGGATGCTTCGGCGTCCCCTCTTTTCCGGTGAGAAAGACTTTTATGACACCTGAAGAAGCCCTTGAACGGTTGCGCAATGGCAACCGCCGGTTCGTGGCGGACCAACCAGCCCCAGTCGATATTTCCACTCGCCGCCGTCTGGAGCTCGCCAAGGGACAAAAGCCCTTCGCCGCGCTAATCGGCTGCGCAGATTCGCGGGTTGGCCCCGAACACCTGTTCGGAGCCGGCCTCGGTGAACTGTTCATCGTTCGAACTGCGGGAAATTACCTCGACGACGCCGGCTTTGGCTCGATAGCCTTCGCCGTGGCCCAGCTGGGCGTTCCGTTGATCGTAGTGCTAGGCCATGAACAGTGCGGCGCCGTCGCGGCGGCAAGCGCGGTTGTGAAGGACAATACCCAGTTGCCCCCGGCGCTGACCCGGATGGTCCAGCCGATCCTGCCAGCGGCCATCGACGCGTACGCACGCCATGGCTCGGGACAAGACATCGTCGATCTCGCGATTCATCTCAATGTGCAGCGCGTGGTGAGGCAGTTACGCGAAGCCTCTGATCCCATCATCGGCGATCCGGTCCGTGCCGGAAAAGTGCTTGTGGCCGGTGCTTATTACGATCTGGCAACCGGCGCAGTGAACTTCTTTGACGTGTGATCAATACTGCCTGATCACAGACAGGAAGGCATCCCCGTAGGCCTCCAACTTGCGGGTCCCGACCCCGCTGATTGCGCCCAGTGCGCGCAGATCGGCGGGGCGGGCTGCGGCCATTTCGCGCAGGGTGGCATCGTGGAAGATGACATAGGGCGGCAGGCCAGCCTCCACCGCCAGATCGCGGCGCAGCGCGCGCAGCGCCTCGAAGAGCGGATCGCCCACCGGGTTGATGCCCGAACGGTCCTTCTTCGCGCGCTTTGCCCGGGCCGGCGGCAGGACGACCGGCACCAGCACCTCTCCGGTCAGGATCGCACGGGCATCGCCGGCCAACATCAGTCCGCCGTGTTCATTGGCAACCAGCGCGCCGCGTGCCTGCAGGGCGCGGGCGACCGGTTTGACCAGCGCCGTTTCGTCCGCCGCAAGGATGCCGAAGACCGATAGCTGATCATGCCCGCGCTGGATAACGCGCTCGTCGCTGACGCCGTTGAGGATCTTTTCCAGATGGCCGATGCCGTAACTCTGCCCGGTGCGATAGGCGGCGGAAAGCAGCTTCTGCGCCACGACGGACCCGTCCGCAACGCCCGGCGCTTCAAGGCAATTGTCGCAATTGCCGCACTTTTCCGGCGGCGCCTCGCCAAAGTGGCGAAGCAGGATGGCGCGGCGGCAGCTGGCGCTTTCGACCAGCGCGGCCAGAGCATCAAGCCGGCTGCGTTCACCATTGCGGCGGCTTTCGTCCATCTCGTTCAGCCGCTCGCGGGCCAGGGCAAAGTCCTGCGCGGCCCAGAACATCACGGCCACGGCATCGTCGCCATCGCGGCCGGCGCGGCCGGTTTCCTGGTAATAGCTCTCGATCGATTTCGGCACCCCGGCATGGGCCACAAAGCGCACGTCCGGCTTGTCGATCCCCATGCCGAAAGCAACTGTTGCCACCATCACCATTTCTTCGCTGGCCACGAAGGCCGACTGGTTGGCCGCGCGCTCTTCCGGTGGCAGACCGGCGTGATAGGGCAGCACGCGGCGCCCGGTCGCCTCTGCCAGCTTGCTCGCCAGATCCTCAACCTTGCGGCGCGTGGGGGCATAGATGATCCCCGGCCCCGGCTGTTCCTGCAACAGGCTGCGCAGCTGGCTGAAGCCGCTTTCGCGGTGGCGGATGGCATAGCGGATGTTGGGCCGGTCAAACCCGGCGATGACAAGCCCGTCATCGGGAATGCCCAGCTGCGCCAGCACATCGGCGCGGGTGTGGGCATCGGCCGTTGCCGTCAGCGCCAGGCGCGGAACCGATCCGAAGCTGTCCATCAGCGGGCGCAGCGCGCGATAATCCGGGCGGAAATCGTGGCCCCATTCGGACACGCAATGCGCCTCGTCGATGGCGAACAGGCTGATCGTCCCTGCACCCAGAAGTTCGCGGAAATGCGGCTGGCTGGCGCGTTCCGGCGCGACATAGAGCAGGTCCAGCTCGCCAGCGCGGAACCGGTCGATGGTTTCCTCGCGGTTGGCATCGGCGCTGGTCAGGCTGGCGGCGCGGATGCCGTTGGCCTCTGCCGAGCGCAACTGATCGTGCATCAGCGCGATCAGCGGCGATATGACCACGCAGGTGCCCGGCATCAGCGTGGCGGGGAGCTGGTAGGTGAGCGACTTGCCCGCGCCCGTCGGCATCACCGCCAGTGTCGATTGCCCGCCCAGCACCCGGCGCACCACCTGTTCCTGCACCCCGCGGAAAGCGGGAAAGCCGAAAGTGGTGTGCAGGGCAGGAAGAAGATCGGCGCTGTCGAGCATCGCGCAGGCCTATGGCAGATTTGCGCGCCATTGGGAGCCGTTACCGGCGCGGATACCCCCGAAATCGTCGCTTCAGCGGCGCAACCGGTCGATCAGCGCCTCTTCGCGCGC
>JBJTLW010000085.1:0-19896 GCA_046063225.1 Novosphingobium sp. | reverse complement strand
CGCACCAAGATCCGCGACATCGGCAGCCTGGCCAACGATCTTGCGCTGGCGGCAAAGTTCGATACGTCCTTTGGCAAGGTCACTGCCCGCGCCGGGTTCTTCTACATGGACCAGGACATCTCCATGGAGTGGAACGTCAACAAGTCGCTGCGCGAAGTCAGCGGTGACAATCCGGCCCAGCTCGATCTTTACAGCACCACCGGCGCCAAGCTGACGCAGGAAGGCATCGCCGGATACAACAACAACTGGGGCAATTGCTGCGCCCGCGATTATGACCTTTCGTACACCAACACGGCCCCTTACGCCGCGCTGGAAATCGATGGCGAACATTTCGCACTCGACGGTTCGGTCCGCTTCGAACGCGTCAAGGCCAGCGGCAGCGGCCGCCAGGGTGGCAGCGAATTCCTCGTCAATTCGGGCGGGGTGAGCATTCCCGCAATCACCGCCAACGGTGCGCGCGAAGTGCTTGATTACAGCCGCAGCTACACCTCGTGGACGGCGGGCGCCCTGTGGAAGGCCAGCGGCAGCACCAGCCTGTTCGTCCGTGCATCGCGCGGTGGCCGCTTCAACGGCGATCGTCAGACCTTCGGCGGCAAGATCGCCACCACTGGCGCACTGTGCACCGGCGCGATGGCCAAGGCCGGCACCAGCGGCTGTACGGCTGATGGCGTCACCCCGTCGGTCGATTTCGTCAACCAGTACGAACTGGGCCTGAAGACCCGCGGCAGCCTGGGTGCCGATGGCAAGTTCGCCGTCGACCTCACGGTGTTCAAGGGCAACTTCAAGCAGTCGACCTTCGAACTTTCGGCCACGCGTTGCCCCGGCGGCGCCGGTGGCTGCGTGATCGACGCGCGCTACAAGTCGTACGGCGTCGAATTCTTCGGCACGGCCAATGTCGGCAACTTCAACATGACCGCAAACGCCACCTGGTCGAAGCCGACGCGTTCGGGCACCGATGCCACCGGCAAGCCCACGCCCTTCGTTCGCGCCCAGTACATGCCTGAACTGATGTACACCCTGCAGGCCGGCTATGACTTCGGTGAAATCGCCACGCTGGGCTTCAACGTCATCGGCCAGTCGGGCATCATCGATGATGGCGGCCGTTCCTATCCGGGCGGTGCGGTCATCGGGCTCGACTTCAAGGTGCGCCCGATGAAGAACATCGAACTGGGCATCCAGGGCTACAACGTGTTCAACCGCTACGATCTGCGCGGCAGCGGCGGCCCGGCTGACCTTTCGGTAAACCCCGCGGTGATCGGAACCGGCCCGGCCCTCGGTCGCACCTGGACTGGCTCTGTCCGGTTCAGCTTCTAAGGAAAACTCCTCCCTACTCCACCTCCCTGGGGGGCAGGGGATACTTTGGGCCGGAAGGAAACTTCCGGCCCGTTCTTTTTCCGGCTAGGCCACAGGCAACCGATGGGAGATATCATGGACGGCATGGCAGATCGCGCAATCCGGGACGTGCTGATCGTCGGCGGCGGATCGGCTGGCTGGATGACGGCCGCCGCGCTTGCCCAGGCGCTGCGCGCAGATTGCCGCATCACGGTGATCGAATCCGAGGAAATCGGCACCGTCGGCGTGGGCGAAGCGACCATCCCGCCGATCCGCACCTTCAATGAATCGCTCGGGATCAACGAGGCCGATTTCGTCCGCGAAACCAAGGCGTCCTTCAAGCTGGGCATCGAATTCGTCGACTGGGGCAAGCGGGGCCACCGCTATTTCCATCCCTTCGGCGGGCATGGCCGCAATTTCGATTATGTGCCGCTGCACCAGTACTGGCTGAAGGCCCGCGCCGAGGGCGAGGCGGCATCGATCGATGACTGGTCGATGGCCTGGCAGATCGCGCGGCTGGGCCGCTTCGGCCGGCCAAGTCAGGATCCGCGATC
This sequence comes from Novosphingobium sp., assembly GCA_046063225.1. GTDB lineage: Bacteria > Pseudomonadota > Alphaproteobacteria > Sphingomonadales > Sphingomonadaceae > Novosphingobium. The sequence goes on along the minus strand of JBJTLW010000085.1, from coordinate 18,010 downwards.
GATCCTTTCGACGTTCGATTATGCCTATCATTTCGATGCCGGGCTCTATGCCCGCTACCTGCGCCGCTATGCCGAAGGCAAGGGCGTCACGCGGATCGAGGGCAAGATCAGCGATGTTTCGCTGCGCGGCGAAGATGGCTTTGTTGAATCGGTCACCATGGAGGACGGCCGGACCGTTTCCGCCGACCTGTTCATCGATTGCTCGGGCTTTCGCGGCCTGCTGATCGAAGGCGCGCTGAAGACCGGTTATGAGGACTGGACGCACTGGCTGCCCTGCGACCGCGCCGTGGCCATGCCCTGCGAAAATGCGGGCGAGCCCACGCCCTACACCCGATCCACCGCGCGCGAGGCGGGCTGGCAATGGCGCATCCCGCTGCAGCACCGCACCGGCAACGGTTATGTCTATTGCAGCCAGTTCCTGAGCGATGACAAGGCGGCAGACCTGCTTTCCAGCCGGCTGGATGGCAAGGCGCTGGGCGATCCGCGCCCGCTGCGCTTCACCACCGGCCGGCGCAAGCAGCACTGGAACAAGAATGTCGTCGCGGTCGGCCTGTCGAGCGGGTTCCTCGAACCGCTGGAATCGACCTCGATCCACCTTATTCAGGCCAACATCTCAAAGCTGATCGCGCTGTTCCCCGACAAGGATTTCGATCCCGCGACGATCGCCGAGTTCAACCGCATCGCCATTACCGAGACCGAGCGGATCCGCGATTTCATCATCCTGCACTACAAGCTGATGCAGCGCGACGATGCCGAACTGTGGCGCTATTGCGCGGCGATGGAGGTGCCGGAAACCTTACAGCTGAAAATCGATCACTTCCGGCGATACGGCCGTCTGGTGGCGCGCGACATGGATCTGTTTGCCCCGGCAAGCTGGCTGGCGGTCCACATCGGCCAGCTCAACTATCCCGAACGACTGGAGCCGCTGATCGCGCACCGCGGCGTCGATGCGCGCGACTGGTTGCTGAAAATGCGCGGCGCGATGGAGCGAGAGGCGCAGACCATGCCGGGCCACACGCAGTTCATCCAAAGCCTGATCGGCTGAGGCGCCGATGACGCCGATGCCCGATGCGGTGCGCGCCCTGCTTTCACAGGTGCAGGCACTTCGCCGGGCGCAGCGCTATCCAGAGGCAGACGATCTGCTGGCGCAGGGGCGTGAACAGTTTCCCGCCGATCCGGTGCTCGCCTTCCTGCAGGCGCAGACGCGCTATGAACTGGGCCATCCGGCGGCGGCCCTGTTCGATGCGGCGGCGCGGCTTGATCCGGCCAATCTGGAGGCCCGGCGCAACCGCGCGCTGGCGCTGATTTCGGAAGGCGAGGCCGATCTTGCCCGCGCCCTGCTGCAGGCCGAGCTGGCGGCGCGGCCCGAATGGCTGGATGGTCACAAGGTTCTGGCAACGCTCAACTGGACGCAGGGCGCGCGCGACCATTTTGCCGATCACTACGCGCCCGCCTGCCGCACCGTGCCGGACCGGCTCGACCTGTGGATCGCCTGGTTCCGCATGGTGGCACAGGCGCGCGAATGGCCGGCGGCCCTGGCCATTCTGGACGAGGCAGAGCGCCACCATGCCGGATCGCCCGCTCTGCTGGCCTGCCGTCTGTTCGTTGCCGTCGAATCGCATGACGATGCCGCTGCGCCTGCGCTGCTTGCGGCCACGGCGCACATTCGCGGCGATGTCACCAGCCTGTGCCGCATCCGCCATGCCTTGCGCAGCGGCGATCCCCGGCTGGCAGAGGCGGAGGCCATGGCCCTGACCGGGGGGCCGTCGGCGGCGCTCTATTGGCCCTACCTCTCGCTCGCCTGGCGGCTGCTGGGGGACGAGCGCTGGCTCTGGCTGGAGCGGCCGGACGATCTGATCCAGTCGCTCGACAGCGGCATGGCGGCGGCTGAACTGGATGAGCTTGCGGCGCTGCTGCGTGGGCTCCACACCGCGCAGGCCCCCTATATCGAACAGTCGGTGCGCGGCGGCACGCAGACCGATCGTTCGGTCCTGCTGCGGCATGAAGCGCCGCTGCAGCGCCTGAAGGCGCGGATGCTTGACGTGATCGCTGACTATGCGCGCGCCCTGCCTGCGCCCGATCCAACGCATCCCTTGCTCTCTGCGCCGCGCAATGGTCCCTTCCTGATCGAAGGAAGCTGGTCGGTGCGGCTGGCGCAGCACGGCTATAACGTGCCGCACACGCACGCCATGGGCTGGCTTAGCACGGCGTTCTATGTGTCTCTGCCTGACCAGATGGGCGCCGAACCGGCCGGCCACATCGCCTTTGGTGCGCCGCCGCCCGAGCTGGAACTGCCCCTTGAGGCCTACCGCACGATCCGGCCAGAGCCCGGGCGGCTCGCCATATTTCCGTCAACGACATGGCACGGCACCGTGCCCTTCGACGATGGCGAACGGCTGGTCGTCGCCTTCGATGTGCGCCGCCCGCAGGGCTAGGCGAGCGCCCGCTTGCCGAGCAGGACCGCGCCGGTAATTCCCGCCTCATCGCCAAGTCCGGGGGTGACGATATAGCGCTCCAGCCCCGGATCGAGCTGCGGTGCCTGCACATATCCCGCCAGCCGGCGCTCGGTCGCCAGTCGCAAGGCCTCGATCAGGCCGGGCGCTTTCATCACGCCGCCGCCGAAGACGAGCCGGTCCGGCATGTGCATCAACACCAGATTGGCCGCCAATTGGCCGAGATAGCCCGCAATCAGCGCGATCTTGTCTGCCGGGCTTGCCAGCTTCGACAGGCTGGTGCCCCAGCGGTCCTCGATCGCCGGGCCGCTCGCCAGCCCTTCCAGGCAGTCCCCGTGATAGGGACAGCGGCCGGGGAAGGGGTCAGCAGCGGGATCGCGGGCGACGGTGATGTGGCCGGCCTCGTAGTGAGAAAAGCCCGCCAGCGACCGGCCATCACAAACAACCCCGGTGCCGATGCCGGTGCCGACCGTGGTATAGGCGATCGTGCGGCACCCTTGCCCGGCGCCCTGCGCCCATTCGCCAAGCGCCGCGCCGTTGACGTCGGTATCGACGACAATCGGCGCGCCGAATTCGCCCAGCGCATCGTGGAAGCGCGCGCCGGCCCAGCCGGGCTTGGGCGTCGTGGTGAAGCGGCCATAGTCGGGCGAGGCGGGATCGATGCCGATCGGGCCGAAGCTGGCCACGCCGAAAGCGGAAATCGCGCCGTGCGCCGCAGCGGCATTGCGGAAGAACGCCGCCATTTCCGGAAAGCATTCAGCGGGCGTGCGCGTGGCGATGCGCGCTTCAGCCAGCACGGTGCCATCCGCACGCGCAAGAGCCAGCACGAACTTGGTGCCGCCCGCCTCAACCGCGCCGATCAGCCGATCGCTCATTTCCATTCCCCTGCCTGCCCACCGTCATGAGCGCAAATCGGTGCCTGCCACATTACAGGCGTCCAACATAGGCGCTCAGCGGCGGCCATGTGCCGCTTTCCGGCTCGCCATCGCCCAGCGCGAGCCGCGCCTCGCATCCGGACGGCAAGGCATAGGATGCGGTCGCGTGGCCAAGGTTGAACAGGCAGATCAGCGTTTCGCCCGCGTGCTGGCGTGTGAAGACCAGCATATCATCGTCCGCCTGCAGCAGCGTGTAACTGCCCAGTCGAAGGGTGGCGCTGTCGCGGCGCAGCGCAATCGCCTTGCGGGCAAAATGGAGGACGGACTGCACATCGACCTCCTGCGCCGCGACCGACTGGGCGAAATGGCGCGGATCGATGGGCAACCATGGTTCGGACGAGCCAAAGCCGGCAAAGGGCTTCTCCCCGGTCCAGACCATCGGCGTGCGCGCACCGTCGCGGCACTTTGTCTCCGGCCAGTTGCGGATCGCCTCGGGATCGAGCAGCCGCTCGAACGGCACGTCGGCATGGTGCAGGCCCAGTTCCTCACCATAGTAGAGGAAGGGATTGCCGCGCAGGCACATCAGCAGCAGCAGCATGACGCGGGCATAGTCGCCGGCATCGCGACCCTGCGCGCAGCGGGAAACGATGCGCACGGCATCGTGGTTGGAAAAGGCGATGCCTGGCCACGTGCCTTCCGGCCAGCGCGCCATGATGCTGGCGACATAGGCCGGGGTGATCTGCGGACCATCGAGGAAATCGAAGCTGTAGGCCGTGTTGAGCCGGCTGTCTCCGGCGGTCACCAACTGCATCTCCGCCGTGGCGTCTGCACCGCCAATCTCGGCGACGGTAAAACGCGCATCGTAGCGATCCATCAGGGCGCGCAGCCGTTCGACGAATGGCACCAGCTCGGGCTGCGACATGTTGTTGACCAGCTGCTGGAAATCGTGCGGCCGGGTGGGGTTGGGATTGGCGCGCGGCGGATTGTTTTCCAGCGTGCGGTTGTGAAAAGCAAAGTTCAGTGCGTCGAGCCGGAAGCCGTCGACGCCAAGGTCCAGCCAGAACTTCGCAACGTCCAGCAGCGCCTGCTGCACCGCCTGGTTGTGCACGTTGAGCTGTGGCTGCTGCGGCAGGAAATTGTGCATGTAGTACTGCTTGCGCCGCGCATCCCAGGTCCAGGCCGGGCCATAGAACACCGACTGCCAGTTGTTGGGCGGTGATCCATCCGGCTGCGCATCGGCCCAGACGTACCAGTCCGCCTTGGGGTTGTCGCGGCTTGACCGGCTTTCGGTGAACCACGGGTGCTCGTCCGATGTATGGGCATAGACCTGATCGATGATGACCTTCAGGCCCAGCGCGTGGGCGCGGGCCAGCAGGGTTCGGAAATCGTCCAGCGTGCCGAACACCGGATCGACATCGCAATAGTCCGCCACGTCATACCCGTAGTCGGCCATGGGCGAGGTGAAGAAGGGGGACAGCCAGATGCCGTCCACGCCCAGCGACGCGACATGATCCAGCCGCGCGGTAATGCCGTTGAGATCGCCGACGCCATCGCCGTTGCTGTCCACAAAGGATCGCGGATAGATCTGGTAGATCGTGGCGCCGCGCCACCAGTTTGCCTCTTGTGCCATCGCATCTTCCGATCGGATCGGGGGGTGATTCCGATTAGCATAGCCGCATTGGTTTGCATTATGCAATCGATTGTATTAGGCTCGACCGCGATCGGAGAGGTCTATGGAAAAGCCGCGCAAGTCCCTTGGCGGACTGGTCAACATGCAGATCATGGGTCTGGGTGTTGCCAGTTCCTTTGCCCTGCAGGAATCGAACACCGCGCGGATTTTCCAGACCATGGGGGTGGAACTGGCAAGCCTGCCCATCCTGATGCTGGCCGGGCCGGTGACCGGGCTGATCATGCAGCCGATCATCGGCCACTATTCAGACCGCACGTGGTGCCGCCTTGGCCGCCGGCGGCCCTCTTTCCTTGGCGGGGCGATTGTGGCGACCCTGGCCATGCTGGTCCTGCCCAATGCCGGATCGCTGTGGCTGGCGGTGGCCATGCTGTGGCTGCTCGACTTCGCGCTCAACGCCGTGATGGAGCCGGGCCGCGCCTTTACCAGCGAGATGACCCCCACCAGCCAGCGCACCTTCGCCTTTGGCCTCGGCATGCTGATCGGCGGGGGCGGGCAGGTTGTTGGCCACATGGCGCCCTGGGTGCTGGAACAGCTGAACGTTTCCAACGTCGCGCCTGCGGGGATGATCCCCGATACGGTGCGCCTGTCCTATTACATCGGCGCGCTGTTCACGATTGTCGGCGTCGGCTGGACGGTCTTTGCCGTGAAGGAATACAGCCCGGCGGAACTGGCCGCATTCGGCGATCAGCAAGAGACTGAGGCGCGCCCGCACGAACCGCTGGTGCGCCCGCGCGGGGGCGAACGCGTGGTCATCGCCGGACTTCTGCTGACAGCCCTCATCATCGCCTTCGCGCGCGATCAGTATTCGCTCTATGTCCTCAGCCTGGGCGCGGTGCTGGTCGGCCTTGCCCAGATGGCCAACGCGCGCGGCCAGCGCGACAATTTCATCGCCCACGTGTTCAGCGATCTGGCGCAGATGCCGCCGGTGATGAAGCAGCTGGCCGTGGTGCATTTCTTCACCTGGATCGCGCTGTTCATCCGCTGGCCTTTTACCACGCCGGTGATCACCCAGTATGTCTTCCATTCGACCGATCCGACCTCGGCCGCCTATAACGAAGGGGCGAACTGGGTCGATCTGCTGAACACGACGTACAGCGTGGTTTCGGCGCTGGCTGCCGTGCTGCTGTTCCCTTGGGCGGCGCGGCGCTTTGGCAACAAGCGGGTCCACGTGTTCTTTCTGTGGCTGTCGGTAGCCTGCTATGTCTCGATCCTGTTCATCCGCGACCGGTACCTGCTGTTCGTGCCCTATATCGGCTTTGGCCTCGTCTGGACCTCGCTGAACCTGCTGCCCTTCGTGATCCTGACGAAGGTGCTGCCCGCCAACAAGCTGGGCATCTATCTGGGCATCTTCAACTTCTTCATCGTCATCCCGCAGATCCTCGTTTCGACGACGATGGGGCCGATCCTCAGCACGTTCTTCCCGGGCGATCCGATCTGGACCTTCCTGATCGGCGCGATCGCAACGGCCTTTGCGGCCATAGCCATGATGCGGGTGAAGATCGCCGCGACGGATTGAGGCGCGTCTGGTGCGCCGGTCACAAATAGTGCGGCTGTCGTGATCAGGCAAAGCTGCGCTGCCAAGTGAATGTGGGTGATGAATTAGTTCCGGAATATCTTTCGGACCGACATTCTGACTTCCTGACAAGTAATTTGTCGCGGCGCTTGTTTGCGCAGACTTTCTATGACCATCTTTCTCCAGGCCGATGACTTGGGGGTTTCATGATTCGACGGATGATGGCCGCGTGCGCCTTGCTCGCTGCGGTTTCGGGCTGTGCGCAGAGCGGGAATGGCGTGCGCAGCGCTGACGTGACGGAGTTGGACGAGACAGGGCACACGCCCATCTCGCGGCCTATCGTCAAGGTGCCTATGAATGAAGCCCTGCCCGACAGCGGCCTGCGCATCGGTTTTGTTGCCGATTCCCAGCTTCAGACGCGCAGCAATTACAACCGCGTAGGCGGCTATCGCAGCCCGCTGACCGACGCAGCGGTACAAGGCGCGATCCGTCCACCGGCGCTGGATTGGGCCGCGCGTGCCATGCTGCGCAGCGATCTTGCCAAATTGAAGGACAAGGGCGCGAAAGTGATCTTCTTCCTCGGCGACGGGGCGAACAACGGCTGCTACGATGAATTTGCGCGCGGCTTTGATGATGGTGAAGTGCTCGGCCCTAACGATGCGAGCGTGCTGTCTCTGCTCGACGAATTTCGCGCGAAAAGCCGCATTCCCGTCTATTTCATTCTCGGCAACCACGACATTCTTGGCGCCGGCAGCACATCCTCCACGGATTCGCGCAAACGTTTCTGCAAGGCCGAACGCAGCCCCAATCGCTACATCACCAAGTTCGAAGCGATGAAGTGGACCGAGAAGTTCAACCTTGGCAACAACGGGCTGGAAAATGCCGGGGTCTACACTTCGAACTGGAAAGACCATGAGGCGGCGATTTCCGGCTATTGCGGCACCGATCCGAAGAAGCAGGACAAGCGCCTCGGCTGCTATCTGGCTGCCACGGTGGATCTGGTCATAGGTGGACGTTCGGCTCAGTTCCTGCTGCTCGACACTAACGATTGGGTCGATGTGAAGACGCTTCTGCCGTTCTGGCAGCAGAAAGGCGCGCGCGGCGCAATGTCGTTCCTCGATACGAACGGAATCGATTCGCAAACGACCTGGTTCAACAAGAATGCCTCACAGCGCGTCGATCTGCGCATGGCCCTCAGTCACTACGATATCGTCGGCCTGCGCAGCCAGGCCCTGATCTTCAAGTTTTCGCAGAAGAGCCAGCGCTATCTGGAACTGTTCACCGATGGGCATCGTCCGGCAAAGCCGATCCAGTCCAACGCCTATGTCGTTACAGGGCACACGCACACGGAAGATTACGTCAACAAATTTCGTCCCTTCGCAATGAACTGCGGTGCCTTGCCCGGATCGTGTGAAGACAACGACAAGTTCAAATTCGTTGAGCTGAACATTGGATCGACCACCGATTACACAAGCTACGCAACTCTGCTTCAGCTTGATCCCGATCCGGCGAAAGCGGCCGACATTCATTTCCAACGCGTTGAGGTGCGGGGATGCGAAGCCGTCTGGAAGGATATCGAAACAGGCATCGGCTGGAAGTCGCTGGGTGTCGATACGCAGGATCGCCGCAGCTACCGCAAGCTCAAGCTGAAAACGGTAATGCCCATCTGGGATCGCCTGGAAAAATACGCCGGCAACGACGAGCACAAGCTCAACTGCATCGGCGTCTATGCTGCTAGGGTTGAGGCCAAGGCGGAAAACCGGCCCTAGGCTGCACACCGAAGGAAATTGCCTTGAGGAACCTTGCCGCCGTTGCTGCTGCCGCAGCACTCACTCTTGGCCTCGCTGGATGCGGGCCGTCCTTGCGGTTCAGCACCGATACGCCGCCGCTTGTCCTGACACCCGCTCAGGCGGCAGGCATTGCCGACGGGCGCGGCCGGTTCCGCGAGACGCTGTGCGCGGTTGACAAGCTGCGCGGCTATTACCGCGAACGGTCCTGCACATCGTTGCTGCACAGGCTGGAGAATGAACCGGCGGCCACGGGCGCGCCGGTGGATCTGGGCGTTTCGCCGGTCAAGCTGCGCATCCGCATCGTGCCGGGCATCTTCGGCAAATGCGCCAGCGACAAGGCGACCCCCTTTCTTGATGCCGTCGATCCGAAGCCGGACAGGGGCTACAAACTCGCTCCGTTCGGGTTCGATGTCGCGGCGCTCGACGTGTCGGGGCGAGGAAGCAGCGCCCAGAACGCCGCGCAGATAGAGGGGCAGCTTCGTGCCGAATTCGCCCGCAGACCGCTCGAGGCTGGGGAGCGGCTGGTGCTCATCGGTCATTCCAAGGGGATGAGCGACCTCATCGAATTCGTCGCCCGCCAGCGGCCGCAGGTGCCGGGCGGAAAACCGGGGGCTGAACTGCCGCCCGGCTCAAGCATCGTCTCGCTGACCGGCGTCGTCGCCGGCACGCCCATCGCCGACATGGGCGAGGATATCTACGCCCCCTTGCGCAAGCTTCCCTTGCCGGGCTGCGGCGTGGATGACGGCGGCGGCGTGACAAGCCTGACCCGGCGCGAGCGCCAGCGTTTCATGGCGCGCAATCCGCTTCCGGCCGATCTCCATTACTATTCGCTGGCGGCCTATACCCGGAAGGGCAATATCTCCGCCGCGCTGCGCCCCACCTTCAGCGCCCTGTCCCGCACCGACGAGCGCAACGATGGCAATGTGATCTTTACCGACAGCATTCTGCCGAAGGGCAAGGTGCTGGGCTATCTCGATGCCGATCACTGGGCCGTGGCCATGCCCTTCGAAATCTACGCGCCGAATTTCGCGCGGGTCATCGCGAGCCGCAACCATTTCCCGCGTGTCGTCCTGCTAGAGGCGATTGCACGGACCATTGCCGAGGACTACCAGGCGCCCGGCGCGGGCAGCGAATAGGGGCGGCTGCGCCTCGGCCAGACGGAGCCTACATCTTGACCTTGTAGGACCCGAACTGCGGCGGGGCGACGCCGGTGCCCTTGCGAACCGAAGGCGGAAAACGGCCGTCCTCGTCAACGATGCCGTAGTCGCGCCCCACTTCCGCGCCAATAACGGTGCGCCCGTTGAACTTGGCAACCATGTCCGGGTCGTTGAACATGGCCCAGGCGATCTCGCCCGTATAGCTGGCTGGCTCCAGCGTGCCTTCCAGCCGCTGGCGGAGTGATGGCACCTTCTCCATCATTTCCATCAGCCGCTCGGTGGTGAGCGAGCCCATCCAGATCGACACCGCCGCCACGTTCGCCCCGGCATCGGCAAAATCGACGCCCATGTCGAAGGCCATCTTGTCCACCGCGGCCTTGTGCGCGCCATAGCTGGGGCCCATGCAGTAATGCATCGATCCCGGCGACGAGGTGAAGACGATCAGCCCCTTGTCCTGCTTCACCATCTGCTGCGCCGCATACCAGCTGGCGACGAAGCCGCTCCTTGCGCCAACATCGATCATCTTCGCGACGTCCAGTGACTTCTCCCAGAACTGCCCGGAAACCGAGGTGAGGGCGTTGCCCTGCCAGGCCGCATTGTTGACCAGAATGTCGATCCGCCCCTGTTCGGCGATCACGCGTTCGAACAGGGCCTTCACCTGCTCGTCATCGGAATGGTCGCACTTCACCGCAATGCCGTGCCCGCCGGCCTCGGTCACTTCGCGCGCCGTGGCGTGGATCGTGCCGGGCACCTCGGCCTCGCCTTCGTTTTCCGAGCGGCCGGTAACATAAACGATGCAGCCGTGGCGGCCGAGCGCCTGGGCAATGCCCTTGCCTGCGCCGCGACTGGCCCCGGTGACGATTGCGACGATGTTCTGCTGTGCCAAGGACCGACCTCCACCAAGTACCGCCCGGGTCGCAATGGACCCATGGCCTTCGGCGCTCGCCAAGCGCGGCGCACAACCGGTCGTTAGCCTACCGCGCGGCGTGTTGCAGCGGCTTGCAGGGAGTGTTCGGAATTAATCGTCTGGGCGCAGCGCCCAGCTTGCTGACAGGGAAAAACGCACGAATACGCAGCTGCGCGGCGCGAGACGCCTGAACCGCACGGTGCCCCTCAAGGGGAAGGTGTTTTGGACTGATTGGTGCGGTCAAGAAGACTCGAACTTCCACGGGCTTTCGCCCACAACGACCTCAACGTTGCGCGTCTACCAATTCCGCCATGACCGCTAAATCATGAAGGCTGCGGATCGCTGGGATTCGCCTGCCCCCGGGGTAGGAGCGCGCCACTAGCAAAAGGAATTGCGGGGGGCAAGCGGTGATCTTGCCCCGTGTGAAGCGAAGGAGCGATCAGCCCGGTTTCCAGCCCACGTCGGCATATTTGGCCGAACGCGGCACGCCGGTGACGGCTTCGTTGATCGTCACGCTCTCACCCGGGTTGAGCTGGCGCTTGGGGGCGATGACGACCCAGGAATAGACGATGCGTTCGCGCGAATCGCGCAGCACGATCAGGATCGGCGGCACGGTGCGGCGCTGCTTGCCGATATTGGTGACCTTGCCGCTGGCGCCGAAATACTCGACGCCGTTGGGTAGGGTGCGCCGGTCAAGCCGGTTGGGCGGGAAATCCAGCTGCAGGTCGGCCTGGCCCTCGGCAAAGGTCTGATCGCCGAAGGGCGCCCAATCCGGCATGCCGAACCAATAGACGGCGCCGATGCCGGCGCAGGCCACGGCGGCGAACACGGCCGCGGCCATGGTGTACATCTTGAGCGGGTTGCGGCGCGGACGGAACGGCGGCTCATGCTCAAAGCTGGAGTAGTCTTCGTCCTGATAGGGACTGGCCGTATCGTCGTAATAGTTGGACGAAGCCTCCGGAATCGGGGGCTGGGCGATGTCGTCCTCGGGCTCGGCGAAAGAATCTTCGACGGCAGCGGGGGGCGGGCTGGCGGCAGATTCCGGTTCTTCGGCCGGCGCTTCGGCGGGTTCCGACTGCTCGGCATAGGCCGGTGCGGCGGGCGCGGGCGGCGGTTGCGGCACGGGGGCAGCGGCAGCAGCGGGCGGCGGCGCCGGCGCGGGTTCAGAAGCCGGGGGCGCAGCCGGCACCTGTGGCGGCGCGGCGACAGGCGCCTCCGGCCCATCCTGGAACCACGAATGGCGGCATTTGGCGCATCGCACGGTCCGGCCTTCGATGCCGATGGCGGCATCGGGTACGACATATCGCGTAGTACAGGCGGGGCAGGCGATGATCATCGGATCAAGGGTTAAGCGCCGCTGTCGCCCCAGACAAGTGCCTGCCCCCGTGATAATGGGGCAAAGTGATAGACACGCGCCCTTTTTTCCACATGGGATCGCGGCTATAGGCCCGGCAAGCCCAAGTTTCCCCTCTTGCCGAGTGACCAGGATCGCAAATCGATGAACCCGTCCGCCACCGGCGAGATCGTGCAGTTCGACAATGTCGGCCTGCGATACGGTACCGAGCGCGAGGTGCTGAGCGATATCAGCTTCACGCTCTATCCCGGCTCGTTCTATTTTCTGACCGGGGCCAGCGGCGCGGGCAAGACCTCGCTGCTGAAGCTGCTGTACCTGTCGCAGCGGCCCTCGCGCGGGGGGATTCGCATCTTCGGTACCGACGCGATCACCATGCCGCGCGACAAGCTGCCGTCCTTGCGCCGCCGTCTGGGGGTCGTCTTCCAGGATTTCCGGCTCGTCCCGCACCTGTCTGCGTTTGATAATGTTGCCCTGCCGCTGCGCGTGGCGGGTTTTACGGAGAGCGACCTCGCGCGTCCGGTTGCCGACATGCTCGAATGGGTTGGCCTCGCAGATCGCATGCAGGCCCGGCCGGCAACGCTGTCTGGTGGAGAGCAGCAGCGCGTCGCCATTGCCCGCGCGGTGATCGGCCGGCCGCAGCTGCTCGTCGCCGACGAACCGACGGGTAACGTCGATCCCGACATGGCGCTCAAGCTCTTGCGGCTGTTTGAGGCACTCAACCGGCTCGGCACCACGGTCGTCGTCGCGACGCACGATGTGCACCTGCTCAAGAAAGTGCCCGAAAGCCTGATCATGCGGCTCGACAAGGGGCGTCTGTCCGATCCGACCGGCGCGCTGAAATACCCGCCGCGCCGCCCGGTGATGCCGGCATGAACCGGCCGCTGAAACTGCTGCCGATCGGATCGCGTCGCGCCAAAGGCAGCGCCGAGCTGGTGCCGCAGACCCGGCTTTCCGGGCCGATTCCCTGGGTGATCGCGATCATGGTCATGCTGACGGTGATAGCCGCGGCGGGCGGGCTTGCCCTGCGCAAGATGGCCTCTGTCGCGGCGAACGAGCTGTCCGGCGGGGTGACGGTGCAGATCGTCGAGGCGCGGACCGATGTGCGCGATGCCCAGGCAAAGCAGGCCGTCGCCGTCCTGCGCGCCATTCCCGGCGTTTCGGCCGCCGTGCCGGTCCCGCAGGCCGAAGTCGACAGTCTGGTCGAGCCCTGGCTTGGCGGCGAGGTGGGCGAGGCGGAGATCCCGGTTCCCGCCCTGATCGACGTGCGCCTGTCCGGCGCGGTCGATCGCAACCGTCTGGAAGACCTGCGCAGCGCCATGCGCCAGCGCGTACCGTCGGCGCGGGTCGATGCGCAATCGACCTGGCTGAAGCCGGTGTTCGGCGCGCTGACCTCGCTGCAATGGCTCGCCCTGATCCTTGTCCTGCTGCTCGGCTTTGCCACGGCCGCAGCGGTGCTGCTGGCCACGCGTTCGGCGCTCGGATCAAACCGCGAGACGATCGAGATCGTTCACCTGCTCGGCGGGACGGACAGCCAGATCGCGCGGATTTACCAGCGATCGACCGCAATTGCCGCCGCGGAAGGCGGCGTTGCCGGGTTTGCCGCCGCGATCATCGTGGTCATCCTGCTGGGCCGGCAGTTTGCCAGCCTAGGCACTGGAATGATCGCGGGCGGGGCGCTGGGGTGGACCGAATGGGTGCTGCTTGCGCTCGTCCCGGTTGCCGGGGTGGCACTCGCCACGCTAACGGCTAGGCTTACCGTTCTGCGTTCGCTTGCAAGGATGTTGTAGACCAACGGCCAGATGACCCGTTTGAAGCGCCTTGGTGCGAGTTTGCTTCTCGCCTATCTGATTGGATTCCTGTGGTTTGCCCTGGTGCCGCCGCAAGGGGCCGGGCTGCGCAAAACCGATGCGATCGTCGTCTATACCGGCGGGGAGGGACGAATCGGGCGCGCGCTGGAGATGCTGGGCAAGGGCCAGTCGCGCCGGCTGTTCGTGGCCGGGGTCGACAAGTCGGTGCGCCCGCGCGAATTCGCCGCCGAATATGGCGTCGGTGGCGGAACCATGGCGTGCTGCGTGGTGCTCGATTTCAAATCGGTCGATACGATCAGCAACGCCAGCGAGGCGGCGTTCTGGATTGCCGCGAACAAGATCAAATCGGTGCGCCTCGTCACGTCCGACTGGCATATGCGCCGCGCCGCGCTGGAACTGGCGCGGGTTGCGCCCAACGACCTGGAAATCGTGCGCGATGCCGTGTCCAGCCATCCCAGCTTTGAAACGCTGGTGCTGGAATACAACAAGTTCCTCGCCCGCTCGGTCACCAGCCGGATCGGATAGCGCCAGTGATCGTCGCCGTTCTGCGCAGCCTTGCGTTCTACCTTGCCTTTTATCTGGGCTCGTTCCTGCTCGCGCTGATTTCGGTCCCGGTCAGCTTTCTTGATCGCCGGCACATGGCTTGGCTCGGCGAGATATGGGCGCGCTGGCACCGCTGGTGCACGCGCAACCTGCTGGGAGTGCGCATCGTCGTCGAGGGCGAAGTGCCAAGCGGCAAGGTGATCGTCGCCGGCAAGCACGAAAGCTTTTTCGAGGCGATCGATCTGCCCAACCTGCTCCATCGCCCGGTGCCCTTCGCCAAGTCCGAACTGCTGGACATCCCGCTGTGGGGCAAGGTGGGCGAGGCCTATGGCATGGTCCGCGTTGAGCGCGATCAGGGGGCCAAGGCGCTGCGGGCGATGATGCAGCAGGCCCGGGCCTTTGGCGAACAGGGGCGGCCGCTGGTGATCTTCCCCGAAGGCACGCGGGTGCAGGCTGGCGATTGCCCGCCGCTGCGCTCGGGCTTTGCCGGCATCTACAAGCTGCTGGGACTGCCGGTCATCCCGATGGCGGTGCAGAGCGGCCATGTCTATCACCGCTGGATCAAGCGCAGCGGGACGATCACCGTGCGCTTTGGCGAGGCCATTCCCGCCGGCCTGCCGCGCGATGCCATCGAAGAACGGGTACGCCAGGCGATCAACGTGCTGAACGCGAAACCGGCGCCATGACGCGCGAAGCGCTTGAGGTTCTGGGGCCGGGGCTGGTGACGGGCGCGGCGGACGACGATCCTTCCGGGGTTGGCACCTACAGCCAGGTTGGCGCGCAGTTCGGCTATTCGATGGCCTGGACGCTGGTCTTCGGCTTCCCGCTTCTCGCCTCGATCCAGGCGGTCTGCGCGCGGATCGGCGCCACGACCGGCATGGGCATCGCGCAGAACCTTCGCGAACACTATCCCCGCCCGCTGTTGCAGGCCGTCGTGCTGCTGCTGTTGGTAGCCAATATCATCAACCTGGGCGCCGATCTGGGCGCGATGGCGGCGGCGCTTGCCTTGCTGGTTCCCGGGCCGAGCATGGTCTATGTCATCGGCTTCGGCCTGCTGTGTGTCGGGCTGGAAATTTTCCTCAGCTACAAAACCTATTCGCGCGTGCTGAAATGGGCGACGCTTTCGCTGTTTGCCTATGTTGGCGTGGTCTTTGTGGCCGACGTGCCGCTGGCGGAAGCGGTGAAGGGACTGTTCCTGCCGCAGTTCACCTTTGATCGCGACCATGCAATGGCTCTGGTGGCGATTTTCGGGACGACGATCAGCCCCTACCTGTTCTTCTGGCAGGCCGGGCAAGAGGTGGAGGAACAGCACCGCCGCCATGTGAAACCGCTGATGGTAAGCCCGCGCAAGGCCGGGGCGGAGCTGCGCCGCATCCGCACCGACACGCTGGTCGGCATGGCCTTTTCGCACTTGGTCGCGCTGTTCATTGTGATTGCCACGGCCGCGACGCTCCACGCGCACGGCGTGACCGAGATCGAGAGCGCAGCCCAGGCGGCCGAGGCATTGCGCCCCATCGCGGGCAATCTCGCATTTGCGCTCTTTGCGCTCGGCATAATCGGCACCGGCCTGCTCGCCGTACCGATCCTTGCCGGAAGCGCCGCCTATGCCGTGAGCGAAACCTTCGGCTGGACCGAGGGGCTCGACCGCCGCCCGCGTGAGGCCAAGGCGTTTTACGGCGTGATCGCACTGGCCACGCTGGGCGGGGTGGCGTTGAACCTGACCGGGATCGACCCGATGAAGGCGCTCTACTGGGCCGCCGTGGTCAACGGCCTGCTCGCCCCGCCGCTGATGGTGGTGACGATGCTGATCGCCCGCAATCCCAAGGTGATGGGCGACCTGACGATCTCCCGCCGCCTTGCCTTCGGAGGCTGGCTTTCCACCGCGGTCATGGGCGCGGTCGCGGCGATTTTCCTGCTTAGCTAAGGCAGGGCTTGATTGCGATGTGAGCCCAACTGGTGCACATCGTCCGCATGTCAGAACAAGCTACCGCCATCCGCCTTCGCCGCGGCCGCCCGAGCAAGGCCGATGCTGCGCAGATCGACCGACGTGTGCTTGATGCCGCCTGGTCGGTTTTTCTTGAGGTGGGGTACGAAGCCGCGACCATGGAGCAGATCGCCCAGCGCGCCGGCATTACCAAGACTACGCTCTATCTCCGGCATGATGACAAGTCCGCGCTGCTGCGTGCCACGGTAAATGACCGGATGAGCACGTGGTCACGGGAAAATTCGCGCGATGGCTGGATTTCCGGCGAAACGCTCGAAGACCGGCTGGTCAGCCTTGCACGCCAGATCCTGCGCATGGGCGGTCACCCCGACGTGCTGGCCACCTCTCGGCTGATCCATGGCACGACCGGGGAGGCCGGTCGCATCGCCCGCGAGCTGGACCGCTTCATCCGTGAACCGATGATCGAGGAGATCACGGGCGAGATTGCCGAATATGCCCATATCGAGGGCGTGCCGGTAAGGGACGCGCAGGCCACTGCGCGCTTTTTCATCGGCATGCTGGAAAGCATGATCGACCGGTTCGCCGAGGACTATGACGACCCGGCGCGGCATGAGGCACTCGCCCGGCAAGTGGTCGGCGTGCTGTTCCGCGGCCGCAGCGAATGGTGAGCGGCGGATAGGCCCTCCGCCGCCCGGCCGCTCAGACGACCTTGCGGTGTTCTGCCTTGACCCAGCGCACGGTGCCGGTGCTGGCGCGCATGACCACGGTGTGCGTCGTCATGGAGCCATCCTTGCGGCGCTTCACACCGTCGAGCAGCGAACCATCGGTCACGCCGGTGGCAGCAAAGATGCAGTCGCCCTTGGCCAGCTCGTCGCGGGTGTAGATCTTGTTCAGATCCTCGATCCCCCACTTGCGGGCGCGGCTCTTTTCGTCGTCGTTGCGGAACAGCAGGCGGCCGTTGAACTGACCGCCGACGCAGCGCAGCGCGGCGGCCGCGAGCACGCCTTCCGGCGCGCCGCCCGAACCCATGTAAAGGTCGATGTTGGTGTCTTCGTTGGTCACCGCGATCACCCCGGCAACGTCGCCATCGCCGATCAGCACCACGCCGCAGCCCAGCCCGCGCAGTTCCGCGATCAGATCGGCATGGCGCGGGCGATCCAGCACGCAGACGATAATTTCGTTCGGCTGCACACCCTTGGCCGCGGCGACCGCCTTGACGTTTTCGGTCGGGCTCTTGGCCAGATCGATGATCCCGTCGGGATAACCGGGGCCGACCGCGATCTTGTCCATATAGACATCCGGCGCGTTGAGCAGGTTGCCCTGTTCGGCGCAGGCCAGCACGGCCAGCGCATTCGGCCCGGCCTTGGCGGTGATGGTGGTGCCTTCCAGCGGATCGAGCGCGATGTCGATCCTGGGCCCGGTGCCCTGCGCGCCGCCGACCTTTTCACCGATGTAGAGCATCGGCGCTTCGTCGCGCTCGCCCTCGCCGATAACCACGGTGCCGTCCATCGCGAGGTCGTTGAGCGCGGCGCGCATGCATTCGACCGCGGCGGCATCGGCGGCCTTTTCATCGCCGCGACCGATCAGCTTGGACGCCCCGATCGCCGCCGCCTCAGTCACACGGACCATTTCGAGCACGAGGACGCGGTCGAGAACCTGCGAGGCGGGGGTGACGGTTGTCATGGTGCGGAAGGGTCCTTGCCTGTTTGCATACCTATGTGACGCGGCGCTTAGAGGGGCGACACAGCCTTGTCGAGGGGCAGGTGTTCACCGGCCGTTCACCGGCGCTGCGCCTCTGTGCCAGCAGGTAGCGACGGGGTTGCGCAGGCGTGTTTGTTCGGAGTGTAACCGGCCTGCTCATGGTGCTGGCGGCCTTCCTGCCCGGACAGGCCATCGCGCAAGACCAGACCGACAAGACCGATGTCGTAGCCGATACGATGCAGCGGGCGCGGCAAGTGCTCAGCGCAGTTCCCCC
>JBJTLW010000084.1:0-4669 GCA_046063225.1 Novosphingobium sp. | reverse complement strand
ACCGCGATGATCGAAAGCCTCGAAGGCAAGAAGGGCCAGCCGCGCCTGAAACCGCCGTTCCCGGCCGGTGCCGGCCTCTATGGCTGCCCGACGACGGTGAACAACGTCGAATCGATCGCCGTTGCGCCCACGATCCTGCGGCGCGGCGCCGCCTGGTTCTCCTCCTTCGGGCGGGAAAACAACAAGGGCACCAAGCTCTTCCAGATCTCCGGCCACGTGAACAAGCCGTGCGTCGTCGAAGAGGAAATGAGCATCCCCTTCAGCGAACTGATCGAAAAGCACTGCGGCGGTATTCGCGGCGGCAAGGACAACCTGCTGGCAGTTATCCCCGGCGGTTCCTCGGTGCCGCTCGTCCCCGCCGATCAGATCTGGGACGCGCCGATGGACTTTGACGGCCTCAAGGCGGTCGGCTCGGGCCTCGGCACGGCGGCGGTCATCGTCATGGACAAGTCGACCGACATCGTCCGCGCCATCGAGCGGCTTTCGGCCTTCTACAAGCACGAAAGCTGCGGCCAGTGCACGCCGTGCCGCGAAGGCACCGGCTGGATGTGGCGCATGATGATGCGCCTGCGCACCGGCGATGCGGCGATCGAGGAAATCGACATGCTGCAGCAGGTGACCAAGCAGGTCGAAGGCCACACCATCTGTGCGCTGGGTGATGCGGCGGCATGGCCGATCCAGGGCCTGATCAAGCACTTCCGCCCCGAGCTGGAGCGCCGGATAAACGAGAATATGCGGGAGGCCGCAGAATGAAGCTGTCACACGCTATCATAGGCCTTTGCGCTGCTGTTGCAGCGCTGCCGGTTTACGCAGCTGAGCCGCCTTCGGTCGCCCAGATCCGCACCTTCATGCGCGATTATGGCACGTGCATCGTCCGCCGTGAGCCGGAACTGGCGCAGCAGGCTGTGCTTTCGGGCGCGAGCTTCCGTCGCGAGAGCCCCGAGGGCAAGCGCCTGTTGCAGAGCGAATGCATGGATCCCGACACCCTGCGCAACGCCAGCAGCGGCTTTCAGGGCCGCCTGCGCATGCGCTTCGACGACGATTCCTATCGCGGCTTCATCGCCGAGGCTCTCGTCGCCAAGGGTGCGCCCACGCTTACCGTCAATGGGCTCAAGTCGGTGCCGCTGCTCACCTATGACGAGCCGCGCCCCCTGCGCATGACCTATCCCGACGGCAAGCCCGTTCCCGAAGACAAGCTGGAACGCCAGCGCGCCGCCATCGTCCGCAAGACGCAGGCCGTGCTGATGGGCAAGCTGGGCGAATGCGTGGTCCGCAATGCGCCCGAACAGTCGCGCGCGGCGCTGTCCACCGCCATCGAAACCCCGGCAGAACTCCAGTCGCTCAACGCGCTGGGGCCTGCGCTGCAGCAGTGCATCAAGGCTGGCGAAACCGTCGCGCTTGATCGCATGAGCGTGCGCGGCGCCGTTGCCATCGCCTATTACCGCCTCTCGCAGGCCAAGCCTTCCGGAGCGTCCCTGTAATGCCCAAGGTTACCGTAGACGGCATTGAACTCGAAGTTCCGCAGGGCGCGACCGTCCTGCAGGCCTGCGAGCTTGCCGGCAAGGAAATCCCGCGTTTCTGCTATCACGAGCGGCTCAGCATCGCCGGCAATTGCCGCATGTGCCTCGTCGAGGTTGCCCCCGGGCCGCCGAAGCCGCAGGCCTCTTGCGCGTTGCCTGCTGCCGAAGGGCAGACCATCCGCACCGATAGCGAGATGGTGAAAAAGGCGCGCGAAGGGGTGATGGAGTTCCTGCTCATCAACCACCCGCTCGATTGCCCGATTTGCGATCAGGGCGGCGAGTGCGACCTGCAGGACCAGTCGGTTGCCTATGGCCGCGGCGCCTCGCGCTATGATGAAAACAAGCGCGCGGTCACCGAAAAATACATGGGTCCGCTCATCAAGACGACGATGACCCGCTGCATCCACTGCACCCGCTGCGTGCGCTTCTCGGAAGAGATCGCCGGGGTGGACGAAATCGGCGCGCTCTATCGCGGCGAGTCGATGCAGATCACCACCTATCTGGAACGCGCCGCGACGCATGAGATGAGCGCCAACGTGATCGACCTTTGCCCGGTCGGCGCGCTCACCTCGCGCCCGTATGCGTTCGAGGCGCGGCCGTGGGAGCTCAAGAAGACGCTCTCCATCGACGTGTCCGACGCCTGCGGAGCCAACATCCGGCTAGACAGCCGGGGCCGGGAAGTGCTGCGCATCCTGCCGCGCGTCAACGATGACGTGAACGAGGAATGGCTGTCCGACAAGGGCCGCTTCCAGGTCGATGGCCTTACTGCGCGGCGGCTCGACAAGCCGTGGCTGCGCAAGAACGGCAAGCTGGTTGCCGCTACTTGGGAAGAGGCTTTCGCTGCCATTGCCAAGGTCAATCCGGGCAAGTCGGTGGGCGTGGTCGCCGGTGATCTGGTCGATTGCGAAACGATGTTCGCGGCGAAGGCACTGGCGGGCGCGCTGGGTTCCGACCTTCTCGAAGGGCGCCAGACCGGGCTCGATTACGATTGCTCCAACCTTGCGGCGGTGAACTTCAATTCCGGTCTGGCCGGGATCGAAGACGCCGATGCCGTGCTGATCGTCGGCAGCAATGTGCGCTGGGAAGCGCCGCTGGTGATGACCCGCCTGCGCAAGGCGGCAAAGCGCGGCGCGAAGCTGTTTGTTGTCGGGCCGCAGTGGGAAACTACCGTGCCGACCACGTTCCTTGGCAATGACCTGTCGGTGCTCGACAAGCTGCCGAAGGACGTGGCCGACGCGCTGAAGAACGCTGAGCGTCCGGCGCTGATCCTTGGCGGGGCAGGGCTGGGCAAGGGCG
Organism: Novosphingobium sp.; assembly: GCA_046063225.1. Lineage (GTDB taxonomy): Bacteria > Pseudomonadota > Alphaproteobacteria > Sphingomonadales > Sphingomonadaceae > Novosphingobium. The sequence goes on along the minus strand of JBJTLW010000084.1, from coordinate 1,853 downwards.
GGCTGGGTGCCTGCCTCGCGCTCGCAGACACGTACAAGATGGTTCGTGATGGCTGGAACGGCTTCAACGTGCTGCACATGGCGGCCAGCCGTATGGGCGGACTGATGCTCGGCTATGCGCAGAAGGGCGGCATTGCCGATCTGGTTGCCGCCAAGCCCAAGATGCTGATTTCGCTGGGCGCGGACGAGGTGGATTACGCAAAGTTTTCGGACTCGATCATCGTCTATATCGGCCACCACGGTGACAAGGGCGCGCACGCCGCAGACGTGATCCTGCCCGCCGCCGCCTTCAGCGAAAAAGCCGGAACCTACGTCAACACCGAAGGCCGCGTGCAGTTCGCCGACAAGGCCGTATTTGCCCCCGGCGATGCGCGTGAAGATTGGACGATCCTGCGCGCCATGGCCGATGCGTTGGGCGTTTCGGTCGGCTTCGACAGCTTCGACCAGCTGCGCGCTGCCATGGCCTCGGCCGTTCCCGCGCTCGGCGTGGAAGGCCTCGCCAACTATGGCGCGCTGCCGAAAGCCGCGAAGGCCAAGGCTTCGGGCACGCTGGAAGGCTATCCGATCAAGGACTTCTACCTCACCAACCCCATCGCCCGCGCTTCGGCGACGATGCAGCGCTGCTCGGCGGAACTGCTCCACGGCGAAGACTTCGCGGAGGCCGCGGAATGACCGCTTTCTTCGAACAATGGCTGACGCACGATTGGGCGTGGTTCGTCGCGACGATCTGCGGCATCCTGCTGATCGCGCTGCCGCTGATGCTCGGCGTTGCCATGATCATCTATGCCGACCGCAAGATCTGGGCGGCCATGGCGCTGCGCCGCGGGCCGAACGTGGTGGGCCCCTGGGGCCTGCTCCAGTCCTTCGCGGACGGGCTCAAGGTGTTCCTGCAGGAAACCATCATTCCCTCGGCCGCGAACAAGGGCTTGTTCCTGATCGCGCCGATCATCACCTTCACCGTCGCGCTGATGGCCTGGGCAGTGCTGCCGTTCAACTCGGGCGCGATCCTGGCGGATATCAACGTCGGCCTGCTCTACATCCTCGCGATCTCCTCGCTTGGCGTGTACGGCACGATCATCGCCGGTTGGTCGTCGAACTCGAAGTATCCCTTCTTCTCGGCCATGCGCGCATCGGCGCAGATGATTTCCTATGAAGTCTCGATCGGTTTCATCCTGATCTGCGTTGTCCTCTGGGCGGACAGCTTCAACCTCAAGACCATTGTCGAGGCACAACGCGAGCATGTCTGGCTGTTCAACGGCTTCGTGTTCAACCCGCTGCTGTTCCCGATGTGGGTGATGTTCCTCATCTCCGGCATGGCCGAAACCCAGCGCGCGCCGTTCGACCTGACCGAGGCGGAATCGGAACTCGTCGCCGGGTACCAGACCGAATATTCGTCGATGAGCTTCGCGCTCTACTGGCTGGGCGAATATGCCAACGTGCTCCTGATGTGCGCGCTCAACGCCACGCTGTTCTGGGGCGGCTACCTGCCGCCGATGAACGTGGACCTGATCCCCTGGTTCGATATTCCGGGCGTGGTCTGGGTGCTGCTCAAGATCCTGTTCTTCTTCTTCGTCTTCTCCTGGGTGAAGGCGACCGTTCCCCGCTATCGCTATGACCAGCTGATGCGCCTGGGCTGGAAGGTGTTCCTGCCCGTGTCGCTGGGTTTCGTCGTGCTGGTTTCGGGCTATCTCATGCTTACGAGGTATGGCGCATGACCGCCGCGCAGCTCATCAAGTCGTTCACGCTCTGGGAATTCCTGAAGGCGCACTGGCTGACCTTGAAGTACTTCTTCAAGCCCAAGGCGACGATCAACTATCCCTTCGAGAAGAACCCGCTCTCGCCCCGCTTCCGCGG
>JBJTLW010000083.1:0-15603 GCA_046063225.1 Novosphingobium sp. | reverse complement strand
CTCTGCCACGGCCTCTTCGGGCCAGTGGAAGGGTATGCCGTGCTTGTGAATGGCAATCAGGCTGAAGGCGCGCGGTGCCAGCGGATCGCCCAGCACGGCGGTGACTTTCACGCCCGAACGCGGGGACTTGCCCGCCGGTTCCGCCAGCACCAGCTGGCCAGCCTCTGCCTCTCCGGCATCGGCGACGGGCAGCGAATTGCGCACGCGCTTGTCCACCGGGGCGAGCCAGAACTTGCCCGAACCGTCGCGCTCGATCACGCCAAGCATGGCGTCGGCGGCGGCCGGCAGGCGCTTCATCGGATGGGCGATCCAGCCCGATCCGGCTTCCTCGGTGCGGGCCAGCACGCGGTCACCCACTTTGAGCGCCGCCATGGGCGCGCGCGGCCCCCTGGGCTTGCCCTTCGGCTCGACAATGCGCAGGCGCGGCGGCGGGGTGGCATCATCAGGCTGCCAGCTGTCCGGAATGGCGAGAACCTCGCCCTCGTCAATCGCCATGACGCGCAGCACGGTGACCTTCGGCACGCCGCCCATGCGGTGGAACGCGGTGCGGTTGCCGTCGATCAGGCCTTCTTCGGCCATGTCCTTCAGCAGCGCCTTCAGGGCAATCTTCTCATGCCCTTTCAGGCCGAACGCCTTGGCAATCTCGCGCTTGCCGGCGGCGCTTTCGCTCGACTGGATGAAATCGAGCACCTGCTGCTTCGTCGGCAGCCCCTGTGGGAGTTTCGCCATTACCTTATCGGCGCAAACTGGCCGCCGGGGACGGCGGAGGCGATGGGGCTTTCGCCGTACTTCGATACGGCGCTGACCCCGAACAGCCAGTCATCCCCGCGCACGCCGGGCAGCTTTTCGCTGTACTTGCGCAATGCGGCTCCGTCTTGCGGCATCGAAACGCACTTGAGCGCCTTGCCCCATGCCGCAGCGTCAGTCGCGCGGCGATAGATGCAATAGGCTATCGCGCCGGAGCTGCCCTCCCAGCTGATTGTCGTGTCGGTGGAAACCGCAGCATCCGCCTGTACCTTTGGCGGCACGGGCGTGCGGGCAATGGCTTCCAGCGCCGTCACATTCAGCCGCGTCACCTTGGCGAGGTAGGGGAAGTCCATGAAGTCGATCGTATCGCCAAACACCTTGCCAGCTTCGCTGCGCAGGTCCTGATGCTGGTGGTCGTAGTTTTCGACGCCTACGGATAAGCGGATAGCCGGGATTCCGGCGTCAAGGAAAGGGATATGGTCCCCGCCCCGGCCCATTCGGTCGGTCCGCCAGATCTGCCGAACGGCGAGTTCCGGCTTGGCGAGGCCCGCCACATGGCGTGAAAGGTTGCGGCTCGGGTTGTCATTCTCACCGCCGAACCGGCGGGCGGCGGCGCGCAGCTTGTCATCGCCATCGGCGCGCGGCCCTTCGGAGAAGACGCGCACGGTCTTGTCGTCCACCAGTCCGTCGCTGCCGCGCGTATTCCCGACGATATCGTTGTTGAGCACGGCCTTGACCGTCCACCCCTGTTCCCTGGCATAGTCGGCCAGCAATTTGCCGCCGAACAGCCCCTGCTCCTCACCAGAAAGCACGGCATAGACGATGGTTGTCGGGAACTTGCGCTTGCTCAGCACCCGCGCGGCTTCAAGGACCAGCGCCGTGCCGGAACCGTCATCGTTGGCCCCCGGCGCATCGGCGGCTGCGTTCATCACGTCGGTCACGCGGCTGTCGATATGGCCCTGCACGATCACCACCTCGTTCGGCCGTTCGCTGCCGCGCTGGATGGCCACCACGTTGACGAGACGCGTCGGCACGGGAACGCGGTCACCCGTTACCATGCGTTCGGGCAGCACAATCTCAAGGCAATTGCCGCAGGCCTTGCCAGTCTTGCGGAACTGCTCCTCGGCCCAGCGCCGCGCGGCACCGATGCCGCGCTTCGGATCGTCCTGAACTGACAGCGTGTGGCGCGTGCCAAACGACACCAGCGCTTCCACATCGGCGCGCAGGCGCTCTGCGGAAACGGCTTCCTGTGCGGCGGCTAACGTTGGCGTGGCCAGCAGGCTGGCTGAAACAATGGCCTTAGTAAGCACGCGCGACATAGATCGTCTCCACCGCCGGTTTTCCGGTGAAGACACATTGCCCGCTCGGCGTGGTGGCGTCCATCGGCGTGTTGCGGATGGTCAGCTTCAAGGCCTTCAGCCTGGTGACGACGGCTTCCAGCTCTGCGCCGGTCGGGCGCGACCAGCCAAGTTCGACCCAGCCGGGGTACTTGTTGCCATCGGCAAAGTGCTTTGCCAGACCGTCCATCGTCGTCACGCCGCGAGTGATATTGGCATCGCGGCGGGCAACCGCCTCTCCATGGAGCGAGGCCTGGATATCGGCGATGATATCGGCTGCCTTGGCCACGAAATCGCCACGCGGTTCGATGGTGGAGGCGATCTTGCCGTTTTCGTTATAAAGCCTGTCGCGGCGCAGCCAGCAGACATTGCCGCCTTCGACATCGCGGCCGCCGATCTCGACGATCACCGGGGCGCCCTTCTTGACCCACTGCCAGCGCTTGTTCGTGCTTTTCAGCGCGCGCAGATCGAGGTGTGCGCGCACCGGATCACCAAAGGCGCGCTGGGCGTTCAGTTCGGCCAGCAGTTCCCGGCAATAGGCGATGACGGGTTCGTCTTCGGGCGTATCGCGCAGCATTGGTACGATGATGATCTGGTGCGGAGCAATCTGCGGCGGCACGCGCAGGCCATCGTCATCGCCGTGCGTCATGATGACACCGCCGATCAGACGCGTCGAAACGCCCCAGGACGTGGTGTGGCAATGCGTCTGCTGGCCTTCCTTGTCCTGATACCTGATGCCCGCCGCCTCGGCGAAACCGGTGCCCAGGTAATGGCTGGTGCCGGCCTGCAGCGCCTTGCCATCCTGCATCATCGCTTCGATCGAATAGGTTGCGACGGCGCCGGGGAAGCGTTCGTTTTCGGGCTTTTCACCGGCGATCACCGGCACGGCGAGCACGTCTTCGGAGAACGACCGGTACATTTCGAGAGCGCGCAGCGTTTCCACCATGGCATCGTCACGATCGACGTGGGCGGTGTGGCCTTCCTGCCAGAGGAACTCGCTGGTGCGCAGGAACATGCGGGTGCGCATTTCCCAGCGCACGACATTGGCCCACTGGTTGGTCAGCAGCGGCAGATCGCGCCAGGACTGCACCCAGCGCGCCATGGCCGCACCAATCACCGTTTCCGACGTGGGGCGCACGACGAGCGGCTCTTCCAGCTTTGCTTCGGGATCGGGAACCAGTCCGCCCTTGCCATCGCTCACCAGGCGGTGATGCGTGACGACGGCCATTTCCTTGGCAAACCCTTCGACGTGTTCGGCTTCCTTGGCGAAATAGCCCAGTGGAATGAACAGCGGGAAATAGCAGTTCTGCACGCCGGCGGCCTTGATCCGCGCGTCCATCACCTGCTGGATGCGTTCCCAGATGCCATAGCCCCACGGTTTGATGACCATGCAGCCGCGCACGCCCGATTCTTCGGCCATGTCGGCTTCGGCGATGACTTCCTGGTACCAGGCGGCAAAGTCCTGCGCGCGGGTGACGGTAAGGGCGTGCTTGATCTTGGGGGGCTGATTCATCTGCGCGCTGTTAGCGGCACTTGGGCTTGGGTTCAAACGGCCAGTTCAACCGGCCGGCTTACTTGCCCAGCGAATCGAGCTTCTTCTGCATGGCGGCCATCTGCGCCTTCAGCGTCGCCAGGTCATCCTCGTCCTGTTCGGCGGGGGTTTCTTCCTGCGCAGCATGCTGCGCCGCAGCGCCGGGCATGAATGCGGCCGTGGCGGCCTTGAACATTTCCAGGTTCTGCTGGGCAATCTTTGCCAGCGGATTGTTGCCGAAGCTTTCTTCGAACGCGCTGCGCAGCTTCTGCTGGTTTTCGCGGAAGTGATCCATCGATGCTTCCAGATAGTGCGGCAGCAGGCCCTGCATCGAATTGCCGTACATGGAAATAAGCTGGCGCAGGAAGTTGACCGGCAGCATCTGTTCGCCGCTGGCTTCTTCTTCCATGATGATCTGCGTCAGGATCTGGTGGGTGATGTCATCGCCGGTCTTGGCATCGACAACCTTGAAGTCCACGCTTTCGCGGACCATGTGCGCCAGGTGATCAAGCGTGATGTAGCTGGACGATTGCGTGTTGTAGAGCCGCCGGTTGGCGTACTTCTTGATGATCACGCATTCGCCGTCTTTTGCCTTCGCCATCGCTTGACCCTGCTGTTTTCGCCTTTATCCGGAAGACCGTCTTAGCACTTGCACCTAGTGCGGTGCAACAAGACCTATGCTGCGCAGCAAAATAAGCGCGTTCAGCGCTGAAACCGCTGGCTGGTGAGGGTAAGCAACTCGTACTGGGAAAGCCCGGTTTCTTGCGCTGCGGCGGGAAGATCGTAGTCCGCCGTCACCCAGTCTCCTTCCTTCAGATCCGGCGCGGAGGACAGGTTGATCACCGTCATGTCCATCGACACGCGGCCGAGCACGCGCAAGGCGGCGCCGCAATCGCTGCGCATCATGCCCTTGCCCGACCAGCAGCGCAGGTAACCATCCGCATAGCCAAGCGCGACGACGCCGATGCGCATGGCGGCAGGCGCCGTAAAGGTGGCGTTGTATCCCACCGTCTCGCCAGCGCCAATGTCGCGCACCTGCATGATCATCGCCTGCGGCCGCACGACCTGGCGGATCACGCCGCTGAGTTCGGCACGCGGCACGCCGCCATAAAGCGAAAGCCCCGGCCGGGTTACCGTCCCGTGATAGCCGCTGCCCAGCGCGATGCCGGCCGAATTGGCGAGGCTGTATTCGTTTGCGGAAATGTGCGCCCGCGCCTCGATCCATCGGGCGCGCTGCTGCGCGTTCATCGGGCTGTCCTCGTCCGCCGAAGCGAGATGCGACATCAAGGTGCGCACCTCAAGCTTGCCGACAATTTCGTCGCCGATTTCGCCCATGCTCAGGCCAAGGCGATTGATGCCCGTATCGATCATCAGGTCGCAGGCACCGCCCCCGGCCTCGATCCACCGGCGCGCCTGTTCGAGTGAGTTGACGGTCGGCACAAAGCGCCGCCACCGGATATGGCTTGCCTCTTCATCGCTCAGCGGACCGTGCAGCACGCACAGGCTGGTCGGGTTGATGATCCCGTCGAGCGCTTCAGCCTCGCTCGCATAGGCGACGTAGAAATCGCGGCACCCGGCATCGGCGAGGATCGGCGCGACCCGCGCCGCGCCGACGCCATAGGCGTTGGCCTTTACCGCCGCGCCCGCCCGCGCCAGGCCCGACAGTTCATCAAGCGCGCGCCAGTTGTGCACCAGCGCTTCGGCATCAAGGGCAAGGCGCAGCGGCGCTTCAGGCGTCATCGGTGAAATCGCGCGGCGGTCCGCCCTTCAGGCCCCACATCGCGACGACAAGTCCGAAGGCGACGACGCCCCAGGTGTACCACAAGCCGGCATAGGCATCGCCGGTCAGCGCGTTGATGTAGCTGGCGATCAGCGGCAGAAAACCGCCGAGATAGCCTGCGCCGATGTGGTAGGGGATGGACATCGAGCTGTAGCGGATCGGTGCCGGGAACATCTCGGTGAGCTGCGCGGCGACACCGCCATAGGTGAGAGCGGAGAGCCCGCCCAGCGCGAGCAGCAGGGCGCCGATGCCGAACAGGGCGCCAAGCGGCGGATGCTGCACCGAGAAGTCGAAACCATGCTGTGCCAGCGCGGCTTCCACGCCCTGTTTGCGTGCCTTGTCGGCAGCCTTGCGCGCGGCTTCATCGCTGGCGAACCATTCCGGCGCCAGCGTGATCGGCTGGCCGCCCGCGGTCAGCGACAGGCTGGCCGCCGGCGCCACAGTGTAAGGGACACCGCTGGCGGTCAGCGTTTCGAGCAGACGACCGCAATCGCTGATCTTCTTGCCGCTGAGATCGGCAAAGGGATCGGTAGAGCAGTCGGTGCCGGCAACGACGACCGGAGCCGACTTCGCACTCGCCTGCAGGCCGGGGTTGGCCAGCGAACCGATACCCCAGAAGATCGGGAACAGTAGCAAAAGTGCCAGCGCCGCGCCGATGACCAGCGGCTTCTTGCGCCCGACCTTGTCGGACCAGGCGCCAACAGCAACGTAGAGCCCCATCGACAGCATCGCGGACAGGCCGATGACCACTTCCACCGTGCGGGCATCAACGCGCATCGGGCCCTTGAGGAACGAAAGGGCCGAGAAGAACGCGGTGTACCAGATCGTCGTCAGGATGCCGGTGACGCCGAACAAGGCAATGAAAATGCGCTTCTTGTTGCCCGGATATGTGAAGCTTTCGACGAAGGGGTTACCGGAAATCTCACCCTCTTCGCGCATGGCGAGGAAAACCGGGCTTTCCGACAGCATCAGGCGCATCCACAGCGACACGATCAGCAGAGCTATCGACAGCAGGAACGGCACGCGCCACCCCCAGGCGGCCAGGGTTTCCTCAGACATGAAGACTTGCGTTGCCAGCACGACGACGATCGACAGGACGAAGCCGCCCACCACGCTTGCCTGGATATAGCCGGTGTAATAGCCGCGCCGGCTTGGCGGGGAATGTTCCGCGACATAGATCGCCGCGCCGCCGTATTCGCCGCCGAGCGCGAGTCCTTGCAGGATCCGCAGCAGCAGGACGATGGCCGGTGCCCACAGGCCGATCGATTCCGCAGACGGAACGAAGCCGACGCCCGCCGTGGCGACGCCCATCAGCGTCACCGTGACGAGGAAGGTGTACTTGCGCCCCAGCTTGTCACCGAAGTAGCCGAACAGCATCGCACCCAGCGGCCGGAATCCGAAGCCTACGGCAAACCCGGCCCAGACCAGCAGGATCTGAAGGGTTGGCCCGACCTGCGGGAAAAAAGCCTTGCCGACAAAGCTGGCGAGCGTGCCGTAGATGAAGAAATCGTACCATTCGAACACCGTCCCAGCCGAACTGGCCGCGATGACGAGCTTGATTTCCTTATCGGTCGGATTGACCTCCGGATGCCGCTTCGGTTCTGACATTTCGCTGTAACCCCGCCCTCGAATTTGCCGATGCTCTAGCGAGGACTTTCGCCTTATGGAAGCGCGTCGATGGCCGCTTTCCATGACAAAAGCACGGCGCCGTGGCGCGCCGGATAGGTCTGCGCCGCGGCGATGGCGTCAAGGCCGGGCCAATCGGGCATGGCGCCTTCGCCGCGCAGCCAACGGTCAAGGTCAGCAGCCGTGCGGACGAGATCGGCTTTCGTGCAGCCCTTTGCGCTTTCGCAGAAGATGGCGGCGGCGGCCTGCCCGATCGCACAGGCATGAGCGGCGAGGCCAAGGTCGCTGATGGCGCCGCTGTCATCCGTGGCCAGCGACAGGGCGATCGACGAGCCGCAGGTCGGCGATCGCGCCGCACCATGCAACGGCAGGTCGGGATCGTTTGGCCAGGCAGCCAATCGCGTTGCCAGCGCAAGAACCTGCGGCGTGTAAAGCTTTACCGGGCTGGCGCTCACTTGCCTTTCAAGCGCCTCTCTTCAGCTTTGGCCGCGGCGTTGCGACGCTCGGCAATCAGCTTGACCAGCGCTTCGCTGGCGGAATTGACGAAGGGATAGGTGCGCGCCTGGCTCATCCAAGCCGGCCGTCCGCCGACGCCGCGCAGGGTATCGAAACCCAGCACCATGATCGAAAAGCCCATGACAACGATCAGCAAGCCCTTGATGCCGCCAAAGCCGAAGCCGATCACCCGGTCGATCGGGCCAAGCACGGATTCCCGGCTGAGGTCCCCCATGCGCTTGGCCATCATCTTGATGATCAGATAGGGCACCATCAAGAGCAGCGCGAAGGCGAGGACAGCGGCCGAGCCAAAACGGTCGCCGGTGAACGGGATAAGCTTTTCCGTGAGCGGCGTGTGCAGATAATGGATGGCGACAACCGCCACGACCCATGCCGCAAGCGACAGGATTTCATGAATGAAACCACGCATGAAACCGCCGGCGGCCGTTACGCCCACCACGATCAATACAGCTATGTCGAACCCTGTCATTAAGGCGAAAGTTACTCTTCGCCCAGAACCCGGTCAACGATTTGCCGCAAATGGCTGACCGCGTGCTGCCGCATCTCCGGAACGGACTGTCCATTATCTGACGCCATGACAGCGGCGTCGAAGCCAAGCTTGGCGGATTCACGCTGGCGCAGGGATGCGTGCGCCACCTGCCGCACTTCGCCTGCCAGCGACACTTCGCCGAACCAGACGGTTCCCTTGGGCAGCGGCTTGTCCGACAGGGCAGAAACGAGCGCGGCGGCAACGGCAAGGTCGGCAGCCGGATCGGACAGGCGATAGCCGCCCGCGACATTGAGATAGACCTCTGCGTTGGAAAAGCTCAGCCCGCAGCGCGCTTCAAGGACGGCAAGCAGCATCGACAGGCGACCGGAATCCCAGCCGACCACGGCCCGGCGCGGTGTGGCGCCGCTGGTCAGCCGCACGATCAGCGCCTGGATTTCGACAAGCACCGGCCGCGTGCCTTCCATCGCCGGAAACACCGAGCTTCCCGGCACCGGCTCGTCGCGGCCCGACAGGAACAGCGAGGACGGGTTGCCGACCTCCTCCAGCCCCTGCCCTGCCATGGCGAAAACGCCAATCTCGTCCACCGGGCCAAAGCGGTTCTTCAAGCTGCGCAGGATGCGGTACTGGTGGCTGCGCTCCCCCTCGAAACTCATGACCACGTCGACCATGTGTTCGAGCACGCGCGGCCCGGCGATCGAGCCGTCCTTGGTCACATGACCGACGAGGACGAGCGCCGATCCCGCCTCTTTGGCGAAGCGGATCAGTTCGAAGGCGGATGCACGGACCTGGCTGACCGTGCCGGGCGCGCCTTCGATCATGTCGGAGTGCATGGTCTGGATCGAATCGATCACCACCAGTGCGGGCGCCGGCATGCCGCCCAGCGTCGTCAGGATATCGCGCACCGACGTGGCCGAGGCGAGCAGCACCGGCGCACCGGCAAGGCCAAGCCGTTCGGCCCGCAACCGCACCTGCCCCGCCGCTTCCTCGCCGCTGATGTAAACGACCGTGCCGCCGGCCAGCGCGATCTTTGCCGTCGCCTGCAGCAGCAGCGTCGATTTGCCGATGCCCGGATCGCCGCCCATCAGCACCGCCGAACCGGGAACCAGCCCGCCGCCCAGCGCGCGGTCGAATTCGGCAAGACCGGTGGAGCGGCGCTGCGGCATGTCACCCTTGGCATCGAGCGCCTCGAAATCGAGCGGACGCCCGCCCGATGACAGGTCATGTTTTGCGGAAAAGGCCGTTTCCGGCACCTCCTCCGACAGGGTGTTCCATTCCCCGCAATCGCCGCACTGCCCCTGCCAGCGGTGCGTGACGGAGCCGCAGGATGCGCAGACATATCGGCGTTTGGGTTTGGCCATGATCCAGCGATCTATTCAGAACGGATCAAGAACGCAATTGCCTTTGTCGTTTTTCCCCGCCAAGCATGGGCCATGCGCCAGAAGGAACTCCGCATTGCGCTTGTCTGCTACGGCGGGGTCAGCCTCACGGTCTATATGCACGGCGTCACCAAGGAGCTGTGGAAGCTGGCGCGTGCAAGCCGCAATTTCCACGGCAACCGGCCCTGCACACCCGGCAGCCAGCTCGTCTATCGCCGGATGCTCGAACATATCGAGGCGGTGCACGGACTGCGCCTGCGTGTTCTGATAGACATTATTGCCGGGGCCAGCGCCGGCGGCATCAACGGGGTGTTCCTCGCCCAGGCCATCCATTCCGGCCAAAGCCTGGAGCCGCTGACCCGGTTGTGGCTGGAAAATACCGACAGCGACGTCATGCTCGATCCTGACGCCCGGTTGTGGACGCGCTTCGTGAAGTTCTGGGCCGTGCCGGTGGTGCACTTCCTGCTTACCCGCCCCGGAAACCTCGTCACGGTCAGCGTCGCGCAGGAAACGCGCCGCGAAGTGCGGGCGAAGTTGTCGCGGCTTGTGCGTTCGCGCTGGTTTGAGCCACCGTTCGGCGGGTTCGGCTTCTCGCGCGTTCTGGCCGGAGCGCTCGATTCGATGGCCGAGGTGCCGCCGGGAGAGCCGCTGCTGCCGCCGGGCCATCCGCTTGACCTGTTCGTCACCGCGACCGACTTCAAGGGCCACACGCAGACCTTGCGCCTGCACTCCCCCGCACAAGTGGAGGAAAGCGAACACCGCGTTTCCATCGGCTTTCGCAGCACCGCGCCGGAGATGGGGGGCAAGGGCCTGGCCGATGTCACCGAACTGGTCTTTGCCGCCCGCGCCACGGCAAGTTTTCCCGGTGCCTTCCCGCCGCTTCGGGTGGCAGAGATTGACCGGCTGGCACGCGAACGCGGCACGCAATGGCCCGGGCGCAGCGCCTTCCTTGCCCGTGTGCTGCCCGAACACCACGCGCGCGGCGATGTGGAAACCGTGTCGCTGATCGATGGCTCTGTGCTGGTCAACGCGCCCTTCTCCGACGCGATCAACGTGCTGCACGATCGCCCCGCCCAGCGCGAGGTGGACCGGCGCTTCGTCTATATCGATCCCAAGCCGGATGAGGTCGGCGGCCTTGGCCACGACGATCCGCGCGCGCCAGGCTTCTTTTCAGTTATCTTCGGTTCGCTTTCCTCCATCCCGCGCGAACAGCCGGTGCGTGACAATCTGGAGGAGCTGGAGCGCCAGAGCCACGAAATGGAACGCCTGCGCGCCATTGTCGAAGCGCTGCGGCCCGAAGTGGAAGAAGCGGTCGACAAGACCTTTGGCCGCACCCTGTTTCTTGACCGGCCCACGGTGAAACGCCTCACCGCATGGCGCGCGAAGGCGCAAGACGCTGCCGTTCGCCGGGCGGATTATGCCTATCATGGCTATGCCCAGGCCAAGTTCGTGGCGATCATCGATGATCTGGCTGACCTGATCCACCGCTTCGCCCCGACCATCGAGCCGGAACAGATCGCCCGCATCCTCACGCGCCACCTGCGCGCGCAGGGACTCGATCACCTCACCGCCATGCGCGGCGGCGCATCGGCAGAGGCGATTTCGTTCTTCCGCAGCCATGACCTGCAACACCGCGTGCGCCGTCTGCGGCTGCTGGCGCGGCGCCTGACGCAGGATTGGGACGGCGATCCGGCCGTTCTGCCCGATGACCGCGAATTTGCCCGCGATGCTGTCTATCAGGCGCTGGCCGTCTATTTCGAGAACGATGGCAGCGAACGGCTCGGCGCGGTCTTTGCCGAATTGGCCGCCAATGTCGCCGCCGATCCCGGCGCGGTACTCGATCACATTGCCGCCGCGCGTGACCTGCGCGGGGCGGACCTTGTCGCCGATTCCATCCTCGCCGATGCCATGTCGGTCATGCCCAAAGCGCTGCGCCGCAAGGTGCTGCTCGCCTACCTCGGCTTCCCATTCTACGATGTGGTCACCTTCCCCTTCCTGCACGGCGAAGGGCTCAATGAATTCGATCCGGTGAAGATCGATCGCATATCGCCCGACGATTGCAATTCGATCCGCACCGGCGGCGCGGCACAGTGCCTGCGCGGGGTGGAGTTCTTCAATTTCGGGGCGTTCTTCAGTCGGGCCTACCGCGAGAATGACTACCTGTGGGGCCGGTTGCATGGGGCGGAGCGCATGATCGACCTGCTTGCCAGCGCTCTGCCAGATGGCTTGATCATCGATCCGAAAGAACTTGCGCGCTTCAAGCGCGACGCCTTTCTCGCAATTTTGGACGAAGAGGAAGACCGGTTGATCGCCGATCCGGGGCTGGTCCCGGGGATCCGGGCAGAGGTTGAAGCGCGGCGCGATTGATCGTCGTCAAAGCCACGAACCAGCGCTCCAGCTATGCCACCGCTTGGAAGGGGGTAACCGCAAGGGTATCCCATGAAGGCTTTTCGTTTCTATCACCTGCTCCTTGGCCTTGGCGTCTTGACCGCTTGGTTCACCGCCGAAGAGCTTGGTCTGGTTCACGCATGGACGGGTTACGCGGTTGCCGCGCTGATCGTTGTCCGTCTGGTTCTTGGCCTCGCAGGATCAGGCGGCTTTGCGCTTCGCCGCCTGCTGCCGCGTGGACGAGCGTCCGGATCGGCCGTCTCTTCCGCTCTGGCGCTCGCTTTGGTCTCGGCAATTTCGGGCACGGCTGTCACGGGCATCGCCATGGACGGTGGCGGTACGCTGGTGGGCAAATCCATTCGCGCCGAAGATGAGCGAGAGGATCGCCGCCATGGCCGCGATGACGATGGCGAGCATGAAAGCATGGCTCCGCCGACCATGCTCGGCATGATCCCGGCCGCGCGTGCTGATGATGGTGAAGGCGGGGAGCGCGAGGAAGGGCTGCTTGGCGAGGTGCATGAAACGCTGGGCAACCTGATCCTGCCGCTGGCCGTTGCGCACGCGCTCTATCTGCTGCTGTTCCGGCTGCAGATGGCGAAGTTCATGCTCTTTTTGAACCGCAAACCAGCATAGGCGTGACGCGTTTCACAGACGTGGAGGAGCTTACTCGGTAAGCCCTTCCCACACGTCCTTGATGCGGTCGAAGAACCCCTTGGACTGCGGGCATTCGTCCCCCGTTTCGGTTTCCTGAAGCTCGCGCAGCAATTCTTTCTGCTTTGCCGTCAGCTTGGTCGGCGTTTCCACCTGGATTTCCACGACGAGGTCGCCCCGGCCCCGGCCCTGAAGGACCGGCATTCCCGCGCCGCGCTGGCGCAGTTGCTTGCCGGACTGGATGCCGGCGGGGATGTTGATGGTGTGGCGGGTGCCGTCCAGCCCCGGAAGTTCGATCTCCCCGCCCAATGCAGCCTTGGTGAAGGTGATTGGCGCGCGGGTAAGCAGCGTCGTGCCGTCGCGCTCGAACACGGCGTGGCGGCTAACGTGCACGAAAATGTACAGGTCGCCCGCCGGCGCGCCGAATGGCCCCGCCTCGCCCTTTCCGGACAGGCGGATGCGCGTGCCGGTATCGACGCCGGCGGGAATGTTCACATCGAGCGTCTGGCGTTGATCGACCCGGCCTTCGCCACCGCACGAGCGGCACGGGCTTTCGATCACTTCGCCGCGCCCGTGGCAGGTCGGGCAAGTGCGCTCGACCATGAAGAAACCCTGCTGGGCGCGCACCTTGCCGTGGCCGCCGCACAGGTTGCAGCGCCGCGTGCCGGTGCCGGGCGTGGCGCCCGAGCCTTCGCAGGGTTCGCACTGGGTGGAAACGTCGATCTCGATCTGCTCGGACTTGCCGTGGAAGGCTTCGTCCAGCGTGATTTCCAGATCATAGCGCAGGTCCGCGCCGCGGCGTGCCTGCTGACGTCCACCGCCGCCGCCGAATCCGCCGAAGATCGATTCAAAAATATCGCCCAGATCGTTGAACGGATTGCCGCCGCCGCCAAAGCCACCGCCGCCCATGCCGCCGTTTTCAAAGGCGGCGTGGCCGAACTGGTCATAGGCCGCGCGCTTCTGCGGGTCCGAAAGGCAGGCATAGGCCGCGCTGATGGACTTGAACTTGGCCTCGCTCTCGGCACAGCCGGGGTTCTTGTCCGGGTGAAACTTCATCGCCAGCTTGCGGTACGACGATTTGATCGTCGCATCGTCTGCGGTGCGCGAAACTTCGAGCAGTTCGTAATAGTCGACTTCGGCTGACATTGCCCGCCCCTAACGTGACCCGCCGCCCACGTGGAAACGCGAGCGGCGGATACGGTTCATTGCCAGATCAGTTCTTGTTGTCGTCGACTTCGGAGAATTCGGCGTCGACAACGTCTTCTTCACCGGCCGGCGCGTCTGCGCCCGGCGAAGCGGCGGCTGCCTGTTCCTTCTCGTAGATCGACTGGCCCATCTTCATGGCCACTTCGGTCAGCGCCTGGGTCTTGGCGGTCATCGCATCGGCGTCACCGCTTTCGATCGCGGTCTTCGCTTCGGCAATGGCCGCTTCGACTTCGGCCTTGAGGCCAGCGTCGATCTTGTCGCCATGCTCTTCGAGCTGACGCTCGGTGGCATGGACCAGGCTGTCGGCGTTGTTCTTGGCTTCCGCCTCGGCACGACGCTTCTTGTCGTCCTCGGCGAACTTTTCCGCGTCCTTGACCATCTGGTCGATGTCCGCATCGGAAAGACCGCCCGAAGCCTGGATCTTGATCTGCTGCTCCTTGCCGGTGCCTTTGTCCTTCGCCGTCACGTGCACGATGCCGTTGGCGTCGATGTCGAAGGTCACCTCGATCTGCGGAATGCCGCGGCGCGCCGGCGGAATGCCGACAAGGTCGAACTGGCCGAGCAGCTTGTTGTCTGCCGCCATTTCGCGCTCACCCTGGAAGACACGGATGGTCACCGCCTGCTGATTGTCTTCAGCAGTCGAATAGACTTGGCTCTTCTTGGTCGGGATCGTCGTGTTGCGATCGATCATGCGGGTGAACACGCCGCCCAGCGTTTCGATGCCGAGCGACAGCGGCGTCACGTCGAGCAGCAGCACGTCCTTGACGTCGCCCTGCAGCACGCCGGCCTGGATCGCCGCGCCCATGGCGACGACTTCATCAGGGTTCACGCCGGTGTGCGGATCCTTGCCGAAGAATTCCTTCACGACTTCGCGCACCTTGGGCATGCGGGTCATGCCGCCGACAAGCACGACGTCGTCGATGTCGCTGGCCTTGAGGCCGGCATCGGCAAGCGCCTTCTTCATCGGCTCCTTGGTGCG
This sequence comes from Novosphingobium sp., assembly GCA_046063225.1. GTDB lineage: Bacteria > Pseudomonadota > Alphaproteobacteria > Sphingomonadales > Sphingomonadaceae > Novosphingobium. The sequence goes on along the minus strand of JBJTLW010000083.1, from coordinate 976 downwards.
TTCGATCAGGTTCGCGACCATCTTTTCCAGATCGGCGCGGGTGATCGTTTCGACCAGGTGCAGCGGCGTGGTGGCGCCGCCTTCCATGCGGGCGGTGATGAAGGGCAGGTTGATTTCGGTCGAGGCCGTGCTCGAAAGCTCGATCTTCGCCTTTTCCGCCGCTTCCTTCAGGCGCTGAAGGGCCAGCTTGTCGGTACGGAGGTCCATGCCCTCCTTCTTCTTGAACTGTTCCGCCAGCCATTCGACGACCTGGGTGTCGAAGTCTTCACCGCCGAGGAACGTGTCGCCGTTGGTGCTCTTCACTTCGAATACGCCATCGCCGATCTCAAGGATCGAGACGTCGAAGGTGCCGCCGCCAAGGTCATAGACGGCGATCGTCTTGCCGTCGTTCTTGTCGAGGCCATAGGCGAGCGCAGCCGCTGTCGGCTCGTTGATGATACGCAGCACTTCAAGACCGGCGATCTGGCCGGCGTCCTTGGTCGCCTGGCGCTGCGCGTCGTTGAAATAGGCCGGGACGGTGATGACTGCCTGCGTCACGGTTTCGCCGAGGTACGATTCGGCGGTTTCCTTCATCTTCTGCAGGATGAAGGCAGAGATCTGGCTGGGCGAATAGTCTTCGCCGCCGGCCTTCACCCACGCGTCGCCGTTCTTGCCCTTGACGATGGTATAGGGGACCAGTTCGGTGTCCTTCTTGGTCACCGGGTCATCAAAGCGGCGGCCGATAAGGCGCTTCACCGCGAAAATCGTGTTGTCACCATTGGTCACCGCCTGGCGCTTTGCCGGCTGACCGATCAGACGCTCGCCATCCTTGGTGAAGGCGACGATCGAAGGCGTGGTGCGCGCGCCTTCGGCGTTTTCGATGACCTTCGGCTTGCCCCCATCCATCACAGCAACACAGCTGTTGGTGGTGCCAAGGTCGATACCGATTACCTTTGCCATTATTCCCTATTCCTCACATCTTGCAGTTGGACACCAC
>JBJTLW010000082.1:0-8505 GCA_046063225.1 Novosphingobium sp. | reverse complement strand
GGCCGCCGCGCGTGGCATAGTATTCTTCCAGCACGGCGCGCGCTTCGGGATGGACGATAACCGCCACGCCCAGCGCTGCGGCAATGGCATCGACGGTGATGTCATCATGCGTCGGGCCGATGCCGCCGGTGGTGAACAGATAGTCGTTGCGCGCACGCAGGGCGTTCACCGCCTCGCCAATGGCGCCCATGTCATCGGCGACGACGCGCACTTCCTTCAGCCGGATGCCCTGCACCTGCAGCCACGCGGCGATCTGCGCGATGTTCTTGTCATGCGTGCGGCCCGAAAGGATCTCGTCACCAATGACAATCAGCGCGGCGGTGTAGATGCGGGAATCAGCCATGAGCGCTGGTTAGGTCAGCGTGAAGGCTTCGACAAGGTCAGGCCGCGGCCTTTGCCCCGGCGCGCGATACCTTCAGCCAGCCATCGTCGATCGGCGCGGCGTCCATCTCCTTCTTGTCGTCACGGTAGAACATGTGGATGCGCCAGGGCGCGGTCGTGGCGCTTTTCGGGATGACGTTCTTGCCGCGCTGGAGATAGCCGGACGAGAACATGTCGAACGGCTGCCAGGATTCCAGCCCGTGGTCATCGGGCAGGGCGGGATCGGCCACGGTCATGCCCCACTTGTCCATGTGGCGCAGCAGCCGCGTGATCCAGTCGGTGACGATATCCACCCGCAGCGTCCAGCCGGCGTTGAGATAGCCGAACATCAGGAACAGGTTCGGCACGTTCGACAGCATGCAATCGCGGTACCAGAAGTGCGCCGAGGCATCGATCGGCTGGCCCCCGACGCTGACCTTCACCTTGCCGAAAGTGGCAAGCCGCAGGCCCGTGGCGGTGACGATGACATCGGCATCCAGCTTGCGGCCGTCCTCCAGCTCGATCCCGTCCTGCACCACCTTGCGGATATGGCCGGTGACGACCGAGGCATCGCCGCGCCGGATCGCCTTGAACATGTCGCCGCCCGGCACCAGGCACAGCCGCTGCTCCCACGGTTTGTAGGGCGGGGTATAGTCCGGCGCGTTCCAGGCCGGGCCAAGCTCTTTCTGCAACATCCCGTGCAGGAACCGGCCGACGCCTTCGGGCTCATCACGGCACTTCCTGAACAGGTATTCGTGCATGAACTGCGCTTTTTCGCGGTTGATCGTCCAGGCCAGCTTTTCCGGCAGGAAGCGGCGCAGGCGGTTTGCCCATTTGTCGCGCCAGGGCTGGACGCCGTACCAGGTGGGCGTGCGTTGCAGCATGGTGACATGCGCCGCCTTGTCCGCCATCGACGGCACGATGGTCACCGCGGTCGCCCCCGATCCGATGATCACCACCTTCTTGCCGGTGTAATCGTAATCCTCTGGCCAGAACTGCGGGTGGATGACCGTGCCCTTGAAGCCGGAAATACCGGGAATCTCGGCGTCGTGGGGCTTGTCGTAATCATAATAGCCGGTACCCATGTAAAGGTACTGCGCCGCATAGCTTTTCATCGAGCCGTCGGCCTGCCTGGCCTGCACCGTCCACAGGCCGGAGCCGCCGTCCCAGTCGGCACTTTCGACATGCTGGCCAAAGCGCATCCTGGGGCCAATGCCGTGTTCCCGGACCACGCGGTTCAGATAATCCCTGATCTGTTCGCCGGTGGCGAAGGTCACATCTTCACGCCAGGGGGCGAATTTGAAGGCGAAGGTGTTCATGTTGCTGTCAGACCGGATGCCGGGATAGCGGAACAGATCCCAGGTGCCGCCCAGCTGTTCGCGCCGGTCCAGCATGACATAGCTTTTGCCGGGGCAGTCCATGGCCAGCTTTGCCGCCATGCCGATGCCGGAAATGCCGGCCCCCACTATGATCATGTCAAGCACTTCGCTGGCAGCCATCGTTCTCTCCACTGTTGACAGCAATGTAAGCAGATTCGTCACGCATTGCCAGCGGGCGCTTCTCTTGCAAGAACGCGCACCATGCCGATTATTGCTTCACGCCGCTATACCCGGGGGAAATCCAGCGTCCACGCGCTGCCGATCGATGGCCTGCCGCGCAAGGGATTGCGGCGCGGACAATTTGACTGGATCGGCGTGGCCGAACCCGATGCCGATGAGATGATCCGGCTCGCCGCGCAGTATGGCCTGCACCCGCTGGCGGTGGAAGATGCGCTCAACCCGCAGCAATTGCCCAAGGTGGAAGTCTATGCCCGCCACCTGTTCATCGTCGCGCGCACGGCATCGATGGATGAAGGCGAAGCGATTTCCTATGGCCAGACGGCGCTGTTCATCGGCAAGGATTTCCTCATCACCGTGCGTTTCGGATCAAGCCGGGCGCACAACCAGCTGCGCCAGCGGCTTGAGGCGGATTCCGAGCGCTTGCAGGAAGGCGCGGATTTCGTTGCCCACGCGATCCTTGATTTCATCGTCGATGGCTATCAGCCGCTGATCGACCGGCTGGAGGAAGCCGTCCAGATCATGGAGGACCGGGCCATCCACGCCTTTCCCGAACAGTCGACCATTCGCCGCATCTTCCGCCTGCGCCGCCAGCTGCGCCGCTTCGAACGCGTCGTCGGCCCGATGGAAGAGGTCTGCGAACGGCTGGCTATGACCGACCTGCCGCATATCGACGAGGCCGCGCACGTCTGGTTCCGCGACGTGCTCGATCACATGCGCCGCACCCTGGCGCGCATGCGCGGGCTGAAGGAAACGCTGGCCTCCATCGTCGAAACCGCAAGCCTGCTCGAAGCCCACCGGCAAGGCGAAATGACGCGAAAGCTGGCCGCCTGGGCGGCGATCCTTGCCGTGCCTACGGCGATTGCCGGGATTTACGGGATGAACTTCGACGTCATGCCCGAACTGCGCTGGCAATACGGCTACCCGCTGGTGCTGAGCGTCATCGGCACGATCTGCGGCGGCCTGTGGCTGCGGTTCAGACGGATCGGGTGGCTGTAGCATCCGTTCCCTGCATCGTGGCGCGATCCAGTCGGCGTCTCGCCTTGCGCACCGATTGAACCTTCAGCGTCCTCGAACCGACCCTGCCCTGTCACCGGCAATTGGCGCCGGTATGTGACGCAGGAGACAAGCGATGATGAGGAAGACGATTCTGGCCAGCCTGGCCCTCTCAACCCTTGGGCTGTCCGCACCGGGCATGGCGCAGCGGGTAATGCCGGGCAATCTTGACGCGGTTCAGGCCGGTCCGATCAAGGGGGACGTTGGCGTCCCGCGCGGTGGCATCAACGTGTGCTGCCCGCCCATTGCCAAGCAGGATTTCGCACCCTTCTTCCGCGTGCAGCAATCACCGGGCAAGAACATCACCCAGACCTATGGGCTCGATTTCCTGCCTACCGCCGCGCTCGATACGCAGATGAAGGCCTATGCGCCGTTTGCCGGCCTGTTCGCGCCGAGCGGCTATCCCAATTCGGTGCTGCTCGATGCGGAAATGCGCAAGATGCCGGGAACCGCTACGCCTACTCCGTCGAGCTTTTCCGGCGGCACGCCGGTGCATCAGCACGCCATGCGCGGCTGGTGGACGACAAGCCCGTCGAACGTCTGGAACGGACCGGCGACGACCCACACGCCGTTCCCCAGCCACGTCTGGGAAAAGGAATTCAACGACAACCTGCACCCGTCGAGCACCGGCAACATGCAGCCCAACACCTGGTACATGATCAAGCTGACGCTGAAGCTCGCATGGAAAGACAGGCCGAACGATGACAGCTGGAACGTCAGCAACATCAATTGCATGGAACGCTATGTGGCGGTTCGCGTCAACGCGGTCAGCTACAAGTCGAGCGCTGGCGTAACGGCTCCTGCGGCGGCGGAAATCGTCGATCTCAAGTAACCGTGCCGAACCCAGTCCGCGCGCCGGTATTCACTTGCCGGCGCGCGGCTAGCCGCACTGCCCCCGGTGCAGCAATTTGTGATCGGCCAGCACCAGCGCCATCATCGCTTCGACCACCGGCACGCCGCGGATGCCGACGCAGGGGTCATGTCGGCCCTTGGTGAACATCTCGGCCGCTTCTCCATCGCGGGTGATGGTCGGCTGCGGGGTGAGGATCGAACTGGTCGGCTTGAAGGCCACGCGCACCACCACCGGCTGGCCGGTGGAAATGCCGCCGGCAATGCCGCCCGCGTGGTTGGCAAGAAATTCCGGACCGCCATCACCGGGGCGCATGGGATCGGCGTTGCCTTCCCCGGTCAGGCGCGCGGCGGCGAAGCCATCGCCGATTTCCACGCCTTTCACCGCGTTGATGCCCATCATCGCGGCGGCAAGGTCTGCATCGAGCTTGCCGTAAAGCGGCGCGCCCCAGCCGGCGGGAACGCCCACGGCTTCGCATTCCACCACCGCGCCGAGCGAGGAGCCGGCAAGGCGGGCATCGTCGACCAGCTTTTCCCAGCGCTTCGCCGCTGCCGCGTCCGGGCAGAAGAAGGGGTTGTTTCGGATTTCGGACAGGTCGAAATTGTCCATGTCGATCGCATCGCCGCCGATTTCGGAAACCCAGGCGTGGATCGTCACTTCCGGGATGACCAGCCGCGCCACCGCGCCGGCTGCTACCCGCGCCGCCGTCTCCCGCGCCGAACTGCGCCCGCCGCCGCGATAGTCGCGAAAACCGTACTTGGCGTCATAGGCATAGTCGGCATGGCCGGGGCGATAGGCCTTGGCGACTACCGAATAGTCCTTCGATCGCTGGTCGACATTCTCGATCATCAGCGAAATCGGCGTGCCGGTGGTCTTGCCCTCGAACACGCCCGACAGGATCTTCACCGCATCGGGTTCTTGCCGCTGCGTCGTGAACTTCGACTGGCCCGGCCGCCGCGCATCGAGATAGGGCTGGATGAAGCCCTCATCCAGCGGCAGCCCAGGCGGGCACCCATCAAGCACGGCGCCCAGCGCCGGCCCGTGGCTTTCGCCCCAGGTGGTGAAACGCAGCAGACGGCCAAAGGTGTTCACGGACATGGGGGCCGCTTTGTCGCGATTTTGGGAAAATGTCTATGGGCATGGGGAAGGGTTGCATCCCTGGGCAGGCTCAGGATGAGTGGGGCAGGGGACAAGACCCGTCGCCGCTCAGCCTGAGCTTGTCGAAGGCCGCGCGCCAAGGCTAGGAACGGATCATGTTCATCACCGTCTTCCGCAATCGCAAGCGTGCCGACATGGACGCTGCCGCCTATGACGCCGACGCGGCGCGCATGATCGACCTCGCCTCCGCCATGCCCGGCTTCCGCTCGATCAAGACATTCCACGCCCCAGATGGCGAAGTGGTGACGATATCCGAATGGGAGAGCGAGGCCGATGCAAAGGCCTGGGGGCGCCACCCCGAACACGCCGTTGTCCAGGCGCGCGGACGCAGCGACTATTACCAGAGCTACGCCAGCATTTCGATGAACGACCCGCGCATCAGCCTGTTCGGAGATCACACGGCATGACAGTTACGGTTTACGGCATTCCCAACTGCGACACGGTGAAGAAGGCGCGCGTCTGGCTGGACGGGCAGGGCATCGCCTATGCCTTCCACGACTACAAGAAGGCCGGCGCCGATCCGGCGCAGGTGGCCGCCTGGTGCGAGGCGGCGGGCTGGGAAAAGGTGCTGAACCGCGCTGGCACCACCTTTCGCAAGCTGCCAGAGGCGGACCGTGAAGGGCTCGATCAGGACAAGGCCGTGACGCTGATGGTGGCCAACCCCAGCTGCATCAAACGGCCCATCGTCGAATACCCGGGCGGCATCCTCGTTGGCTTCAAGCCCGACGAATGGGCGGCGGCGCTGGCATGATCATCACGCCTGAGCAGCTGTTCTGGATCGAATGGATCGCCGCCGGATTCGGCGTGGTCAACATCGCACTGATCATCTTTCGCAGCCACTGGAACTACCTGTTCGGGCTGGTCATGGTGGCGCTCTACTTCTTCATTTTCTGGGAGCAGCGCCTTTTCGCGGAATCCGCCCTGCAAGTGTTCTTCTTCGCCGCGCAGGTCTGGGGCTGGTGGCTGTGGCTGCGGGTTGGCGGGGAAGACAGCCAGGTGGCCGTGGCCTGGCTCGACTGGCGCAGCCGCTGGGTGTGGCTTGCGGCGCTGAGCGCGATCAGCCTCAACGCCAGCTGGCTGATGGAAAAATACACCACCGCGGCCGCGCCCTGGGTCGATACACCGATCGCGGTGTTCAGCGTCGGTGCGCAGGTGCTGCTGGCCTTTCGCCGCATCGAGAACTGGGTGCTGTGGATCGTCATCGATATCGTCTCGATCTGGCTCTACATCATGCGCGATCTGGAACCGACCGCCGGGCTCTATGGCGGCTTCCTGGTGATGAGCCTGTTCGGCCTGAAGGAATGGATCGAGGCGAGCCGCAAGGCGTCTGCGGATGAAGCGGCGGCGTGATAACCGTCTGTTTTCACGGGGTCGAAAGCACGGGCAAGTCTGTGCTGGCAGCAAAGCTGGCGGCTGATCTTGGCTGTCCGTGGGTTCCCGAATATGGTCGCACCTATTGCGAGGAACACGGCACCGATCTCACCATGGCAGACCTGCTGGCGATTGCCGAAGGGCAGGCGGCAGAGGTGGTCCGCGCACAGGCCGGCAATCCGCCGCTGCTGATCCTCGATACCGACCAGCTGATGACCGCCGCCTGGGCGCAGATGCTGTTCGGCCATGTGCCGCCGGTGCTGATGGGCTACCCCAAGGCCGATCTCTATCTGCGCTTTGCTCCCGACGTGCCGTGGGTGGACGACGGCACCCGGTTTTTCGGCGATCCGCAGAGCCGCGCGCGCTTTGCCGATCTGGCCGACGCCATGCTGGCCGAAGCCGGCGTTGCGGTCGCACCGGTTTCGGGAAGCTGGGCGCAGAGGGAGCAGGCGGCCCGCGCGGCCCTTGCCACGCTGCTTGGCAAGGCTTGACCTTTTGCGCGAAAAGCGATTCATGCCCGGACAACAGAACACCATTCGGGGCTAGGCATCATGGATTTCTTCAAGGCACTGATACCGGGCACTATCCTGACCCTGGTCGTTGCCGGCATCTTCGGTTCGGCCCGCTCGAAAGGCGGCATCCTCTACATCACGCATGAAACCATTCAGGGCGTCAGCTTCTACTGGTCGTGGACGGGCTTCATCGCGGCCTTTCTGCTCAGTTGGGCCTTGATGGCGATGACGCCCAAGTGAGACATCGCGCCACCGCGCTTCTGGCGGCGCTCTTCCTTGCAAGTCCCGCCAGTGCCGCTTCGCCCGATCCGTCACAGGGTGAGGCGCAGGCCAGAGCGGTAATCACGCGATCGAAAACCACCCGGACCACCTATGCCCTCTACACCTGGACGACCATCCGCCTGAAGGGCGCGGAGCCGGTGGAGGAATGGTCGGCGGAGTTCAATTCCGGCCCGTTCCACCGCGTCGAAACGCCGCGTGACCGCGTGGTGGCGGATTGCGCGCGCAAGACGGCGGCGCATCTCTCGCTCGCCTCCGGCACGGTTACTGCCGATGCGGCCACGGCGAACACGGCCTGCGGCATTGCCTATGACGAAACGGTCCACCGCGCCGCCTGGCTGGGCAAGTTTGCGAGCCCATGGGGCGAAGTGGACCGCGTGCGCCTGTGGGGGCTCGGCCTTGTGCGCACCTATGACGTGACCGCGAACGGCCTGATCGTGGCGTGCCATTTTGCCGATAGCGACAAGCCCGATCGCGCCCTGCTCGAACTGCGCACGGTCGCCATCGAACGGACGCTGCCCAAGGGCAAGATCTTCACCCGCGCTTCGCTTTCGCGCAGCGTAATGCCGGAAAAGTTTACCCGGCCGCCCGCGCCGTCACGATAAAGTTGAGCGCGGTATCGGCGGACAGGTGCAGGCCTTTGGCCGGGTTCCACGCGATGCCCTTCGGCTCTCCCATGACCAGTCCGGCATCGGCCAGCAGGGCGCGCAGTTCGTCCGGCGTGACGAAATCGTCCCAGTGGTGCGTGCCGCGCGGCACCATGCCCAGCCGCTCCGCGCCTTCCACCAGCAGCAGCTTCGATTGCGGCGTGCGGTTGGGGCAGGACAGCACCATCAGCCCGCCTTCGCCGAGCGCGTCCGCCAGCGCGGCGATGAACGCCGGCTTGTCGGCCACGTGTTCGATCACCTCCATCGCGGTGACAAGATCGAATCCCTTCAGCCCCAGCGCGCCGATTTCCCCGCAGCGATAGGCGATTTCCAGCCCGCTGCCCTTCGCATGGGCCGCCGCCACGGCAATGTTTTCTTCTGCCGCATCAACCCCGGTTACCGCCGCGCCCAGCCGGGAAAGGGGTTCGCACAGCAGGCCGGCGCCGCAGCCAACGTCCAGCGCGCGCTTGCCCGAAAGCGGCCGGATGGCGCGGGAATCCGTGCGCCAATGCGTGTCCACCGCATCGCGCAGGAAGGCGAGACGAACCGGGTTGAGCCGGTGCAGCATGGCAGACGATCCCTTCGGATCCCACCAATCGGCTGCCAGCTTGCCGAAATGCGCTGCTTCGCTGGCCCTGATCGTAGTTGCATTCACCATTCTTGCTTCCTAAAGCGCCCCCGCTGCGCGGGGCAAGGCAAAGCCGTGTTCCGGGCGC
>JBJTLW010000081.1:0-45811 GCA_046063225.1 Novosphingobium sp. | reverse complement strand
GTCGATCATGACAGCGAACTGGGCGATGGCGTCCATTCCATTGCCACGCCGGTGCGCAATGCCAAGGGGCAGATCGTCATGGCGATCAGCATTGCCGGCGCATCGCAGTATTTCGATCCTGCGCTAATCACCAGCCTGCGGACCGAAGTGGCGGCTTCCGCGCGGGAGATCAGCGCGCTGGCGGGCTATACCGGCTAGCCACTTTCGCGTTCTCGCCGGCAGAGGCAGGGAAGGGACGGAAAGCTATGGCGCGGATCGAAATCGATGGCATCGGCATTGCATATGACCTGATCGGCCCAGCCGGCGGCGTGCCGGTTGCCATCACCCCCGGCGGACGGTTTTCGCGCCAGGCAAAAGGCATCCGAGAACTGGCCGAGGCGCTCGCCGAACGCGGCATGCGCGCACTCATCTGGGACCGGCCCAATTGCGGCGAATCCGACCTGTGCTTCGAAGGCGAGAGCGAATCGCGCATGCAGGCGCAGGCGCTGGTCGGCCTGATCCGCGCGCTGGAGCTTGGCCCGACCATGCTCGTCGCCGGATCGGCCGGCGCGCGCGTTTCGTTGTTTGCCGCCGCCATTGATGGCGCGGCGATCTCGCGCATGTTGCTGTTCTGGATCAGCGGCGGCGTGCTTTCGATGACGCGGCTGGGCTCCTACTATTGCTGCGAGCCGGCCGACGAGGCGAGCCTGCATGGCATGGAGGCGGTGGCCGCCATGCCGATCTGGGCGGAGCAGATGGCGGCGAATCCTGGCAACCGCGAGGTCATGACGAGCTTTGCCCCGCGCGACTTCATCGCCGTGATGGAACGCTGGGTTGCCGCCTATCTGCCGCAACCCGGAACGCCGATCGGTGGCCTTACGCCCGCGATGTTCGCGGCGATGACCATGCCGGTGCGCATCCTGCGCGGATCGCCGCGCGACCTGTATCACCCGGCGCGCGTGGGCGAGGATATTGCCGCCATGCTGCCCAACGCCACGATGGCCGATCCGCCGTGGGACCTTGACCTGTTCGACCATCGTCTGCGCGACAACACAGGCCTGTTCCGCGACTGGCCGGATATCGCTCCGCTGGTCGATGAATTTGTGAAGGAGACCGGCGATGTCCGATGAAATGGCGATCCAGCAGCTGATCAACCGCTATTCCCTGGGCGTCAGCCGTCCGGACTGGGACATGGCGATCGGAACTTTTGCCGAAGACGGCGCTTGGGAAGTCGTCAGTTCCGGCCTGACGCTGACGGGGCATGAGGCTATCCGCAAGGGCATGCAGGGCTTCCACGCCCTGTTCGAATGGTTCGTGCAAGTGAACGCGCCCGCCGTGATCGACGTGGCGGGCGATTGTGCCACGGCGCAGTCGGTGATTCGGGAAAACGGCAAATTCGCCGGACGCGATGAAGCGCTGATCGTCGGCGGGGTCTATGTCGACGATCTGGTGCGCACGGCGCAGGGCTGGCGCTTTGTCCGGCGCGCTTTCCAGGGGGCGGGATCCTATCACCACGCGATCACCCCAGGTCTGGGGTTCTAGGCCGGACCTGCGCCGAACCATGCCGAACGAATATCCCTAACAAAGCTACTACAAGGCCAAACCCTGTTCCGAAACGCCATGCTAACCCAGCATGGCGAATCTGTGCCTTGTGCAGTCCATCTCACTTCCTTCCTCCGGATCCCGTCGTCGTGACCTGATCGTGTCCGGTGCCTTCGTGGCGCTGGCACTGGCCGGTCTTGTCGCGGCTCGGGGGCTTGGCGCAACGTGTCCGGCGCAAGTCGAGGCGCTTCGCCAAGCCCAACCGGGGATGGTGCTGATGGCCGGCGATCCGACCGATCCGGCCTGCGTGGGCAAGCGCCGGCTGCGCAAGGTGCCAGACTGACACAGAGCTTCCCCGCGCGGATGGGCTGCCCTCCATCCGCGACCGCCTCCCCCTCCGTTCCCGCACGCAGCATCAGCCGGAGGGGGAGGCCTCACACCAGTCTGAACGGCGCCCCTTCCAGGTTTCCGCCAGCCCTTCGCTGACCAGCACCATGCCCAGCGAGCGCCCGCCGCGGCTCACGGTCACCAGCCGGCGGCCATAGCGGTCATGCGTGCGCGGGCCGCTCTCCATCTCGAACCGTCCGGCGTTGAGCAGGGCGATCAGCCGCGCGGTGGCGCGGTTGCCGCGCGCACGCTCATCGGCGCAGCGCGCGCCGTGCGTTTCGGGCGCGTTGATATCGGCGATGCGGATCTTCTCGCCCGAAAGCCAGAAGGTGTCGCCATCGACGACGCAGGTGGTGCGGGGGCCTTCCGGGCAGAGCGCAAAGAGGGCGGCGGCGGTGAGAGTCAGGATTGCCATGCCCGCAGGCAAAGCGCCTGCGCGCCTGGCAAACCATACGCGAAAACCCCTGATTTACCGCCAAATCGGAGCTTCTAGCCTCCGATTTCCGCCCTTTACAGCAGGCTGAGGAACAGTCCGGCCAAGGCGGCGCTCATCAGGTTGGAAAGGCTGCCAGCCGCCAGCGCCTTCATGCCAAGCCGGGCAATGACCGGGCGCTGGTTGGGCGCGAGGCCGCCGGTAACGGCCATCTGAATGGCGATCGAGCTGAAATTGGCAAAGCCGCACAGCGCGAAGGTGACGATCGCCTTGGTGTGATCGGAGATGCTGGTGTCCTTGCCCAGTTCGATGAAGCTGACGAATTCGTTGAGCACCACTTTGGTGCCAAAAAATCCGCCTGCGTGCAGCGATTCGGCCCAGTCCGGCGCACCGAGCAGCCAGAAGACAGGCGCGAAGATGGTGCCAAGGATGAGCTGGAACGACAGGTCGGGCCGGCCGATCCATCCGCCGATGCCGCCAAGGATGCCATTGGCCAGCGCCACGAGGGCAACGAAGGCAAGCACCATGGCACCGACCGCGACCGCCAGCTTCACGCCGGTCTGCGCGCCTTCGGCAGCGGCCATGATGATGTTCGCGGGCTTTTCCTCACCAAAGGTCACCTCGCCGTCCAGCTCGGGGTCCTTGCCCAGTTCGCCTTCGTCGTCGGGCATGATGATCTTGGCCATCAGGATGCCGCCCGGCGCCGACATGAAGCTCGCGGCCAGCAGATAGGGCAGGTAGAAGTCCTTCTGCTCACCGAACATGGCGGCATAGGCCAGCAGGATCGTGCCAGCGACACCGGCCATGCCGACCGACATGATCGTGAAGATCTGCGCCGGGCGAAGGTCTGCCAGATAGGGGCGCACGACGAGCGGCGCCTCGCTCTGCCCGACGAAGATGTTGGCGGCCGAGGCGAGCGATTCCACCTTCGATATCCCGGTGATCCACTGGATCGCGCCGCCCAGCCATTTCACGATCAGCTGCATCAGCCCGATGTAATAGAGGATCGAGACGATGGCGGCGAAGAAGATGATCACCGGCAGGGCCGAGATGGCGAAGCTGAAACCGCCCAGTTCCGGCTTGGCCAGGTTGCCGAACAGGAAGTCGATACCCGCCTGCGCGTATCCCAGCAGGCTGACCACGCCGTGCGACATGGCGCCGATGACGGCACGGCCCCACGGCGTTGCCAGCACCAGGGCGGCAAACCCGGCCTGAAGCGCGAAGGCGGCGCCCACGACGCGCAGCTTGATCGCCTTGCGATTGGACGAGAGCAGGTAGGCAATCAGGAGGATCAGCGCCATGCCGGCCAGGCTCTTGACGATATTCATGTGACTTCGGCTCCCCGCGGGCGTTCGGTTTCGAGTGAGACTAACGCGGGCAATCGGCGGTGGATAGTCCCCGCAGCAAAGCCTTCCCCAGCCGGTGCATCCTCGCTAGTCTCCCCCGCCATGACCGAAACGAACCCGCGCGCCCTGCCGCTCTCGCTCCTGTTCCTGGCCCTGTTCTATGGCGGCATGGTCACCATAGCCGGGGTGCTCGGCGCCAAGCAGGTGGCCATCGGGCCGCTTGCCGTGGAAGCGGGCATCTTTCCCTTCCTGATCCTCGTCGGCATTTCCAGCGCGGTGGCGCAGATGCATGGCAAGGCGATGGCGGACCGGTTCGTGCGCTTCGGCTTCGCGCCGCTGGTCGGCGCCATCCTGCTGTCGCTGTTCGTGCTCAAGCTGCCGATAGATCCGGACATGTATCCGCCGGCCAAGGAAGCCTTCCCGATCATCCTGGGCCAGTCGTGGCGGATGATGGCCGCGGGCATTCTGGCTTACGGCATCTCGGTCACGCTCAACATCTGGATCTTTGACCGGCTGCGCGGAAGCGGCGGGACCGGGGCCGGCGTGCGCGGCTTCATTGCCGCCGCCCTGTCGCAGATCGTCGACACGCTGATCTTCATTTCCGTCTCGTTCCTGGGCGAACGGCCCATCGTCAACCTGATGATCGGGCAGATGATTGCCAAGGTGGTGCTGTCTGCCGTTCTGGTGCCGCTGATCATCTGGGCGGCCGTGAAGCTGGCAAAGCGGGTGGACGCCGCGTAAAAAGGGGCTAAAGCGCCGCGCATGGTGAACCCGCACGATCCCGCCCACCGGCCCGACATGCTGGCCAAGGCCGAAACGCTTGTCGAAGCGCTGCCCTATCTGCGCCGCTACGAAGGCCGCACCTTTGTGGTCAAGTACGGCGGCCATGCCATGGGCAATCCCGAACTGGCGCATGACTTTGCCGAAGACGTCGTGCTGCTGCGCGCGGTGGGGATCAATCCGGTGGTCGTCCATGGCGGCGGGCCGCAGATCGATTCCATGCTGGCCAAGCTGGGCGTCACCAGCCAGCGGATCAACGGCCTGCGCGTGACCGACAAGGAAACCGCGGATGTGGCCGAAATGGTCCTGTCCGGGGCGATCAACAAGCAGCTGGTCAGCTGGATCGCCGGCGCGGGCGGCAAGGCCGTGGGCATTTCCGGCAAGGACGGAGGGCTCGTCACCGCGACCAAGGCGCAGCGCACCACCCGTGATCCCGACAGCCAGATCGAAAAGGTGATCGACCTGGGCTTCGTCGGCGAACCGAGCAAGATCGATACCACGATCATCGATGCCATCTGCGCCGCCGGGATGATCCCGGTGATCGCCCCCATCGCGGTGGGCGAGGACGGAGAAACCTATAACGTCAATGCCGATACCATGGCCGGCGCCATCGCCGGGGCCATCGGCGCGGCGCGTCTGTTCCTGCTGACCGACGTGTCCGGCGTGCTCGACAAGGAAGGCCGCCTGCTGACCGATCTCAACCCGGCAGACATCGCGCGGCTGGCGCAAGACGGCACGATTAGCGGCGGGATGATCCCCAAGCTGGAAACCTGCGTCCACGCGGTCGAAGCCGGGTGCGAAGCCGCCGTCGTGCTCGATGGCCGGGTGAGCCATGCCATGCTGCTCGAAATGTTCACCGAAAAGGGCGCGGGCACGCTGATCCGCGCCTGATCGCGCGCTGCGCGGTCCGAAGGGCCGGGTTGTCCCTCGTGACTTCCACGCCGGCCTCGGCTATCAGCCGGGGCATTCAAGCCAATGCCAAGGGGTAGCCTGTGATTTTCGGTATCCTGTTCGATGCGTTCGATCTGATCAGCCAGATCATCCAGGGCATGGTGATCGTCATGGTCATCCTGAGCCTGCTGTTCTCGTTCAACGTGATCAATTCGCAGAACACCTTCCTGCTCAACGTCTATCAGGCGATCAACCGCCTGCTCGACCCGATCCTGAACCCGATCCGGCGGCTGCTTCCCGATACCGGGGGCATGGATTTTTCGCCGATCGTTCTGCTGTTCGTGCTTGAGCTCATTCGCCGGGCGCTGATCCGCTATGCGATGACCTATCTATGAGCCAGACCGCATCCGTCATCGATGGCAAGGCCTTTGCCGAAGCCCTGCGCGCCCGCATTGCCGTGGCCGCCGCACAGTTCGAGGTGCACGCCGGTCGCAAGGCAGGCCTCGCCGTGGTGCTGGTGGGTGAAGATCCCGCCAGCCAGGTCTATGTCCGCAGCAAGGGCAAGCAGACGGTCGAATGCGGCATGGCCAGCTTCGAACACCGGCTTGATGCCGATACCGATGAAGGCACGCTGCTGAACCTTGTCGAGCGGCTGAACGCCGATCCGGCGGTGGACGGCATCCTCGTGCAACTGCCGCTGCCCGCCCACATCAACGAGCAGAACGTGATCTCCACGATCAGCCCGGACAAGGACGTGGACGGATTCCACGTGGTCAATTCGGGCCGTCTTTCGGTGGGGCTTCCGGGCTTCGTGCCGTGCACGCCGCTGGGCTGCCTGATGCTGCTGAAGGACAAGCTGGGATCGCTCTCAGGCCTCGATGCCGTGGTCATCGGCCGATCGAACATCGTCGGCAAGCCGATGGCGCAACTGCTGCTGGCGGAAAGCTGCACGGTCACCATCGCGCACAGCCGCACCAAGGACCTGCCCGAAGTCGTGAAGCGCGCCGACATTGTCGTTGCCGCCGTCGGCCGCGCGGAAATGGTCACGGGAGACTGGATCAAGCCCGGTGCCACGGTGATCGACGTAGGCATCAACCGCCTGCCGCCGACCGAAACTGCGCCCAAGGGCAAGCTGGTGGGCGATGTCGACTATGCATCGGCCATTCAGACGGCGGGTGCCATTACGCCGGTCCCCGGAGGAGTCGGCCCCATGACCATTGCTGTCCTTTTGCGCAACACGCTGGTTGCCGCGCACCGTAACGCGGGCATCGCATTTGACGAGGCTTCGCTGTGAGGAAGACGCTCACCGCGCTCGGACTGGCGTTCGGCCTTGCGGCAATGGCCACCGCCGCCGCCGCGCAGGATCGCCAGCAGCAGCGCAACATGCGCAATTCCTACGCCAACCCCTCGGCGGTGATCGCCGCGGAAATCGCCTTTGCCCAGCTCGCACAGGAAAAGGGCCAGTGGACCGCCTTTGCCCAGACGGCGACGGTCGATGCGGTGATGTTCGTGCCGCAGATGGTCTATGCGCAAACCTGGCTGAAGGGTCGCGCCAACCCGCCGCAGGCAGTCAAGTGGCAGCCGCACATCGTCTGGTCCAGCTGCGACGGTTCGCTCATGGTCAGCCACGGCGCCTGGCAGGGCGCGGCAGGCAAGACCGGCTATTTCACCACCATCTGGCAGCGCCAGAAGGACGGCAAGTACAAGTGGGTTCTCGATCACGGCGACGAATTGAAGGAGCCGCTGCTGGCCCCGGAAATGCTGTCGGGCCAGATCGCCGATTGCCCAGACCGGGGCAAGCGCCCGGCCGGACCGTCGCCCAAGGTAAAGGACCTGAAGGCGAAAGATCTGCAACCGCTCGATCCGCGCGCCCGTTCCGGCAAGTCGCTCGACGGCAGCCTGTGGTGGGAAGTGACGGTTGAGCCCGACGGCGCGCGCAACCTGTCCGTATCCTGGCGCAAGGACGGGGCCGAAAGCCCGGCGCTGATCGAATCGGTCGAAGCGGCCACCAATCCCTGAGGCGCGGGTGCTGGACCTCTTCCTCTCGGCTTTTGTGACGCTGTTCGTCGTGATCGACCCGCCGGGTTGCGCGCCGATCTATGCCGGCCTGTCTGCCGGGGCGAGCCGAAAGCAGGCGGTGACCATGGCTGCGCGCGCCTGCCTGATCGCTGCGATCATCCTGCTGGTCTTCGCGCTGTTCGGCGAACAGCTGCTCGGCGCATTGCATATCGAGCTCAACTCGTTCCGAATAGCGGGTGGCATCATGCTGTTCTTCATCGCCATGGACATGGTTTTCGAAAAGCGCACCGAACGCCGCGAAAAGCGTGCCGAGGAACTGCGCGGCACGCCCGAAGTGGAAGACGTGTCGGTGTTCCCCATGGCCATGCCGATGATCGCCGGGCCCGGATCGATCGCCACGATCATGCTGCTCACGGCGCGGGCGCAGGGCACGCAGGAAACGCTGGTCATTCTGGGCGCGATGCTGGCTGTCGTGCTTCTGACGCTGGTAGCCCTGATTGCTGCCGCGCCGCTGATGAAGCTGCTCGGCAAGCATGTCGAAGCGGTAATCACGCGCCTGCTTGGCGTGCTGCTGGCAGCCTTGGCGGCGCAATACGTGGTTGATGGGCTCAAGCAGGTTCTGGTCTGACCGTTTCGCCTGCTGCATATGGCCTCGCGCTCTTGGTAGAGCGAGCGACGCATCGGAAAGCCTAACCCTTCCGGCAAAACTGGAGAGGGAAGGCCCACGATGTCCTTCGAACTGAATCGCAAGCTCGCCGCCCGTCGCGAACCGCTGCCCACGGCGGCCGAAATCGATTCGGTGACGGCCGACATCATTCGCGGTGCATTTGAAACGGTGTGCTTTGAAAGCGCCACGCACCTTGGCCGCGCCGCCTCCTCGCCGATCATCAATTCATCCAACGAGCGCAACGCTGCCATCGTCGATGCGCACGGCCGGCTGGCCATGGGGGCCATCGGCACGCCGCATCTGACCTTCGTCAACCAGATGATGGTGCGCTGGGCGCTGATGAACATGGACGATTACGATATCGGCGCGGGCGATGTGCTGCTGTCGAACGACCCCGATCACGGCGGCGGCCATCTGCCGGACTACTGCGTCTATGCGCCGGTCTATTCGCCGGACGGCGAGCTGATCGTCTTCATCTCGCTTCAGGCGCACCAGGGCGATACCGGCGGCAAGGATCCGGGCGGCTTTACGCTGGAAGCCATCGACGTGTTCACCGAAGGCGTGCAGTTCCCCTGCGTCAAGCTGGTCCACCGCGGGCAGCGCCGCAAGGACGTGTTCGACATGGTGGTGCGCAACAACCGCTTCGCCACCATTGCGGGCGATCTTGCCGCGATGATAGGCGGGGTGCAGCAGGGCGTGAAGCGGCTGGAAGCGCTGATCGCACGACACGGCGCGGACACGATCAAGGCCGCGATCAACCATTCCATCGCCCACACCGAACGGCGGATGCGCGATGAATTCGCCGCCTGGCCCGATGGCGCCTATGAAGCGACGGTCCTGATCGATGCCGATACCATGGGCACCAAGGACGTGAAGGTGCACCTGACCTGCACGGTAAAGGGAGACAGCCTGACCGTTGACCTGACCGGCACCGATGACCGGCAGAACCTTGTCGGTGTGTGGAACACCTTCGCCAACAGCCGGTCCTATGTGATGACCCAGGTGGTCGCCATGGTCGATCCCACCATCGTCAAGAACGAAGGCTGCTTCGATGCGGTGGACATCATCATTCCCGAAGGCTGCATCGCCCAGCCGCCGCCGAACAAGCCGGCGGCGCTTGGGAGCTTCCACCCGGCCTGCGAAATTACCGAGGCGGTGTGCCTTGCCCTCTCCGCCGTGGTGCCGGAACGTGCCCAGCCGCAGCTGTACAAGATCGGCATGCCCAATGCCGTGATCGGCTTCAACGAACAGGGCATGTGGATGGACCAGGGTGTCGATTGCCGGTCGATGGACAGTTCGGCCGTGCAGGGAATCGGCGGCTGGGGTTCCTGCCCGGTCAGCCTAGGCAACCTGCTGCTGTCCGAAGCGGAAGATGCCGAAGCGCGCTTCCCCATCCTCAACATCAGCCGCGAGATGACGACCGACGGCGGCGGCGCGGGCCAGTGGCGCGGCAGCCCTGGCAGCCTCAACGTCAAGCAGGTGCTTGGGCCCACGATGGCGATGGCCTGGATGGTCAGCGCCGATCATCCCTTGCGCGGCATGTGCGGCGGTGATGATGCCATCCCCTATACCAACCATTTCGAATGGGGCTCGCCGAACGAGTACCGCATCGAACGCACCGCACAGGCCCAGCTGCCCAAGGACGCGGTGATCGCCTATCAGCACGGCGGCGGCGCAGGCTTTGGCCCGGCGCTGGCCCGCGATCCCGAAGCCGTGAAGGAAGACGTGCTGGACGAATACGTCAGCCTTGCCGCCGCGCGCGACAAGTATGGCGTGGTGCTGACCGGCAGCCTTGAAGACTATACGATCGAAGTGGACGTCGCCGCGACCCAAGCGCTGCGCAAGCAGATGGGAGCAGCGGCATGACCTATCGCGTCGGAATCGACATCGGCGGCACCTTCACCGATTTTGCCATGCTGAAGGACGGGCAGGTGGTGCTCCACAAGAACCTGTCGACGCCAGAGGATCGCTCGCTGGGTGTAATGCAGGGACTGGAGGTTCTGGCGGGCAAGGAGGGGCTGTCGCTCGGCGCCTTCCTCGCGCAGTGCGATGCCATCGTCCACGGCACCACGGTGGCGGACAACACGCTGATCGAAATGAACGGCGCGCTGACTGGCCTGATCACCACCGAAGGCTTCCGCGACGAGATCGAATACCGGCGCGGCTACAAGGAAGACATCTGGGACGTCCGCCTTGCTCCGCCAAAGCCGATCACCCCGCGCCGCCGCCGCCGGACGGTAAGCTAACTCGTGTTGCACGATGGCACGGTGCACAAGCCGCTGGATGAAGACAGCGTGCGCCATGCCTGCCGACAGCTCAAGAAGCAGGGCGTGGAATCGCTCGCCGTGTCGCTGCTCTTTGCCCATGTGAACAGCGCGCACGAAAAACGCATTGCCGAAATTGCGGCAGAGGAACTGCCGGGCGTTTCCGTATCGCTCAGCCACGAAGTGTTGCCCCGCGCGCCCGAATACGATCGGACAAGCACCACGGTGGTCAACGCCTTCGTCGCGCCGCGCGTGCGCCACTATCTTGACCGGCTGGTCACCCGGCTGAAGGACGGCGGCTATACCGGGCAGCTGATGGTGATGCAGGCATCGGGCGGGGTGATGAGCGTCGATTACATCGACGGCTCGCCCATCCGCGTGCTGGCTTCCGGCCCGGCGGGCGGGGTGATCGGATCGGCCCACGCGGGCCGCGCCAAGGATTGCCCGAACCTGCTCTGCGTCGACATGGGCGGCACATCCTATGACATGAGCCTCGTCCTTGATGGGCAAGCCCCCGCCGAAGCGGGCTGGAACATGCACCACCGCTATCTGATCGGCGTGCCGATGGTGAAGGTGGAAACGCTGGGCGCGGGCGGCGGATCGATTTGCCATGTCCACGCCGGGGCGCTTCAGGTGGGGCCGCGCTCGGCCGGGTCGGAACCGGGGCCGATCGCCTATGGCCGGGGCGGAACCGAACCGACCGTTACCGATGCGCTGGTCATGCTGGGCATCCTTTCCACCGACGAAGGCTTTGCCGGCGGATCGTTCCGCCTGACGCGCAGCGGCGTGGAAGAGGCCTTTGCTGCCATCGGAGCCGAGATGGGGACCTCTGCCGAACAGGCCGCCTTCGATTGCTGGCGCGTGGTCAATGCCAACATGAGCCAGGGCGTGCGTCGCACCACGGCGGGCAAGGGGATTGATCCCAAGAACCTCGTCATGCTGGCCTATGGCGGCAACGGCCCGGCCTTTGCGGCGATCCAGGCGGAAGATCTGGGCATTACCCGCGTGCTGGTGCCCAAGGCATCGCCGACCTTCTCCGCGCTCGGCACGCTGGTGGCCGATCCGGCGATTGACGAGGAGCGCTCGCTCATCGCCCCGGCCAATGCGCTCGATCTCGATAAACTGCGCGCGATGTGGACCGAACTGGCGGATCGGGCGGAGCGCTATTTCACCGGCGCCGGCTTTGCCAAGGAACAGGTGAAGGCCAGCTACCGCGTCAACATGCGCTATCCTGGCCAGAACTTCTCGCTCACTTTCGAGATCGCGCCGGAAGGCGGTCTGGGCGACCTCTCGTTTGTCGATGACGGGCTGGGCGCCCGCGCAATAGCCGCGTTCAATGCGCGCCACATGGCGGAATACAACCATATCCGCGATCACGAAGTGCCGGAAGTCACGGGCGTGCGCCTTGCCAGCCATGTCGTCACGCCCAGCCCATCGGCGGCGGGCGGATCGGCCGGCAGCGCAGCCGCGCCCCGCCCGGCCAAGACGCGCCGGGCCAATCTTGGCGCAGGCTTTGCCGAAGTTCCGGTGTTCCTGGGCGGCGACCTTGCGCCCGGACAGGTGGTTCCGGCTCCCGCCATCATCGAGGAGGTGTTCACCACCATCGTGGTCTATCCCGGCTGGCAGGCGCAGGTCGATGCCGCGGGTGACTACGAACTGGTCAAGGTCTGATCCGCCATCACGATATGCTGCAGGCCGCGCTTTCCATGGCGCGGCGGGTGGCATAGCGTCGCGCCCAAGGTCCTGACACGGGACCGGGGAGAGCGATGACATGGCGAACAAGGTGGCACTGGTAACGGGCGGACAGGCAGGCATCGGCGCGGCCTGCGCCAAGCGGCTGGCGCGCGACGGCGTCGCCATTGGCGTGCTCGACCTCAGGGAAGAGCTGTGCGCCGATACGGTGCAGGCCATCCGCGATGCCGGTGGCGAGGCGATTGGGCTGGGTGCCGACATTTCCGACCGTGCGCAGGTGAAGGCGGCCGTGGCGAAACTGCGCGAGGCCTTCGGGCCGATCACGATCCTGGTGAACAACGCTGGCGTCACCGATTTCGTGCCCTTCGAGGAGATCAAGGAAGAGCGCTGGGAAGTGGTCTACAGGATCAACGTCCTCGGCCAGATCATCGTCGCGCAGGAAGTGCTGGCCGACATGAAGGCGAAGGGATGGGGCCGCATCGTCAACATCTCGTCCTCCAGCGGACAGACCGGAGCCGTGGGCATGTGCACCTATTCCAGCTCGAAGGGGGCGATCATCACGCTCACCCGCTCGATGGCGCAGGAACTGGGGCCGCACGGCATCACCGTGAACAACATTCCGCCGGGATCGGTGATGGGCACGATCATGTCCGAAGCCAACCGCGACAAGTTCCAGATCCCTACCGAAATGCTGCTGCAGGCGATCCCGGTTCGGCGCCTTGGCGAACCCAACGATATCGCCAACGCCTGCGCCTGGCTGTGCCACGAGGATTCCAGCTATGTCACCGGGCAGACCATCGGCGTGAACGGCGGCCGCGTCGTCACCTGATTGCCGCGCGACGCGTCAGAACTTCATCGAGAAGGGATCGCGCCGGTCGCCCGAATAGTCGATGAACACGGTCTTGGTCTGCAGCCATTCCAGAATTCCGGCGTGGCCGCGCACCCGGCCATAGCCCGAATCCTTCATGCCGCCGAAGGGCAGCTGCGGCGCGGCCTGGCGATAGGTGTTGACCCAGACCACGCCCGACGTGATCGCCCGCATCATGCGCATGCACCGGTCGATATTTTGCGACCAGACGCCTGATGCCAGGCCGTACGGCGTATCGTTGGCAATCGCGACGGCTTCCTCTTCGGTGTCGAAAGGGATGATCGACAGGACGGGACCGAAGATTTCCTCGGCCGCCACCTTCATGTCGTTGCGCACGTCGGCAAAGATCGTTGGCTGGACGAAGAAGCCCTTATCCAGACCCGGCCCTTCGGCCCGGCCGCCGCCTGCCACCAGCCGCGCGCCATCGCCCTTGGCCGCTTCGATGAAGGACAGGATCTTGGCAAATTGCGGTTCGTTGGCTGCCGTGCCCATTTCGGTTTCGGGCAGGCGCGGATCGCCCATGCGGATCTGGCCGGCGCGCGCCGCCAGCCCTTCAACCATGCGATCATAGACGCCGCGCTGCACCAGCAGGCGCGAACCGGCGATGCAGGTCTGCCCGGTGGCGCCGAAAATGCCCGCCAGCGCGCCAATCAGCGCGCGGTCAAAGTCGCAGTCGTCGAAGACGATGTTGGGCGATTTTCCGCCCAGTTCGAGGCAGACCGGCTTCAAGTTCGCCGCACCGGCCTGGGCGATGGCGCGGCCCACGCCGGGGCTGCCGGTGAAGCTGATCTTGTCGATGCCGGGGTGGGCGGTCAACGCCGCGCCGGTTGGGCCTGCCCCGGTGACCACTTGCACCACGCCAGCCGGGAAGCCTGCCTTTTCGCAGAGCCGGGCAATTTCCAGCGTAGTGACCGAAGCGTGCTCGCTGGGCTTTACGATCACGCAATTGCCCGCCGCCAGCGCCGCCGGCATGGTGTTGCACAGGATCGCCACCGGGGAATTCCACGCGGTGATGCAGGCAACCACGCCAAAGGGTTCGCGCAGGGCCAGACCTGCGGTATCGGCCACGTCCAGCGGCACCAGATCACCCGTCACCTTGTCCGCCCAGCTGGCGTAATAGCGGAACAGGCGTGCGGCGTAGCCCATCTGGTTGCTGGTTTCGCGGATGACCTTGCCGTTGTCGGTGGTTTCCAGCAGCGCCAGTCGGTCGGCATCGGCGTCGATCAGATCGGCCAGGGTGTTGAGCAGACGCGCCCGTGCGCCGGGCAAGGCGCGGCCCCAGGCCGGCGCAGCGCGGCGTGCCGCGGCTACCGCCTCGGCCACGTCGCCGGCGCTCGCGACCGGGATGTGGGCGTGAACCTCCTGATTGTAGGGGTTGGTCGCCGGGATCGTCTCCCCACCCGTCGCATCGCGCCACTGGCTATCGATATACAGCTGATAGGTCTGCGCCATGCCCCGTCCTTCGCCTTCAGCGCCTGCGTGTCAACCAGCGGCACGCGGTGCTGATCCTTGATCATTTATGATACTTATTAGGTGCCATTCAGCAGGTGGCAAGCGCCGAAGACCAACTCATCGCTGTCCCGGTTGGAGAAAGTTGCCGGCCCGATGCTAGAGTCCCCGCAGATACAAGACAGGGCAAAGACATGGATCGGGCGAGAGTGGCTGTCATTACCGGGGCGAGCGCGGGGGTGGGCCTTGCCGCGGCGAAGGCGCTGGCGGCTGAAGGCTGGCAGGTTATCGCTGTTGGCCGCAATGCCGATCGCTGTGCGGCGGCTGAGGCGGAATTGCGCAGGTCCGCGCCGGGGGCGGAGATTACGATGCTTCGCGCCGATCTTTCGCTCATGGCCGAGGCGGCAAAGCTGGCCGAGACGATTTCCGGTATGGTCGATTGCATCGATCTGCTGGCCAACAACGCCGGCGGCATGATCCCCGAGGCAGCCTTTACCGCTGAGGGGCTGGAGGAATGCTTTGCCGGCAACCATCTTGGCCCCTTCGTCCTCACCACGCGCCTCTTGCCGCTGCTGCTCAAAGCGCCGCAGCCGCGTGTGATCAACACCAGTTCAGACGGCAGCGAAATGATCCCGGGCATGAACTGGGACGATCTGCAAGACCCGCTGCGGGTGTCGCCGGGCGCGGCCTATTGCTCGGGCAAGCTGGCCAATGTGATCTTCGCGGCGGAACTGGCGCGGCGTTATGGCGGACAGGGGCTGATCGCCGCATCGTTCCATCCCGGCACGGTCGCCTCCAACTTCTTCGCTCACGTGCCGGAGGTAACCCGCGCCCATACCGACGCGCTGGACAAGATCACGCCCGATGAAGGCGCGCAGACGCTCCTGTGGCTCAATGCCCAGCCTGCCGATGCGCTGGTGAACGGCGGCTACTACCACCGCTGCGCGCCGCGCGTGCCGAACCCGACCGCGCACGATCCGGCGAACGGGGCGCGGCTGTGGGACTTGAGCGAGGAACTGGTGCGCGGCGCGCTGGCGGCGAGCTAGCCCTACCAGCGCCGACGCCGCTGGCAGGCGCGAACGCGGCGGGCGAGCTCTTCGCGGCGCTGTTCGGGCGTCACCACCGGGGTATCGGCGGGCAGGTGCGCGCGCAGGTCCTTCAGCTTGACGCGCCTGATCGTCGGCACCGGCTCTGAATCGCAATCGTACCAGCGGCCATAGATGCCGCCTTCGGTATAGCCCGCCGGATCGAGCCAGTTGGGCACGCCCGGGTCTTCCAGCGATATCACCGCGCGGTATTTGCCGTCGCTCGAAAGCGTCGCCATCGCGCCATTGGTGCTGCTCAGGCGATAGACATATTCCAGCGCGTTGAAGAGCGGGTCGTTAAGCTGGATGTTCCAGTAGGGCGCCTTCTTCGGGATTTCGGTTTCAATGATCAGCGCTTCATCGGCATCGAACTGGAAGCAGGCAGGCCAGTAGGTCTGCTTCACCAGCGCGCCGGGATAGCGCACCGGTTCGAACACGTTGAAGCCCACGCGCTGCTTCACCGCGTTCTGCATGGCGTTGTAGAGCTTGGTCTTGCGCGCCGGGAACTTCGCCATCTGGACGATGCGTTCGAGGATCTGTTCGGGCGTCAGGCGCGGCTTGGGACTGACGGGACTGAGGCATTCGATCGACAGCTGCGGATCGCGCTCGTTCTCCCAGTCGTACATGCGGTAGCGCAGGTACATGCCGCGCGCCGAGGGGTGCAGCGGAGCCCAGTGGCCGGTGTACCCCTCGGGGCGCTTCTCGCTGAACACGATCTCGAAATCTTCGCCAAGGCCGATGCCGATGTCATTGGTATCGAGCTCGTTATGCCCGTTGGGCACCGGCATCTGGTCCACCGTCCCAGACAGCGCCGCCTGCGTGGTGAACGACAGGATCTTGCATGTGCCGCGGTTGCCCGACACGCGGTAGACAAGATCGCCCCGGATCGGCGACTGAACGTAGATGTCGTCCGGATTGGGCTGAAGCGTGTAGACCGGGTTCCACAGCGGCGCCCAATCGGGATGTTCGGCATCCGCATGGAAATACATGAAATAGGCATAGGACAGGCTGGTCATCGTCTGGCGATAGAGATCGGCGCGATAGGCGGGATCTTCCGGGTGCCAGGTGTCCTTGAGGTTATCGACCGCGCCGTGCAGACCGGTGAGGTAATGCAGAATGTCGGGATTGATTGCGGTCGTCAT
This sequence comes from Novosphingobium sp., assembly GCA_046063225.1. Classification (GTDB taxonomy): domain Bacteria; phylum Pseudomonadota; class Alphaproteobacteria; order Sphingomonadales; family Sphingomonadaceae; genus Novosphingobium. The sequence goes on along the minus strand of JBJTLW010000081.1, from coordinate 29,267 downwards.
GCGCGCCTCTCCAGCCAGAGCGGGCAGGGGTAAGCCGGCCGCCAGAGCAGCGCAAACCGCCCCGCCGATAACCTCGCGGCGGTCGAAACCGGTAAGGTGTTCGCCAATCCTGTCCACGCGCGGAACATGCCACGGGCGACCCGCCATGCAAGCCGCCCGGGTGATGGCTAGACCATGCGGCTCACCAGGTGAGCGGCACTTCCTCAGGCCCGACAACGCCGCCGGGCCGGTATTCCGCCTTGAAATCCGGCGCGACCGAGAAGGTGGGGATGCGCTTCAGCCATTCCTGCAGCGCGATCTTGATTTCCAGCCGGGCAAGGTGTGCGCCCATGCACGAATGGGCGCCGACGGTGAAGGCCAGCACGGTCTTGCGCGGGCGGTGGAAATTGCACTCCGTCGGGTTGGGGAACACCTCGGGATCGAAGTTGCATGAGGGCAGGATGCAGGTAATGCGATCATCCTTCTTGAGCTGAACGCCGCGCAGTTCGGTATCCTGGATGAGCACGCGGCCCGAGAAGGTGACGGACCACAGCCGCAGCAGCTCTTCCACCTGCGCGTTGATATTGTCCGGATCGGCCTTCATCTCCTCGACGATCTGCGGATTGCGCGCGAGGTAGAGCCACACGTTGTTGAGCGTGGCAAAAACCGTGTCCAGCCCGCCGATGAACAGGAAGCAGACGAAGCCGAACACTTCCTTGTCGGACAGCGGACGGCCATCGATCTCGGCATGGGCGATCAGGCTGACGACGCCGTCGTCGGGGTTCGCCTTCTTCTCGGCAATCGCGCTTTTCAGGTAGGCGGTGATGTTGGCCATCGCCTCACCCATGATCTCGCGGCTGTTGGAATGGAGCAGGTCCATGGCCCAGGACACGAAGGTGTCGCGCATCGATTGCGGCAGCCCCATGATGTCAAGGAAGACCATCACCGGCAGCGGACGGCCGAACGCCTCGGTAAATTCAACCTTCCCGTCATCGATGAACTGGTCGATCAGCTCGTTCGCCAGCGCGCGGATCTTGCCTTCCAGCTTGAGCACGCCCTGAGGGCTGAACACCGGATCGACAATGTTGCGGTACTTGCGGTGCTCGGGCGGATCGATTTCCTGCGGGATGAAGTAGAAGTAATCGTTCGGATCGCGCGGGAAGGGCGTGGCGCCTTCGTTGGAGAAGATTTCCGGGTGGCGCAGGATGTGCAGCGCATCGGCGTGCTTGGTCGCCTGCCAGGCGTTGCCCATCATGCCCACGTCATAGAACAGCGGCGGCTGCTTGGTCTGCAGGTCGATGAAGAACTGCTGCGGGTTGGCGAGGAATTCCGGCGCATAGGTGATGCCGACCGAACGGATCAGGTCGGGCGAAACATGGGCCGGAACCTGATCCATGCCGACGCGGCGCGGATAGGTGGGCGGAACGGGGTTGGCGGCGTCAATAGGCATCGGTTCTCTCCCGGGTTCCGGATCAGTACTGCGTTTCGGGCAGGTGGACGATCAGACCGTCAAGGCTCGCGTCCATCACGATCTGGCACGAAAGGCGGCTGGTTGCCTTGCGTTCGGCGCTGACGCCTTCAAGCAGGTCAACCTCGTCCTGGCTGGTAGGCGTGCCCACCTGGCCCGCCCAGGCATCATCGACATAGCAGTGACAGGTGGCGCAGGAGAGGCCCCCGCCGCATTCGCCGACGATCCCGTCGACATTGTTGTACAGCGCGCCGCGCATCACGTTTTCGCCTGCGGGCACGTCGATCACATGGGCCGCGCCGTTCGATTCGATATAGGTGACATTAGGCATCGACTTGACTCTCCCAAGGAATGGCCGCACATGAGAACGGCGTTCTCAAAAGAGGTAGACGAGCAGGGTGGCAAAGTCAATGAAACTTGCTTCGGCAGAGCTGGCCTTGCGGCGTGATGCGCCGGCGGATCCGCGCGCGCAGCAGATCGTTGCCGCCGCTTACGACCTGCTCGCCGAAGAGGGGCTGGAAGGCCTGACGATCCGCGCCGTGCTGGCGCGAACCGGGCTTGCGCGGCGGGCGTTCTATGACAATTTCGGCGGCAAGGACGATCTGGTCCTCGCGGTTTTCGCCCAAACGCTCCATGCTGCCGCGCGCCAGCTGGGCGAATGGGCCAATGCCGCCGAAACGCCGCTTGAACGGCTGCGCTACATCGTCAGTTCCATCGTCATGGGCAAGTTCGGCCGCGATGAAACGCCGGAGGGCGCGCGCGATCTGCGCGGCGCTGCGCTCAGCCGCGAACACATGCGCCTGGCTGAAAGTCACCCGGAAGAACTGCAGGCGGCGCTGCGCCCGCTGCTGGGCGTGATATCGGGCTATCTGTCGCAAGGGATGGCAGATGGCTCGGTCCGTAAGGCCGATCCGGGCCGGCTTGCGCTGCTGGTCTACAATCTTGTGTCGACCACGGTGCACACCGAATTGCTGGCAGAGGAATCGGGCATTCCCGACATGGCCCGCCGCGCGGCGCTGGCAGACGAGCTGTGGGATTTCTGCCGCCGGGCGGTCATCGCGTGAGCGCTGTGCTTTGATTGTTTACGGCCTTCACCCTTCGTCCTTGCGAGCGTAGCGTGCCGAAGGCGGCCGAAAGGCCAAACCAATCCAGAGCGCATGTGCTGACGCTCTGGATTGCTTCGTCGCTGCGCTCCTCGCAATGACGATCGAAGGAAGGATGACAATGCTTCGTTTTGACGGCCGCGTGGCGGTGATTACCGGGGGTGGGCGCGGGCTTGGCCGGGCCTATGCGGAACTGCTCGGCTCGCTGGGCTGCAAGATCGTGGTCAATGACAACGGCAGCGTGATCCGGGGGGAAGGCTCTGACGAGAATCCGGCGCAGGACGTGGTCGATGCCATTCGCGCTGCAGGGGGCGAGGCCATTGCCAACACCGATTCCGTCTCCACACCGGACGGCGGCCGCGCCATCGTCCAGGCCGCGCTCGATGCCTGGGGCCGGATTGACGTGCTGATCCACAACGCCGGAAACGTGCGCTACGGCACCATCCGCGAGCTGTCCGATGAAGACCTGAACGCTGTGCTCGACGTGCACCTGAAGGGCGCATTTCACGTGGTGCGCGCGGCGATGGGGCCGATGTGCGATGCAGGATACGGCCGCGTCGTGCTGACCAGCTCGATCGGCGGCGTTTATGGCAACAACCGCTGTGTCAATTACGCCATGGCCAAGTCGGGCATGATCGGCCTTAACAACGTAATTGCGCTTGAGGGTGAGGAATTCAACGTCAAGTCGAACGTGATCGTGCCGAGCGCCGTCACTCGCATGGCCGAAGGCATCGACACCTCGGCCTATCCGCCGTTGGGGCCGGAACTGGTCGCACCGATGGTCGGCTGGCTGGCGCATGAAAACTGCTCGGTCTCGGGCGAGCTATACGCCGCTGTCGGCGGGCGCATGGCCGAAGTCTACATTGGTGAGGCACAAGGCACCTATCAGCCGGCGTGGACCATCGACGACGTGGACGCGAAGATCGACCAGATCCGCGACAAGACCGACCCCAAGGTCTTTGGCCTTCACGGCCATGTCGATCATCTGGTCTATTCGTTCGGCATGGCCAAAGGCGCGGAAGGGTAAGCTACTTCCCCGTCCACATCGGTTTGCGCTTCTCTGAAAAGGCCAGCGGGCCTTCCTGCGCATCGTTGGAATTGTAGCACTTTTCGTGCGCGGCATAGGCGGCGTCCAGCGCATCGGCGCGGCCCATTTCGGTGGCGAGCATTACCGTGTTGCGCGCCGCCTCAACCGAAAGCGGCGCGCCTTCGATGACTTCGCGCGCCAGTTCCAGCGCGCAGTCCATAAGCGCTTCGGGCTCGGCGAGGCGGTTGACGAGGCCGATTTCATAGGCGCGGCTCGCGGTGATCGGCTTGCCGGTAAGGACGATCTCCATGTAAATCCGCTGCGGGATCATGTGGATCAGCGGCGCGGCCCAGGGGCTACCCCGGCCAACCTTGACCTCGGTAATGGCAAACTTTGCCGCAGTGCTGGCAACGCACAGATCGCAGGCCTGGGCGATCATCCAGCCGCCGGCAAAGGCCACGCCGTTCACCGCCGCGATGGTCGGCTTGGACAGGCGCATGTTCTCGTAAGGCACGGGGAACATGTCGCGCGGCGGCACTTTCAGCTGCTTTTCGACCATCTCTTTGAGGTCGCCGCCGGCGCAGAACGCCTTTTCGCCCGATCCGGTCAGGATGGCGATCCGCGCGTCCTCGTCGGCCTCGAACCGTTGCCAGGCGGCGCGCAGCGCATCGCGGACTTCGGCGGAGAGGCAGTTGCGCTGATCGGGCCGGTTGATGGTGATCACCGCGATGCCGGGTTCGGCAAGGGTGTAGAGGACCGCGTCGGTCATTTCAAAATCCTCGCTTGGCAATTTCGTGCGCCTGCCGCTCCAGATCCTCGCGGAAATCGGGATGGGCAATCGCGGTGAGGCGACGGGCCCGCTCGGCAAGCGTCTGGCCCTTCAGTTCCGCCGCGCCGTATTCGGTGACAACCACATCCACCTCGCTGCGCGCCGTGGTCACCGGGCCGGAAAGCGCGGGCACGATCTTGCTGATCGTCCCGCCCTTCGCCGTTGCCGCCAGCACCATCAGCGATGCCCCGCCCGGCGAACGCGCCCCGGCACGGACGAAATCGACCTGCCCGCCAGTGCCGCCCATGTAGGAACTGCCCGATTGTTCGGCGTTTACCTGGCCCGTCAGGTCGACTTCCAGCGCGGAATTCAGCGTGACCAGCCGCGACAGCCGCCCCAACACCGCGGCATCGTGGGTATAGCCGGTCGGCGTCATTCGCACAGCGGCGTTGCGATGGCAGAAATCATACAACCGCCGCGTGCCGATCAGTGCGCCGTTGATGGTTACGCCGGCATCGATTTCCTTGCGGGCATTGGTAACCACCCCGGCCTCGATCAGGTCGACCAGACCATCGCCCAGCATGCCCGAATGGACACCCAGATCCTTGCGATCGTGCAGCAGGCGCAGCACCGCATCGGGCACGGCGCCCACCCCCGTCTGGATCACCGATCCGTCGCCGATGTAGCTTGCGCAGTGGCGGGCAATGGCTTCGTCCGTTTCGCCTATCCGCGCAGGGGCGACTTCCACGGGCTGTCTGGCCACCATCACGGCGACATCTATAGCCTCGGACGGGATCATCTCACCGTGCGTAAAGGGCACGGCCTCGTTCACTTCGGCGATGACGACGCGCGCCTTGGCAACGGCGGCGCGAACGTAATCGCTGATCAGGCCGCACGAATGGTTGCCGTCTGCGTCGGCCGGGCTGACCTGGATCATCGCCACGTCGCAAGGCATCACGCCCTCGGTGATCAGCGGCGCAACCTGGCTGACATGGACGGGGATCACGTCGAGCGCATTGGCCTTGGTCATCGCCCGCAGCGCGCCGATCGCGCCCATCGATTGCAGGCGGAAACTCGCCGCCGTTTCAGGCGTGAAAAGCCCGGAAAAGCTAGTGGCGATGAAGGCGGAAAGTCCGCCGATGCTCGCGCCCTGTTCGATCAGGGCCTCAACGAGCGTGGTCGGCTCGCCGCAGGCCTGCCCGAAAACGATGTGATCGCCAGGCCGCAGGAACTGGCGCAGGTCGAGGGTTTCGGGGGTGACCGTAATGGTCACAGCTTGCCCACCTGCCGCAGCAGTTGCTGGGCCCGGCTGAGGTAGGGACGGTCAAGCATCGCGCCCTTGTAGCCGATCGCGCCGACGCCGGGGTTGGCGGCGAACACATCGACGATTTCCTGCGCTTCGGCGATCTCTTCCGCGCTTGGCGTGAAAGCCTCGTTGATTACGTCAACCTGTGCCGGGTGGATCGCCAGCATGCCCCGGAAGCCGTCGCGGCGCACGCGCTGGGCGCGGGCGCGCAGCGCGTCGAGGTCGCGGAAGTCGGCGCTGATCGTCTCAATCGCGGTGACGCCGGCGGTTGCCGCGCCCAGCACGGTCATGCTGCGGGCCAGTTCGTAGGTGAAGGTATAGGCGCCGCTCTCATCCTTGTTGGACTGCGCCCCGATCGAATCCGCAAGATCCTCCGCGCCCCAGGTCAGCGCGACGACACGCGGCGCGCCCTTGTAATCGCCGGTGTGGAACATGGCTTCAGCGGTTTCGGTGATGAGGACGATGACCGGAGTCGATCCTTCCTCGATCCCGTTCGCCACTTCCAGCGCGGAAAGGCAGTGGTCGAGCTTTTCCACGTCCGCCCGGCCATAGACCTTGGGCAGCATGATGCCGCCGGGATGGGCAGGCATGACCGCCGCGAGATCGAGCAGGGTATAGGGACCATCGAAGGGATTGATCCGTACCCACAGGCGGTGGCGCTGCGCCGGGTTGGCCTTGATGAAATCATGGACCATCGGGCGGGCGGCAGCCTTGCTTTCGGGCGCGACGGCGTCTTCCAGGTCGATCAGCACGATGTCGGCGGTGCCTTCCATCGCCTTCGTCATCTTCTTCTCGCTGTCGCCGGGAGCGAACAGCCAGGAGCGTGCGGAGATGGGTTCGTGCTGAACGGGCATTGCAGGTTCCTTGACTGTCAGTAGCTCTTGGGCAGTTCGAGCACGCGCTCGGCGATGAAGTTCATGATCTGGTGCTGGCTTACCGGCGCAATGCGCGGGATCAGCACTTCGCGCAGATAGCGTTCCACATGATATTCCTGGGCATAGCCCATGCCGCCCATGGACATCATCGCCGTCTGGCAGGCTTCGAACCCGGCTTCGGCAGCCAGATACTTGGCGCTGTTCGCCTCGACCCCGCAGTCCAGCCCCTGGTCGAACATGCTGGCGGCCTTCCACACCATCAGGCTGGCGGCCTCAACCTGCATCCACGCCTTTGAAAGCGGGTGCTGGATCCCCTGGTTTTGGCCGATCGGGCGGCCGAAAACGACGCGTTCCTGCGCGAACTTCGCCGCGCGCTGGATAGCGACGCGGCCCAGACCGGTGGCCTCGGCGGCCAGGAGGCAGCGTTCCGGATTGAGGCCGCCTAGCAGGATCTTGAAGCCCTGCCCTTCGGCGCCGATGCGGTCTTCCTCGGGGATGAACAGGTCGGAAATGAACACCATGTTCGAACCCACGGCATGGCGGCCCATCTTGGGAATGATGCGCGTTTCGATCTTGCTGCGATCGAGCGTGGTGTAGAACAGGGTCAGACCCTCGGTCTTCTTCTTGACGTCTTCCAGCGCCGTGGTGCGGGCGATGATCAGCATCTTGTCAGCCACGTGGGCATTGGTGATCCAGATCTTTTCGCCATTGACGCGGTAGCCGCCGTCCACCTTTTCGGCGCGAGTCTTGAGGCTGGTGGTGTCGAGGCCCGTGTTCGGTTCGGTTACGGCGAAGCACATCTTGTGCTCGCCGGCGATCACCGGCGGAATCATGCGCTGCTGCTGTTCCTCGGTACCGTAGAGGATCACCGGCTCAAGCCCGAACACGGGGCCGTGGATGGCCGAAGCTGCGGTCATGCCGCCGCCGCTTTCCGCGACGGCCTGCATCATGATGCTGGCTTCCAGGATGCCGAGGCCCGAACCGCCGCAGCTTTCCGGCATGGCGATGCCCAGCCATCCGGCCTCGGCCATGGCGGAATAGAATTCGACCGGAAACTCTCCGGACCGGTCGTGCTCAAGCCAATAGTCATCGCCAAACTGGGCGCAGTGCTGCAGCACGGCTTCGCGAATGGTCTGCTGGTCTTCGGTGAAGGCAAAATTCAAGGCGCGGCTCCATCGTTGGGCGTGCGGTCAATGACCAAGGCGGCTAGCAGCGCGGCACCGGGCCGACAACCGCCGTGTTGGTCGATATCGGCATGGCGAATGGATTTGCCGTCGTGATTGGGCTAGCCGCATGAACATCATGAGCCAAACGCCCCCCAAGTCCGGCCCGCTTGCCGGCATCCGCGTCGTCGATCTCACCAGCGTGGTCTTCGGGCCATACGCGACGCAGATCATGGCGGACATGGGCGCGGACGTGATCAAGATCGAAAGTCCGGAAGGCGATAACACGCGCTGGATCACCACCGGTCCCGAACACGCGATGGGCGGCATCCACGTCAACGTCAATCGCGGCAAGCGCAGCCTGATGCTCGACCTGCGGCAGGATGCGGACAAGGCGGTGCTGCGCAAGCTGGTGGAAACCTCCGACGTCTTCATCCATTCGATGCGCGGCAAGGCGATCGCCCGGCTTGGCTTTTCCTATGATCAGGTGAAGGCGCTTCGGCCGGATGTCGTCTACGTCAACTGCTACGGCTATTCACGCCGCGGGCCAGAAGCGGACCAGCCGGCCTACGACGATACGATCCAGGCCGAATCCGGAATTACCCACGTGCAGAACCTGCTCAACGGCGAACCCGGCTTTGTCGGCACGATCATGGCAGACAAGGTGGCCGGCTTGCACGCGCTCTATTCAACCATGATGGCGCTGTTCCACCGCGCACGAACGGGTGAGGGGCAGGAAGTGGAAGTCACCATGTTCGAAGCGCTGGCCTCGTTCATGCTGGTCGAGCACGCTAACGGCAAGCTGTTCGATCCCCCGCTTGGGCCCGCACATTATCACCGCGCGGTCGAACGCAATCGGCGTCCCTACCGCACCAAGGACGGCCACATCGCAGCAATGGTCTATAACGACCGGCACTGGAACGCCTTCGTGGAACGGGTGCAGCCGGAATGGAATTCGCCCGAATTCGCCACGCTGGAACTGCGGGCCAAGCAGATCGGCCGTGTCTATGGCCTGCTGGGCGAAACCTTCCTGACGCGTACCACGCAGGAATGGCTTGATCTGCTTCGCGAACTGAACATCCCCGCCTCGCCGCTGCGATCAACCGACGACCTGTTCGACAACGAACACCTTAACGCGGTGGGCTTTTTCGAGAAGGTGGATAGCGACTACGGCACGCTGACCTATCCGGGGGTGCCGACCTGGTTCGGCGCGACGCCGGGCAGGGTCGCAGGCCCGGCGCCGCGCCTGGGTGAACACAATGCGGAACTGAAGGCCGAACTCGGGTTCGAATAGGCGACCGTCAGTTGATCAGCGATGCCTCGATGGCAATGCGGATCGCTTCGCTGGTGTGGTTCGCCCCCATCTTGTTGAGCATGTTGGCGCGGTGAATTTCGACCGTGCGTGGTGAAATGGCGAGCTTTTCGCCAATCATGCGGTTGGACAGGCCATCGGCGACGCCGGCCAGCACCTCACGCTCGCGGCGGGTGAGCCGTTCGATCCGGCTGCGGGCAACCGCCTCACGCAGGCGTGATCCTGCCGTTGCGGCGGCGCGGTTTTGTGCCAGCATGATGCTTTCCGACAGGCCTTCGACGTCAAACGGCCAGGCCAGGTAATCGACCGCGCCGGCCAGCACGGCCTCCACGATGGCGCGGGGCGCGGGATCATCGGCAAAAGCGATGATCGGCAGCCAATGGCCCGTGTGGCCCATGTGATCGAGCAGGGGCTGGATGCTGCCCCCGTCATCATGCACCAGGACAATGCCTTCGCGCGGGGATTGCGCGACGAACTCGTGCGCATCCTCGAACGGCTCGACATGCATCGTGCTGCCCATGAGGAAGTGGGAAATGGCGGCCCGACGCCGGAAATCGCCATCGACGAGGAGGATGCTGGTGCGTGTGTTCATAGGGCAATTTCTTACCGATTCTCGCTTAGGGGTTAAGCCTGAGACGCATCCATTTTGACTACCGGATATGTCCAAAATGACGACAATTCCGATGAAGTATCATGAACTTATCGCATAGGTGGTAACACCTAGTACGGTGCCAAGAAGGCAGCCGCCGGCCCGCGCCGGGCGCGCCGCGTTAACCGGTGATATTAAGCAATATCAACGCGCTGGGCCTGTTCCTCAGTGCGCGGATGCGCCGCCCATGGCAGCGAGGATGTCGATGTAATCCTGCCGAATCACGGCAATCGCCGCCGCGTCGAAAGCCAGCACGCTGTCAAGAACGGCCTTGCGCGTCGCTTCATAAAGATGCCGCAGCGCCCAAGTGACCTCGCTGTCGCCCGTTACACCGAGCTGCAAGGCGGTGACGGCCGAGAGCGCGCGGGTGAGTCCTTCGCTCTTCTTCTGGTTGTTCCCGCGCTCGGCCGCATGAAGCGCCGTGCCGAGCGCTCCGATCAGCTGTTCATAGCACAGTGTGACCAGCTGGCGCGGATCGGAACCGCCGATGCGCGCGTCAAGCTCGACGCGGCGGTAGGCGTCTTGCGGGGTGTTGCGGGCAAGCAGGCTCATGGTTCAAACCCCGGTTTCATTAATCAGTTCTTGGCGTTCCAGGCATCGATCTGGTTCTTGAGGAACGACAGGGTCGATTTGGACACGCCGACATTGGCGTTCATCTTGGCGAAGCGGCTGATCAGCTGGCTGCGCAGCACTTCCTGCCGCTGCGTGATGTCGGTCTGATCGGCCTTCACCTTGCTCGCCTGCGCGGTGTAGCGCACGATCGAGCCGCCCAACGATCCCGGATCGGTGTTCGATGTTGCCCGGCGGGCCAAGGCATCGAAGCTGGAGAAGACGCCGTACAGACCGTTCGTGAACATCGCCGCGACGCCTTGCGGATCGGCGGTGAGAACCGCGTTGAGCCGCGAGGAATCGAGTTTGAACGTGCCGTCCCGCTGGATCGACAGGCCGATTTCCGCCAGCGTGCGCGGCTCGTTTCCCGTCGCATTGGGCATGATGATCTGCGTGCCGAACTGCGCCAGCGCACGCTTCAGTCCGCGCGCGCCGATGTCCTGCGCCAGATCGCCGGTCTGCGCGTCGGTCGCGGTGTTGAGCGCGGCGACAACCTCGTTGAAGGCGGAAACCAGCTCTTCCATCGCCGATTTGATCGCCGCCGCCGGATCGGCAAAGGTCAGCTGCGTGGGATTGTTGATATTGGTACCGGTGAGCTTGAGGTTCAGCCCTGGCACGGCGTCGTTCACCGTGTTGCTTGGCGCGGTCATCGACAGGCCGTCGATCTTGAATGCGGCGTTGGCGGCGCCGGCCTTCAGGCGGGTCGCATCGCCGGTCGGATTCCAGGCGAGGTTCACCAGACCTTCTTCGCCCACCGTTTCGCTGGCCTCCAGAATGAAACCATTGGCCGCGCCTTCCTGACCTTTGAGCACAAGCTGCGCGCCATCGGTGGTTTGTGCGACGTAGGCGGTAACGCCGGCATTGGCGCCGTTGATCGCGCTGGCCACGTCGGCCAGCGTCGCACCGCTGGCAATTGTCAGGGTTACGGGCGCGTGCGTTAAGTCTTCGGCGAACCCGGTTCCGGCAATCGTGCCGAAGCGCAGCGTCAGGCTGCCCGAACCGACCGGGCTGGTCGACGCGGCATAGCCGGGGACCGGGCTTGCCAGTGTCTGCGCCTTTGCCAGCGCCGTGACTTCAAGTGAAAAGCTGCCACGCGGGCGCGCCGCTCCGGAAAGGGTGGCCTTGGCCACGGCGCTGTTGGCCAATGTCGGCTGCGGCGAAAGGTCGCCGGTGCGCACGCGTTCGCCCAGCGAGGCCGACAGGTTGACCAGCATCGACTTCAGCGATCCGGCCGAGGAGATGTTGGCTTCCAGCTTTTGCGACTGCGCCGCCAGCCGATCGGCTTTCGCGGCGAACTGCGCGGCGGCCAGCGTCTCGGCCAGCTGCGCCATGTCGACGCCGGTGCCGCCGCCCAGCGCCGTGACAAGCTGGCTGGTTGCCGATGCGGTGGTGGAAGCGGTTGTTGCCATGTCTGCAAGGACGGCTCCACCGCGCCGCGCTTAAGCCCTTGCCGTGTCCAATCGACCTTCGGCGTCGAAACGGACGGCAACCGGCACCTCGATGGGCGGCAGTGGCGGGCTTTCCCCGCGCTTCAGGGCGAAGACGAAGGCGAGCACGGCGGCCACCGCGCCGTACAGTTCCTCGCGGATCACCTGGTTTTCGCGCGTGGTGAAATAGACCGAGCGCGCCAGCGCCGGGATCTCGAGGCAGGGCAATTCCATTTCGGCCGCCAGTTCGCGCATCGCCAGCGCCTTTTCGCCGCGCCCCTTGGCCAGCACGATTGGCGCCGATGCCTTGAGCGGATCATAGGCCATGGCGACAGAAAAGTGCGTCGGGTTGGTGATGACGAACTGCGCTTCCTGCATCGCGCGGACTACACCGCCGCGCGCCAGCTGACGCTGCTTGTTGCGGATGGCGGCCTTTTTTTCCGGGCTGCCTTCCTGCTCCTTGTGCTCATCGCGCAAGTCCTGGTCGCTCATCTTCAGGCGGCCGAGCCGGCGCAACCACTGGATCGGAAAGTCGATCAGGGCGATCACCACCAGCCCCGCCGACAACGCGAACAGCAGCGATGTGAGCGATTGCCAGCCCTGCGCCAGCTTTTCGGCAAGCGTCATGCGCGGCATGGTGCGGATCGTATCCCAGTGCGCATTGGCCCAGAACCAGGTAATCGCGCCCAGCAGTCCGGCCTTGGCCATCGACTTGCCCAGTTCGATCAGTGCCTGCAGGCCGAACATGCGCTTCAGGCCGTTAAGCGGGTTGATGCGCGACGCCTTGGGCGCAAGGTTGCCCGGCAGCCAACGCCCTTCACCAAAACCGAGTTGCGAGGCTATGGCGACGAGGATCACCAGCAGGCCCAGCACCAGCACGGGCGGCGACACGGCGATCACCGCACGGATCATCAACTGTCCGGGGGTGAAATCGGCAAGATCGGCATGGCGGAATGTCAAGCCCGAAGCGAGACCATCGCTCAGCCGTGCCAGCAGCCAGGGCCCCGCCATCGCCAGCCAGGCCGCGCCGATCATGGCGGCGGCGGCCGTCGCCAGATCGCGTGAGCGCAGGACATCGCCCTTCTGGGCAGCGTCGCGCTTTCGCTTGTCTGTTGGGGCGTGGGTTTTTTCGCCGGCGCTGTCGCTCATCGCGCGATCACCTGTTCGGCGCGGTGCAGGGCATCGGCGGTGAGCGCGGCCATGGCATCGGGCAGCAGCGGTGCGGAAATGATCAGGCCGGCAATCCCGGCGAGAACCCCGGCGGGAAGGCCAAGGGCAAAGAGGTTGAGTTGCGGCGCGCTGCGGCTGAGCATCCCGGCGGCCAACTGGACCAGCAGCAGGATCACCGTCACTGGCAGGGCAATCGCCAGCGCGGTGAGAAGCATGGTCGAGGCGTAACCGGCGACCAGCGCCAGCCGTTCCGGCCCCAACCAGGTGTGGCCCGGGGGAAAGGTGTCATAGCTTTTCAACACCAGTTCGATGAACAGCAGGTGCCCGCCCAGCGCCAGGAACACGAGCGTCAGCACAACCGAATAGTACTGACCGAGCGCTGGGGAATGGGCGCCGGTGTTGGGATCGGATGCCGTGGCAATGGACATGCCCATGCCCGCGCCGATTACCTCGGCAGCGATTACCGGGGCAGCAAAGGCCACTTGCAGGACCATGCCCAGTGACAGGCCGATCAGTACTTCGCCGGCCACGCTCAGCATCCCGGCCAGCGACAGGAGGTTGGTTGGCGCGGCAACGGGCAGCCAGTTGCACACCAGAATGCCGATGGCGCCGGTAACGATCACCCGCACCTGCATCGGCACGCTGTTCGCGCCGAAAAACGGTGCCGCCATCAGTGCGGCGCCGATCCGCGTCATGATGAACATCCAGCGCCAGAATTCAGCCTCAACCGCGCCAAGCCCGAAGGTAAGCTGCATCATCGGCCAAGCCGCCCGATCTCTTCGAAGATATCGCCCAGAAAGTCGGCGATCAGACCCATCATCGAAGCGCCCATGATCACCAGCACCAGCGCGATGACCACCAGCTTGGGGACGAAGGTCAGCGTCTGTTCGGACACCGAAGTTGCCGCCTGAACGATGCCGATGACCAGGCCCACCGCAAGGCTGGCGAGGAGCACCGGCGCGGAAACCAGCGCGGTAACCCACAGCATCCGGTCGGCAAGGGCAAACAGGGAATTTGCGTCATCCATGGCGCGCTATCCGAAGCTCGCGGCGAGGCTGCCCATCAGCAGCGCCCAGCCATCGACAAGGACGAACAGCAGCAACTTGAAAGGGAGCGAGACGATGGTCGGGCTCATCATCATCATGCCAAGGCTCATCAGCACGGAAGAGACGACAAGATCGATCACCAGAAACGGCAGGAACAGCATGAAGCCGATCTGGAAGGCGGTTTTCAGCTCGCTGGTGACGAACGCGGGAAGCAGGATCGAATAGGGCACATCGGCCGGCGTCGCGAACTTCGGCGCCTTGGCCATGTCGGCAAACATCGCAAGATCGTGCTCGCGCGTCTGGCGCAGCATGAAGCCGCGAAACTCGTTGCCGGCCGCCGATATCGCCTGTTCGGCGTTGATCGTGCCGGCCGAATAGGGCGCGATGGCAGAGGCGTTCACCTTTTCCAGCGTCGGCGCCATGATGAACAGTGAAAGGAACAGCGACAGGCCGATCAGCACCTGATTCGGCGGGCTCTGCTGCAAGCCAAGCGCCTGGCGCAGGATACCCATGACGACGAGGACGCGGGTAAAGCTCGTCATCATCAGGATGAGGCTTGGCAGGATGGTGAGCAGGCCCATGAGCAGCAGCAGCTGCAGGGACAGGCTCATGCCGCTGGGCGCGCCGCCGTTGATGCTGGTGAAGGCGCGGTCGATGGCGCCGGGAATGGCGCTGCCGGTCTGCGCTGCCGCGCTGGCGAGGAGGGCGAGCGCGGTCATTCGGCCGTCTCCCGCGCCGGAGCCTCGGCCAGCCGGACAAGGCCGTTCCGCGAGGCCGAAACAAGGATCTCGCGCCCGTGGAATTCAATGACGGCCAGCTTCAGCGTGGGCGACAGCATGGTGGTCTCGATCACCCGCACGGATTTCGCCGCGCCAGGCTGGCCGCCATATTTCGCCTGCATCTTCTGCATCAGCTTCAGGCTGCCCCAGATCAGCGCGCCGATCAGCGGCAGCAGGACGATCAGCTTGATCACGTACCAGATCACGGCGATCAGCCCTCCACCCCGGCAAGTTCGACAATGCGCAGGCCAAAGCGGTTGTTCTCCGCAACGATTTCCCCGCGCGCGATCAGCTTGCCGTTGACCATGACGTCCAGCAGCTCGTCGGTCAGCCGGTCGAGCATGACGACGCTCTCCTCGCCGAGCGAGAGCACGTCCTTCAGCTTCATTTCGGTGCGGCCCAGTTCGACCGAAAGGCGCACGTCAACGTCTTTCAGAAGGTCGAAACTGCGGTTCTGGGCTGTCATTCGGGAATATCCTTTTCGTCAGGAAAATGTCTGGGTGATGCGCAGCGCGACGCGATCGTCCGCTTCGCCGACGCTGCCGGTGGCAATGGTGCGGCCCGCAACCTTCAGGGGAACCTGCCGCGCCACGGCAACCGGCAGAACCTGTCCGACTTGAAGATCGGCAAGCGTCGCCATGGTCATGCGCATGTCGACCAGCACGGCGCTGAGATCGAGCGGCAGGCTGGCGAAGGGCTCGTCGCCGGGGTCCGCCCGGCCGCGAACCCGCGGCGGCGGCGCGGCGGCCTTTTCATCGAACAGCGCGGCAAGGTGGGCTTCGGCCAAGGCGATGTGGATCGGCCAGGGCTCGCGCCCTTCCTCGATCACTTCGATCTTGACGGCCGCGAGCGGCGCGCCTTCGGGGAAGGGCGCCAGTTCGCCGAGCGAACCGTTGCGGCGCAAAACCTCAAGCGCCTCTACCGGCAGGCCAAGCGCGGGCGCAAGGCAGGCTGCCACAATCGCTTCGATGCGCCGGATCATCAGATCGGCCGAGAGCGGGAAGCGATCGGGCAGACCGCCGCGCAGATCGCCGCGCCCGCCAAAGGTTCGGTCGACCAGTCCCAGCACGGCCGCCGCCTGCACCGAAACGAGCAGCGGCACGGCGCCGTGGCCTGCGGCAAAGAGCGAATTGGCTGCCAGCGGGCCGACCTCGACACCGAACATGATATCGTCATCGCTGCGCGCCGGGCTGGCCTTCACGCGCGGCGCCTCGCCGCCATACAGCGGAGCGAGGGCCTGCCCAAGGACGCGCGCCATGGCCTGGCCGGCGTCCGACAGGCGCGGCATCAGGTCGCCGGCCGGGGCAATCGTGCCGCGCAGCAGCTCGGGGCAATGCTGCGCCGCCACCCGTTCGGCAACAAAGGCGCGTTCGGGCTTCATTACTGGACGAGCATCGAGCGGAAATAGACGGCATCGATGCCGCCGAAGCCTTCGGTTTCGGTCAGCACCTTGTTGATCGCGGCGGTCAGCCGCTTTTGCAGGCGATCCTTGCCCTCCATGGTGTAGACGTCTTCTTCGGGCGTGTCGGCAAGCACTTCGAGCATCCGGCTGCGGATCGCCAGTTCATGCTTCTTCAGCCACATCAGCACGCGGCCATCGCGCCGGGTGGAGCAGGCAACGCTCATCTGGACAAGCGCGTCGGAGTTCTTGAGGTTGGAGGTGAAGTCCTCGCTGAAGGTGTAATAGCTGGTGCGGAATTCGCTGCCGCCATCGCCGTCGACCTCGGCCGCGCCGCCGCCTTCGCCTTCCTTCTCGCCCTCCTTCTTCACCGCATAGGGATCTTCCTCGCCCTTCTTGATCAGCTTGGGCTTGTTGTCTTCCTTGACCTCTTCCTTGTGGCCGATCACGCCGGCCAGCATCGCTCCGTAGACGCCGCCGCCGCCGACCCCCAGCAACAGGATCGGCAGGATCAGTTTCTTCACAAGGCCGCCCTTCTTCTTGGCGGGTTTTGCGGGGGCTTCGGTGTCACTGCTCATGGTTCAGGTTCCTCGGAAAGGACGGGTCAGGCAAAGATGCCGCGGCGGCGCTCGGACTGGCTGCCGGGCGTCTCGCCGGAATTGGACGGATTGGCTCGGGGTGAAGCGGCGCGGGTTTCGCCAGAGGGCTGGCGCGCGCCGGACTGGTTCTGGTTCTGGCCCTGGGTTTGCGCCTGGCCGTGGCCCGATGTGGCGCTGCTATCGCCCGAACGGCTCTGCAAATTGCTGGTGTTCGCACTATCGGTCGTCGCTGGCATGGCGACCGCGGGGCTGGCCGCTTCAACTGCGCGCGCAAATTCGGGATTGGGCGACGTCAGCGTGACGTTAAGACCCGAAGCGTCGGGCGCGAAGGCCAGCGAAACCTTGCCGAAATCGCTGTGGTTCAGTGAAACGCGCACTTCACCCGGCGTTGCCGCCTCACGCGCGGCGACGAGCCGATCGACCAGCTGGGCAAAGTCGATCGGCGCCTCCGTGCGCGCGGTGACCGGCATGGCCGGGACGCTTTCTGTCGTGGTCATTACCGGCGCGGGGATGCTGGTGGCTGGCAGATCCATCGGGGGCAGCGTGGCGGCGGCCGTGCGTTGCTCCCCGGTGTGTTCGGTGCCTGCGAACGGGCGCGAGCCGGACACGTCCGGCGCTGCGGTCATGGTCGATGGCTCGATTTCGATGTGGGTCGACAGGACGCTGGCCGGGGCCGAAGCGGGGGCTTTCGTGGCGGGAACGAGGGCTGAGAGGACAATTGCTGTGGGTGCGGCCGGCACGGTGGTGGTTGCGGGGACGAGCGCCTTGCCCTCCACAGCGACGCGGATAGTTGGGCTGACGCGCGGCGTCTCCACCGCGCTTTCGGCGATCTGCTTGGCGCCGCGCGGAGTGGGCAGGCGATCCGCTACTGGGCGGTCCGCCTTAGGCTGGGCCGGAAGCGCGGGCGCAGTGTTGGCGACGGAGCGTGCCTTCTGGCGTTCACCGACCTGCGCTGAGGCGAGCAGGGGCTGAACCTGCGGAGGCGTTTCTATGGCAGCAGTCGGTGCGGCAGGGGCAGCCGGCGCAACAGCATTTGCGGGAATGGCCTGCGCCTTGGCGACGGGCATTTCGCGCGTACGCGGCGCCGGGGCTTTCTCCTGTGCGACGCGCTGCACATCGGCATCCGCTTCGGCGCGGGGCGCGGTGCGCTTCGCCGGCGCATGGACCGCGTCAGGACGCGGCGAGGCGTCTTCGCTCACGCGCGCCGCAGGACGCGGCTGAATGCGCTTTGGCGATGCGGCAAATTCACGTGAGAGCGGCGCTGCCGAAGTCTCGGCCTGCGGCAGAGACTGCATTGGCTCCGCTTCTGCCGAGCGCGGTGCAACAGCTTGATGCTCGGGGCGCAAGGCCGGGGTTTCGGGCGTATCGCTCGCAGCCATCGATCCGGGAAGGGTTGCCGTTCCATCCGCCTGTGCGAATGCGGGCTCTCCCGGCAATTCCGGCGCGAGAAGGGGCGCAGCCCCTGTTTCCAGGTCCGCTTCCGGTTCCGCCATTGGCACGGTGTGCCGACCGGCTCGGGCGACCGACGCTTTCGCGGGAGCAAGCGGCGTGCGAGCATTCGTTGGCGCCGAGGCGGGAGGAGACGATGCCTTTGCTGCGTCGTCGGTCAGCATCGATGGGGACGACTGATCAACCCCGCGTCCGGCCGCAACGGCAGCCGGCAAGGTAACCGGCAAGGTGGGCGGCAAGATATTGCCGGGTTCCGGCAAGGCTGGCGTAGCGGCAAGCGAAGCCTCGATCGGCGTGGCGGCAAGACTGTCGATCCCAATTGCGGCCTGCGGAGGGCTCAGCAGCGTCGGCGCCATAGGGGCGGGCGCGTCCTGCGCGGTCAGCTTGCTGGCCAGAAGGCTCGCAAATCCGCCACTTTCCACCGACTGATCGGCCGTGCCCAGCGCGCCTTCCCGCGACGGCTGGAGCGTGGCGCTGCCGATGGACAAGAGCAGCGAGCCGGCCTGATCGATCATGAAACTGTTCCCCTGTTGGTATCCTGTCTGAGTCTATTCAAGACCCGTGCCAGTTCGCCGGCGGCTGCCCTGCGCGCTGTGGGCGCCGCGCTGGCTGATCGCCGCGGCCTCGCTCGCTGCGCGGTCCTCGACTGCCTGTCGGCTGCGCTCCGCCTCAGCCAGCAGACTGAGCTTGGCGTCGGCCAGGGTGCGCGCGCGCCGGGCATCGGCGCGGGTTGCTTCGCTCACCCCGGTAAGGCCGCTGCGAAAGCGGGTGAGGTGCTGCAAGGCACCGGCATCGGTCACGCCGGGACGCTGCGCATAGTCGCCCAGCAATTGCCCGGTGCGCGCGGCGAGGGCTTCCAGTTGGGCCAGTGTAGATTCCGCCTCTGCCGCCTCGCGCGCGGCGGCCTGCTTGGCAACGTCGCGCACCTTTTCCAGCCGTTGCAGGCGCAGCAGGCGCTTGGGGTCAGCGCGGTTCGCCAAGCAGCGCCTCCAGCGCGCCAATCGATGGCGCGAGCGGCACCACCTCGCCCTGCTCTTGTGACAGGAAGCCGCGCAGGCGGTCCTGCATGGCGATGGCGCGGTCGAGCAAGGCATCGGCCCCGGCGCGGTAGGCGCCCATCAGCACAAGGTCGCGATTGGCCTCGTAGCTGGCGGCAAGTGCGCGGAAAGTGCGGGCGTGGCGCTGGTGTTCGGGCGTGACGATGTCGGCCATCACTCGGCTGAGCGAAGCGCCGACATCGATGGCGGGATATTGCCCGCGCTGTGCGAGGTCGCGGCTCAGCACGACATGGCCATCAAGGATCGACCGCGCCGTATCGACCACCGGATCGTCCTGATTGTCGCCATCGGCCAGCACGGTGTAGAGCCCGGTGATCGATCCGCCGCTGGCCGCCGAATTGCCGGCACGCTCGACCAGCTTGGTGATCGTGGCGAGCGCCGATGGCGGATAGCCGCGGGCCGCGCCGGGCTCGCCAAGCAACAGCGCAATCTCGCGCGCGGCGTGGGCCACGCGGGTCAGGCTGTCGAGGATCAGCAGAACCTTGCGGCCCTGGGCGCGGAAATGTTCGGCCAGGCTGGCGGCCAGCAATGCGCCGCGCAGGCGCAGGTTGGGGGCGTGGTCTGCCGGGACGGCGATCACGGCCGTGCGTTCCCGCTTGTGGCCGCTCATGTGCCGTTCGACGAAGTCCGAAACCTCGCGTGCGCGCTCGCCGATCAGGCCGACGATCACCACTTCGGCTTCCGCGCCGGTGGCGATCATGTCGAGCAGGACCGACTTGCCGACACCCGATCCGGCCATCACGCCGATGCGCTGGCCGATGCCGAAAGTGGTCAGCGCGTTGAGCGCGCGGACGCCAGTGTCAAAAGTCTCGCGCACCGGGGAACGATCGAGCGCCGATGCGCGCACGCCGCCGGCCGGCCATTCGTGCCGCACGTGGATCGGCCCGAGCCCGTCTATGGGGAAACCCTCGCCATCGACCGCACGGCCAAGATAGGCCTCGCCGACGTGGAGCATGCCGGGGCGCCCTTCGGGCCGCACCCGCGCACCGGGGCGCAGCATCACGGTATCGCCCAGCAGCATGGCGAGCGTGCGCCCGTTGCGGAAGCCGATCACTTCGGCGAGTGGCTCGCCGCGCCCGTGGGCCACGCGGCACAGCGCGCCGACGGGAACCGAAAGACCGGAAATTTCGATCAGCCCGCCGTCGCAGGCAGCCACAAGTCCATAGCGGTGCGGGGTGAAATCGGGTTGGGCGGCCGCCATACCGTCAAGCAATTGTCCAATCGCGTTCAGCACGATTCAAACGCCTCGGCCAGCGCGCGGCGCCACTGTGCCGGGCCATCCTCGACCCCGCCGTTGGCCGTTTCCACTCGCAGCTCGCCGCGCGAAAGCGCGGGATCGGGCTGGACGGTCCACTGCTGGTCCAGCTTGCCCGCCACCAGCTTCAAGTCGTCGGGATTGAGCCGGATCACCCGCTCATCATCGGCGCGCGACAACATGGCAACCGCGCGCTCGACGCGAATGGCCAGGGCGTCGCTGTCCATCGCGAAGGGCACCAGCGTCGCTTCGCACAGGGCCATCACCGTATCGACAAAGCGCTGGCGCAGCGTCTCGGCCATGTCGGCATCGAGCCGGCTGAGCGACAGGCCGAGCTTGTGTGCGGCTTGTTCATTGTCCTGTGCCTGCGCGGCGGCTTCGGCCTGGGCGGCGGCCATCCCGGCTGCGAAGCCATCGGCAAAGGCCAGCTCCAGCGGGTCTTGCGGCTCTTCGACGGGTTCCGGCATGGGCACCGGTGCCGGCGTTGCCGAAAAGGCAAAGCGCGCATCCTGCCGAAAACCGGGTTCCACGCCGCGACCGGCAAGGGCGGCAAGGCTAGACATATTCGTCGTCGCCGCCGCCCACGCCGAACACGATCGTGCCCTCCGCCGCCAGCCTGCGGGCGACGGCAACAATGGCCTTCTGCGCGGTGAGAACATCGGCCATCTTCAGGCGTCCGCGTCCGGCGATTTCGTCCTTCACGCCGTCGGCAGCGCGGCTCGACATGGCGCGGAAGAAGACGTTGCGCTGTTCCTCGTCGATGCCCTTCAGCGCGTCAATCAGCACGTCGCTTTCGACATCGCGCAGCAGTGCGCCCATCGACTGCGGGTCGAGCACGAAGAGGTGTTCGAACTTGAACATCTCGCTCTCGATTTCCTTGGCGAGGCTTTTGTCGAGCTTGCCGATCTCCGGCATCACGCGCTTTTCCACGGCCTTGCCGGCGCCGTTGATCAGGTCTGCCGCCTCGCGCGGACCGCCCATGGTGAGCGGCGTATTGCCATGGCTTTCACGGATGCGGGTCGAGAGCAGGTCTTCCAGCATCTGCAGGGCTTCGGGCGCAACTGGCCCCAGCGTAGCGATGCGGTGGACCACTTCCGGCTGGATGGCCGGGGGCAGTTCCGAAAGCACTTCGGCCGCCACTTCCGGATCAAGCTGCACCAGCAGCACGGCAATAGCCTGCGGATGTTCATCGCACACCAGCGGCAGCAGTGCCTGCGGGGTAAGCCACTTGGCAAGCTCAAGCGGACTGGGCGGGCGCTGGTCGGGGGCGATGCGGGCCATCAGGTTGTCGGCCTTCACATCGCCGACGGCGCGGGTCATCAGAGTCTTGACCTGGCCAAGCCGGTCGTGCGCGGAAAGGCCAAGCTTCTCGGTGCGCGCGACGAAGCTGGTGATGGCATGGGCAATCACCTCCGGGCCGATTTCGCCCAGCGCGCACATCTTTTCTCCAAGGATGCGCAGCTCCGCCGGTTCCAGCCTGGCGAGCAGGCCGGCGGCCTGATCGTCATCGAGTACCATCATCATTACGGCGGCGCGTTCGGCATCGCCCAGTTCATGCGGGTCGATCGTGGCGGTATCGCTCATGCCTTGTCCTCCTCGGCGGGCTTGAGCATTTCACGCAGCGCCTCAACCGCCTGATCGGGCCGTTCGGCAACGATCGATTGCGCCATCGAAACCTGCTGGCCCAGCAAGGCGGCGTCGATTGCGCCAGTCACCGGATTTTTCAGCTTTTCCGTGGCGATATCGGCCTGTTCCTCGATGCTCATATCTGGCGTGGCAACGGGCGGCGGCGGGGCGGGATCGCGTTTGAGCGCGCGCACCAGCGGCTTCACCCCCAGCAGCAGCACAAGGATCACGCCGATCAGCGCCACTCCGTAACGCGCGAGTGTGAGGAACCAGCCCTCCTGATAGAACGGCGGCGGTTCCACCGGCGGCGCATCGAAGGCGCGCACCATGACGGCCACCTGATCGCCGCGCTGCGCATCGGCGCCTACCGCGGCACTGACCAGCGCCTTGATCTGGTCGATATCGGCCTGTTTGGCTTTCTTCATCGCCGCGCCGGACAGGGCGACGGCCACCGACAATCGCTTGATCTTGCCCGGCGTGCCGTTGGCGACGGCAACCTCGCGGCCCAGTTCATAGGTGCGCGTGGCCGAGCTTTCCCCATTGGTTTGCGGTGCTGCGGGCGTGGCAGGTGCGCTCGGCGTGCCGGCCGGTGGCCCGGGGGTAGCCGTGGTTGCCGGGGGCGGTGTGTTCGATGTCGTCCCTGGAACGCCCACGGCGGGCGCATTGGCAGCGCTTTGCGAAGCGGCCTGCGTTTCGCTGCGCAGCACGCCCTGCTTGTCATAGCTTTCACGCGCGGAGGTGATCTGGTCCATGTCCAGTTCCACCTGCACTTCGTTGGAAAAATTGCCTTCGCCCAGCATCGGGGTGAGCAGGGCGTCCAGCTGGCTGCGCAGCTTGTCTTCCAGCTGTCCCTGCATTTCGAGCCGCTCATTTCCGCCCGAACCCTTGGCGGTGAGCAGGCGTCCGTGCTGATCAACCACGCGCACGGAATCGGCCGACATGCCCGGCACCGAACCGGCAACCAGATTGACGATCGCGGCGACCTGACTGTCGCCAAGCGAGCGGCCGCGCGCCAACCGCACCATGACCGAGGCCGATGGCGCGACATTATCGCGCACGAAAACCGATTTCTCCGCCTGGGCAAGATGGACGCGCACGGCCTCCACGCCTTCAATCTCCATGATCGAAAGCGTCAGTTCGCGCTCGCGTGCGGCGCGCAGATGCTCGCCTTCCAGCGTCCGGCTGGCGCCCATGGGCAGGCTATCGATCCCGGCACTGGCAGGCGCGGCAAGCGCGCCGTCTTCGGCCACCAGCATCCGCGCCCTGTATAGATCGTCTTCGCCAACAGTAAGCGTGCCGGTCTGGTTATCGATGGCATAGGCGATCTGCGCCTTGTCGAGCGCGGATACGACCTTTGCCCGTTCGCCATCGTCGAGCTCGGAATAGAGCACGCGCTGCGGCGCGGGCGACAGCGTGGCCCAGGCCAGCGCGACAAGGCCGATTCCGGCAACGCCGCCAAACCAGGGTAGCATCTTGCGCACCGGCCCTTGCGCGCTGAAACTCTTCAGCCGGGTCAGCACCGGGCCACCGGCCGGATCGGTCAGCGGGGCAATCAGCGATCCGCCGCCGGCACCGGCTCCGGCAAGGGCAGGGGTGGGGGCAAGGTCAGCCATTTATCACACTCCCATCCGCATGATGTCCTGATAGGCGGACAAAAGGCGGTTGCGCGTTTGCAGGGTGGCTTCGAAGGCTACCGAGGCCTCTTGCCTCGCGAGCATGACGGCGGCGACATCGGTCACCTCGCCGCGCTGATAGGCATCGGTAATCGCCTCCGACTTGCCCTGAACCCCATTGACGGAATCGAGCGCGGATTTGAGCGCACCGGTGAAGCCTTCGGCCGGGCCGCTGCCGGCCGCCTGCGGGGCGGCAGGCGTCTGCACCTGCTGAAGCAGGTTCGACCGCTCGATGATCTGCTGGCGCATGGCGAGGATCGACTGGATCCCGCCGCCACCGCCAATGCCGCCAACGCTGCTCACCGGCGGCCTCCGGCCACCGCGATGCCGGCCTCACGGAAAGAGGCCAGGCGATAACGCAGGGTGCGTTCGGAAATGCCAAGTTGGCGGGCCGCTTCCACGCGGCTGCCACCGACGGAGGTCAGCACCTCCATGATCGCACGGGCTTCGTGGATCTGGACGATGTTCGACAGCTTGCGCCCGCCACTGGCAGGGATGGAGACGGGAACGTCCCCGCCAATGACGGGCGGCGTGGCCTCGACAAGCCGAGCGGCGCTGTCGAAGTGAATGTGTTCCGGCCCGATTGCGGCTTGGCCCTGGGCGAGCAACAGCGCGCGGCGCATGACGTTTTCCAGCTCGCGAACGTTGCCCGGCCAGCCGTGGTGCTTGAGCATGGCCAGCGCCGCGTCGGAGATCCACGGTGCGGGCAGGCCTTGCGGCGCGTGGCGCAGGATCAGGGCAAAGGCCATCGGCGCGATGTCTTCCGCACGTTCGCGCAGCGGCTTCAGCGCCAGCGGGAACACGTTAAGGCGATAGAACAGGTCGGCGCGGAAACGGCCTTCCTGCACTTCGAGCGGCAGGTCGCGGTTGGCGCAGGCAATGACGCGCACGTCCACCTTCACCGGCTGGGTCGCGCCGATCGGCACGACCTCGCCTTCCTGCAGTGCCCGCAGCAGCTTGGCCTGAAGTGCCAGCGGCATTTCGGCAATCTCGTCGAGCAGCAGGGTGCCACCATCGGCGGCGCGGAAGAACCCTTCGTTGGCGCCGGTGGCGCCGGTGAAGCTACCCTTCTGATGGCCGAACAGCATTGCCTCCAGCATGGTTTCCGGCATGGCGGCGCAGTTTACCGCGACGAAGGGCTTGTCCTTGCGCGGGCTGCGGGCATGGATGAAGCGGCTGAGCACTTCCTTGCCGGTTCCGGTCGGACCATTGATCAGAACCGGGATCTCGCTGGCCGCCAGGCGCTCGGCGAGGGCGAGCACGGACAGGCTTTCCGGATCGAGCGCAATGGGCATGTCCGATGGCGTCGCAGCGGCCAGAAAGGCAGCCAGCGAGGCTTCGCTCACCGGATCGGCATAGGCGAGGACGTGGCGCCCTACGCCTTCGCGCCGCGTCAGCGAGGGATGGGCGGCCCGCGCCAGGGTGATCGCCGAGCGGCCCGATGGCACAGCGCGGCCTTCCTCGATATCGCTCACCACCAGGGCATCGGCCTGGGCGGTGCCGTTCACCGGGCTCATCCCCATTACGGCCTGAGCGCGGTAGAGCAGCGGTGCGTGCAGCTTTTCAGCGGCAGAAGAAATTTCGAATCCCGGCATCGAAATCAAACCCCGTCATTAACCATTCGACGGGGCTATTTTTGGCGCGTGAACGACAAAAGGATCGGTAATTTAAGTCCCCGGGCTAACCCCTAGGGGAATGTCCGTGGATTTGCCGGTTGAACGGCAAGCCCTTGCCGCCCCCGGCTTAAACTTGCCGGACGGTTGCCGGTCTTTGGCCTGGCAGGGGCACCGGATGAGCCGGCCCTCTGACCCCCCTCGGGACTCACACGGGAGTATTCCATGTCGGTAATCAACACCAATATCGGCGCCATGCGCGCCGCCAATGCATCGACCTCCGCTGCAGCCATGCAGGGCCAGGCGATGCAGCGCCTGTCCACCGGCAAGCGCATCAACACCGCAAAGGACGACGCCGCCGGTCTTGCCATCTCCACGTCGATGACGGCGCAGATCAACGGCATGAACCAGGGCATCCGCAACGCCAACGACGGCATCAGCCTTGCCCAGACGGCCGAAGGTGCGCTGAACGAAGTCACCAACATGCTGCAGCGCATCCGCGAACTGGCCGTCCAGTCGAACTCGGGCACCTACCAGAACGCTGACCGCACCAACATGAACTCGGAAGTCACCGCGCTTTCGAACCAGATCGACAGCGTGCTGGCCAACACCAAGTTCAACGGCAACGCGCTGTTCAGCACGGGTGCCTCGGACGTCACCTTCTCGATCCAGGCCGGTGCCAACTCGGGCGATACCATCACGCTCACCAGCACCAAGTTCACCGCCACCAACCTCGGCAGCGCCAACCTGAAGGTCGATACGGCGGCCAACGCGGCGGCCACGCTGACCAAGGTCGACGCCGCCCTGGGCGAAGTCGCGGCGACCAACGCTGGCCTGGGCGCCGGTGAATCGCAGCTGCAGAGCGCGGTCAACAACCTGACCTCGAACGCAACCAACCTTTCGGACGCCCGCAGCCGCATCATGGATGCCGACTACTCGACCGAAACGACGCAGATGGCCAAGGCCCAGATCCTCTCGCAGGCTTCGACCGCGATGATCGCCCAGGCCAACCAGAGCCAGCAGAACGTGCTGTCGCTGCTGCGTTAATCCCGAAGTCCGGGCACCTGCCCCCTTCCGGGTGCCCACAACCTGTCCATCCGGGACAGGCCCTGGCCCGGCGGTCGCCCCCCGACCGCCGGGCTTTTTGTGCGCCCTGTTTCCAACCACTTGCAAAATACGCAAGTTGATAAAACACATGCGCAGCGCAGGACCTGTGTTTTCCATAAGGCCGGCCCCAGACGCACAAAAGCCGCGCTGGCGGCGCGGCTTTGGAAAGGCGATGCGGAGGGCGGGTGCCATCATGGCGCGGCTTTTGGTTTGGTCATGCGGGCAAGGATGACAGATCGCCGGCCTGTAGGACAGCCCGCGCCGCGTTTACCCCATTTCCTCGATCATCACCTTGTAGACCCGCGCGGCGAAGCGCCACTCTCCGCCGTCCTTGCGCAGTTCGTCCTCGTAACGTCCGGTCAGGCTGTGGCTGCCGGCGCCGTCCTTGAAGATGAGGCGTTCCTGCGCATAGGAGCGGCAGGTGGCGCGATTGCCGTCGATCTCGCACGATCCGAGCTGGCCCATGAAGCTCGTGGTTTCGACATTGCCCATCAGCCCGTCATAGGTCGCGGCGATGGCATCCTTGCCGGCAACGTCGAAGTAATGCGTCCACCAGGTAGCATCCTCGGCCCAGCAGGCCAGCCAGGCGGCGCGGTCCATGCGGCTGGCGGCGTCGGTATAGCTGTCAAACAGCTCGCGAATGGCGATGCGGTCTTCGATTGCGCCCGTGAACGGCATGGCAGGCCCTCTCCCTGTTTGGAGCGAGGATTGCGCATTTGCGAGGAGGGGGCAAGGTCGAGATTCTTTGCTGGGTGCGCCAATCACCTCCGTGATTGGCTTGGCAACACCAGCCCTCTCCCCCGGCCCAACCACCCACAGGGTACACTATCGGTTGGTTGGGCCGGGGGAGAGGGCTGGTGTTGCCCGGAAAGCCCGGACGGGCTTTTCCGCCCGCCTTCATGCGAAAAAGGACTGGCTCCGGAGCCGCGGGCCGGTGTTGCCCAGCCATTCGCGCAGGTGATTGGCGCACCAGGGGAAGACTCCAGCCCCGAAACCTTGCCCCCACCGAACAAATCGGCAATCCTTTTTCGCCAAACAGGGAGAGGACCTGCCATGCCGTTCACGGGCGCATTCGAAGACCGCATCGCCATTCGCGAGCTGTTTGACAGCTATACCGACGCCGCCAGCCGCATGGACCGCGCCGCGTGGCTGGCCTGCTGGGCTGACGATGCCACCTGGTGGACGCATTACTTCGACGTGGCCGGCAAGGAAGCCATCGCCGCGACCTATGACGGGTTGATGGGCAATGTCGAAACCACAAACTTCATGGGCCAGCTCGGCTCTTGCGAGATCGCGGGGAACCGCGCCACCTGCCGGTCCTATGCCCAGGAACGCCTTGTCCTCAGGGACGGCGCCGGCAGCCACCGCCTGACCGGGCGGTACGAGGACGAACTGCGCAAGGATGGCGGCCAGTGGCGCTTTGCCGCGCGCGTCTACAAGGTGATGATCGAGGAAATGGGGTAATCCCGGGTTAGGACATCGGGGCAGGCCGCCGGCACATCCGAAACGGATCGGATTGTTTGCCCATCGATCCGGAACGGGTGCATCTGCGCTTCGCACATGCGAATCTCCATGAGAGCATCGGTTCAGGGAAATCCCTGCCTTGGGGGGTGTGGCGATGCACACAGTTCGCAACCGGACCGCTATGACGCGCAAGACAGAGCCGCTGCGGCAGGCGCCGCAAGCGGCCTTGAAACACCCGATATTCGGCAGCGGCGCACCTGTTCCGGCATTTCCCGAAACGGTCCGTATTCCTGCCCGCAAGGGCGCCGTCATCAGCACGGTCGCCTTGCCCGATGCCCAGGCCATTGCCGAAGCCGCGCTGATCCTGCCGGCACCGGCAGAACAGGCCGGCAAGCGCACCCGCAGGACGGCGCGCAAGGTTGCCGGCAAGCGCGGTCAGAAAACCCGGCGGCGCAAACCCGGCAGGGCAAAATCCGCACTGGCAAAATCCGGCGCAGGCACGGCCAAATCGGGCAAGTCCAGTTCCGGCAAGTCCCCGTCCGGCGCGTCCGGTTTGGGAAGGGCCAATCCAGCCAGCGCCGGCGAAACAGGCACCGCGCCCAATCCCATGCCGAACCGTTCGGCAGATGCGGCGGCTGCCGTGCCGCCGGCCGGTGCGGTCCTGCCGCCAAACCGGGCGCTGGTGCCGGTGAACGGTCTTGGCGTGGTGGGCCGGCTGGTGCGCTGGCTGGACGCCATCAGCTTCGCCGTGGTTGGCAAGCCTTTGCCCCGAAAATCCAAACGCCGCCGCAATGGCTTGCCCCTTGCCCGGCAGGTTTCCCCCCTGCCCGCCATCACGCGGCGCGTGCCCCCGCTTCGCCAATCCGTCGCCCAGGATGGCGAAGCGGGGGATGAACTCGCCCGCCTGCGCGCGGAAAATGCAAGGCTGAAGGCGCAGCTGGCCCAGCTGGCGCCGCTTCGCGTTTAGGGTCAGGACCTATTAATCGCGCCTTCGAGGCGTCGGAATGGCCCATCGCTGCGTTGGATAGGCTTGAAATAGAACCACCATTCCCGCGCCTATCCGCCCCCGCGCTGGGCCATTCTGCCTCAAACCTCGAAGGTGCGATTAATAGGTCCTGACCCTAGGCCGTTTCCTACAGGCCGGCGATCTGTCATCCATGTTTGCATGACCAGAACCAGGGCCGCGCCATGACCGCGGCCGCGACCCGCATCGTCTTTCCAGAGCCGCGCCGACAGCGCGGCTTTTGTGCGTCCGGGGCCGGCCTTATGGAAAACACAGGGCCATGCGCTGCGCATGTGTTTTATCAACTTGCGTATTTTGCAAGTGGCTGGAAACGCGGTG
>JBJTLW010000080.1:0-40615 GCA_046063225.1 Novosphingobium sp. | reverse complement strand
GGTGATCGATCTGCCGCGCAACATGCTGATCAACTTCCCGCACCTGATGGCGGACGTGAACGTGGTGCTCCTCGCCACCGAATTCACCCTGGCTTCGGCGCGCGATGCGATCCGCCTGCTGTCCTGGCTGAAGGTCAACGCGGCCCATGCGCAGACGATTGTCGTCGCCAACAAGGTCCAGACCGGCACGCAGGAAATCAGCCGCGCGGACTTCGAAGCCTCGATCGAACGCAAGGTCAATTTCACGATCCCGTTCGATGCCAAGGCTGCGGCCAATGCGGCGAAGCTGGGCCAGACCTTCTCGGAAGCCAATCGCACGTCGAAGCCGGCGGGCGTGGTCCGCGATCTGGCCAACCAGATCCTGGGCATCGGCGATGCCGAGGAAGCAACGCCCGACGTGACCAAGGACAAGGGCAAGAAGTCCCTGCTCGGCAAGTTCGACCTCAAGTCGATGCTCGCCAAGAAGGACAAAGCCAAGGTTGCCGAACCGGTTGCCTGATCGAAGTGCGGCCCCAGGACCGGCTCAGGCCGGTCCGGGCCAACTCTAGCGGAGTAAGGGCGAATGAGCCTGTTGCAACTTCTGCTGATCGCCTGCGGCCTGATGGCCATGATGGTGCTTGGCTGGTCGGCCCTGTCCGGCCCCAACCCCACCAAGGAAGGTGCGCGGCGTCTGCAATCGCTGCGCTACCGCCATTCCGACAGCGCGACAGACCGCGTCGAAGCGCAGATGCGCAAGGCGATCGCCGCCCGCAAGCCGAAGATGCACAAGATTGCCGGTTCGGGATCGCGGGTAGAAGCCCTGATGCTCCGCCTGCACCGTACCGGCAAGAACTGGACGCTGCAGCAGTACGCCTATACCTCCATCGGCCTTGCCGTGGTGATCACGCTGGTCGTCTATATCAAGTCGCACGCCGCCATGCTGTCGCTCGGCGCCGGCGCCCTGCTCGGTGCAGGCCTGCCGCACATGGCCGTGGGCTTCATGATCAATCGGCGTATCAACGCCTTCATCGCGAAGTTTCCCGATGGCATCGAACTGATCGTGCGCGGTCTGCGCTCGGGTCTGCCGGTGACGGAAACCCTTGCGATCATCTCCAGCGAAATTCCCGGCCCAGTGGGTGAAGAGTTCAAGCTCATCACCGAACGCATCAAGATCGGCAAGACCATGGAGGACGCACTCCAGGATACGGCCGACCGTCTGGGCATCCCCGAATTCCAGTTCTTCTGCATCACCCTTGCCATTCAGCGCGAAACGGGCGGCAACCTGGCGGAAACGCTGTCGAACCTGGCCGACGTGCTTCGCAAGCGTTCGCAGATGAAGCTGAAGATCAGGGCCATGAGCTCGGAATCGAAGGCCTCGGCCTATATCGTCGGCTCCCTGCCCTTCGTCGTCTTCACCCTGCTGTGGTGGATCAACCCGGACTACATCGGCAAGTTCTTCGCCGACGAGCGCCTGATCGTGGCCGGCCTTGGCGGCCTGGTGTGGATGGGCATCGGCGTGGGCATCATGGCCAAGATGGTCAGCTTCGAAATCTGAGCGAGGAAAGACAACCAACATGTTGAAGACCCCGCCAGGACCGACAATTCTCGGCATCGACGTTATCTGGGTCGGCTCGATCCTGGTGGCCGTCGCCGCGATTGCGATGCTCTTCGCCATCTATTCGGCGGTGACCATCCGCGATCCGATGACCAAGCGCGTCAAGGCGCTGAACGAGCGGCGCGAGCAGCTCAAGGCCGGTATCGTCAAGGATTCGTCCAAGCGTCGCCAGTCGCTGGTTCGCAAGAACCAGACCACCGAACGCATGAAGGACACGCTGGACAAGCTGAAGGTGCTTCAGCAGGACCAGCTGCAGGTCATCCAGCAGAAACTGGCCCAGGCCGGTATCCGCAAGAAGGAATGGGCCGTCGCGGTCATCTTCGCCCGCATGGTTCTGCCGGTCGTTTTCGGCATTGCCGCGGCGCTGACCGTCTATGTGTTCAACGCCTTTCCGGACTGGACCCCGATCAAGAAGCTGGCGTTCTTCGCCGCGGCGCTTGGCCTGGGCTACAAGGGGCCGGAAATCTACCTGAAGAACATCATCCAGAAGCGCACCGACAAGGTTCGCAAGGGCCTTCCCGACGCGCTCGACCTTCTGGTCATCTGCGCCGAGGCCGGTCTTACCGTCGACGCCGCCTTTGGCCGTGTCGCCCGCGAACTGGGCCGCGCCTATCCGGAACTGGGTGACGAATTCACGCTGACCTCGATCGAGCTGTCGTTCCTCACCGAACGCCGCATGGCCTTTGAAAACCTTGCCTACCGCGTCGATCTGGAATCGGTGCGCGGCGTGGTGACGACCATGATCCAGACCGAGCGTTATGGTACGCCGCTGGCCTCTGCCCTGCGCGTGCTTTCGGCCGAATTCCGTAACGAGCGCATGATGCGCGCCGAAGAAAAGGCAGCCCGTCTGCCGGCGATCATGACCGTGCCGCTTATTCTGTTCATTCTGCCGGTTCTGTTCATCGTCATCATCGGTCCCGCCGGTTGTGCCCTCATGGACGGCTTCCGCGGCCAGAACGGCCCGAACCACTAAGGCTCAAGGCCCGATCCAAACAAAAAGGGCGGCCCCCGCAAAGGGCCGCCCTTTTTCGTTGCCGCAAGGCGTGCCGATCAGCCGGAGAGCGGAACCACTTCCTGCTCGATCGCACCGA
Source organism: Novosphingobium sp. (assembly GCA_046063225.1). Lineage (GTDB taxonomy): Bacteria > Pseudomonadota > Alphaproteobacteria > Sphingomonadales > Sphingomonadaceae > Novosphingobium. The sequence goes on along the minus strand of JBJTLW010000080.1, from coordinate 37,930 downwards.
AGATGGAATGGCGGGAGCCATCGCGCATGTCGATGCGCACCACGTCGCCGTGCTTCATGAAGCTGGTGGCCGGCGCGCCGGCCTGGATGGTTTCGACCATGCGCTGTTCGGCAATGCACGAATAGCCGCGCCCGCCTTCGCTGACCGGGCGGCCGGGTGATCCATCGGCATCGCGGTTCGATACCGTGCCCGATCCGATGATCGACCCCGCGCCCAGATTGCGCGTCTTGGCGAGATGGGCGATCAGCGTGCCGAAATCGAAGGTCATTTCCTCGCCCGCGTCGGCGCGGCCAAAGGCTTCGCCATTCAGGTCGACCATCAGCACGCCCGAAAGCTTGCCTTCGGCCCAGCCCGCGCCAAGTTCGTCCGGTGTGACGAAGACCGGAGAAAACGTCGTCGCCGGCTTCGACTGGACGAAGCCGAAGCCCTTGGCCAGTTCTCCGGGAATGAGGTTGCGAAGCGACACATCGTTGACGAGGCCGACCAGCCGCACGGCGGCCAGCCCGTCTTCGCGCGAGGCGCCCTGCGGCACATCGCCGGTGACGACGCAGATCTCTGCCTCCATGTCGCAGCCCCAGGCCTCGTCCGCGAGGACGATGGGCGAGCGCGCACCGCGCAGGTCGTCGCTGCCGCCCTGGTACATCAGCGGATCGTGCCAGAAGCTGTCCGGCAGCTCCGCGCCGCGCGCCTTGCGCACCAGTTCGACGTGGTTGACGTAGGCCGAACCGTCAGCCCACTGGTAGGCGCGCGGCAGGGGTGCCAGGGCATCGCGCTCGTGGAACCGTTCGCGCGGGACGGAGCCGTGTTCAAGGTTTTCGGCCAGCGCACGCAACTGCGGCTCGTAGCGATCCCAATCGTCGAGCGCCTGTTGCAACGTTGGCACCACCGTGGTGGCATCGGCGAACCAGGCGAGGTCTGGCGAGACAACCACGAGGCGGCCGTCACGCCCGCCGGGCAGGCTGGCAAGCTTCATGCGCCGCCGCCCTTGCGGTCGATATCGAGAACGCCTTCACGAATGCGGGCCAACAAGGCTTTCAAGGCATCCTGCTCCTTCGGTTCGATGCGGGCAAAGATGCGTTCGAACATTTCGTACGTCATCGGCATGCATTCGGCGTAGAGCGAACGCCCTTCGCCCGTCAGTTCCAGATGGTGCGAACGACCGTCGCGCTGGTTGGGGCTGCGGGCGACAAGGCCGCGCTCCTCCAGAACCTTGCAGGCGCGGTTGATGGCAACCTTGTCCATCACCGTGGCCTGCACCATTTCGCGCTGGGTCATCGACCCGCCATCGCCCAAAACCGCCATGACGCGCCATTCGGGAATGCGCAGGCCAAAGCGCAATCGGTATTCGTCGGCGATGCGGCTGCTGACCGCGTTCGAGGTGATTGCCATCAGATATGGCAGGAAATCGGTGAGGCGCGGGACGGGGCTTGCCATAGTGAAACTATTTCTACTGCAACCAGTTCACCACGCAAGCGGTTTCACGCCTGCCCTGCGCGAACCCCGCCGATGCGATCAGGCCGGGCGGATCGCCTCGGGCGCGGCCTGGGCGATAGCGTCAATCGCGCGCGCTGCGCCGTCGATGCGCACCAGCCTGGGAATGGCCGCAAGGTCAACGTCATAGCGGCGCGCGTTGTACATCTGCGGCACCAGCACGACATCGACGAGGTTGGGCGCAGTTCCGCCGAAAAAGCCTTCGTCAGGCGCCGCCGCTTCCAGAGCGGAAAGCCCTTCGCTGATCCAGTGGCGGATCCAGGCGTTCACCTGATCCTCGCTGGCGCCGAACTGGGCGCGCAGGTATTTCTGCACGCGCATGTTCTGCAAGGGCTGGATATCGGCAACGACAATCTGCGTCAGCGCCAGAACGCGCGCCCGTTCCAGCGGATCGGCGGGAATGAGCGCGGGCTCGGGAAACGTCCGGTCAAGCCATTCGATGATCGCCAGCGACTGCGTGATGATCTGGCCATCGACATCGAGCGCCGGCACCATCATCTGCGGGTTAACCCCGGCATAGGCATCGCCGCGCTGTTCCTGGTGCAGCAGGTCGACCTCGACCCCGCGATAGTCGACGCCCTTGAGGTTCATGGCGATCCGCACCCGATAGGCGGAGGACGAACGCCAGTAATCGTGCAGGGTCAGTTCCATCAGCGCAGCACCCTTCCCGCCACAGCATCGAGCATGGCCATCAATTTTCCGTCGCGCGCCGATGGCGCCGTTACGATTGCGCCATCAAGCGCCGTGTCCACCGGACTGGCGCTGCGCTTCTTGGGCAGGCTTTGCAGCAGCTTGTCTACGGTAGCGCGGGCGCGCTGGGCGTTCTGCGCCATCACCGCGAGAACCTGATCGGCGGTTACCGCCTCACCTTCGCGCCAGCAGTCGTAGTCCGTCACCATGCCGAGCAGGGCATAGGGCAGCTCCGCCTCCCGCGCGAGGCGGGCTTCGGGCATGGCCGTCATGCCGATCACCTGAGCGCCCCATTGGCGGTACATGTGGCTTTCGGCGCGGGTCGAGAACTGCGGCCCCTCGATCGCGACGTAGCACCCCTTGCGATGCACCGTCGCGCCGACGCCTTCGGCCGCGCTGGCGGCCAGTTTCGACAGACGCGCGCAGACCGGATCGGCCAGGCTGACGTGGGCAACCAGCCCTTCCCCGAAGAAGCTGCCGCGCCGCCCCTGCGTGCGATCGATGAACTGGTCCACGGCAACAAAATGGCCGGGTTCCATCTCTTCGCTCAGCGAACCGATGGCGGACAGCGCAAGCACGTCCGTCACCCCGCAGCGCTTCAGCACGTCGATGTTGGCGCGGTAGTCCACCAGCGATGGCAGCAGGCGATGGCCCTTGCCGTGGCGAGCGAGGAAGGTGACGCGAATGCCGTGGAGCTTGCCGGTCAGCACCGGGCCGGAAGGCGTTCCAAACGGCGATGCCACCGGGATTTCCTGCGCGTCATCCAGTTCCAGTCCTTCAGCCAGGCCGGACCCGCCAATGACGCCGATATGCCAGTTCACCTTTGCACCAATATCCCTGCCACAACGAAGTCGTTGAGGTGGGTACGGTAGCGGTCGCGCAGCGCCTCGTCGAGGACATCCGTCTCCGAACAGTACTTGAGCACAAGGCGCGCGGAAAAGAAGCGGTCGGCCGCGCCGATGACGGTGAAGTAGAACAGCTGCGGATCGACCGGGCGGAACACGCCGGCGTCAACGCCTTCGCCGATCAGCGTCTCATAGGCATCGAGGAGCGGCTTCAGATAGGAATCGGCCAGCCGCTGCGCCTCGTCCGGCTCGCTTTCACGGATCAGCCGCATCAGCAGGCGGTGCGTGTAGGGCGTGCGGAAGAAGTTATCGACCACGCCTTCCATGTGGATGCGCAGCTTGGTTTCGGGATCGATTTCCTTCGACAGCAGGGCATCGACCGACTTGACGATGGCGAGCCATTCCCGCTCGATCAGCGCCTTCAGCAGCCCGGCCTTGTTGCCGAAATAGTACTTCACCAGGGCCGAATTGAGCCCCGACTGCCGCGACAGGTCGGAAAGGGAGATATCGACGATATCCCCTTCCCGCATGATCGCGGAGGCCGCGTCGAGCAGCTGCGAGCGCGCGCCGGGAAGCGCGGCCAGATCGCCTTTCTCGACCACGGCGTCCACCGGTGACAGCCTTACTTCGGACCCATGCGGATGCCGCCGTCCATGCGGACGTATTCGGCATTGATATAGTCATGTTCGAGCATGAACAGCGCCGTCTTGGCGTATTCTTCCGGCTTGCCGAGGCGCTTGGGGAACGGAACGGCGGCGGCCAGCGACTGCTGCGCGGCTTCCGGCAGGCTCTTCATCATCGGCGTTTCGAAAATGCCCGGCAGGATCGTGTTGACGCGCACGCCTTCGTTCATCAGGTCACGCGCGATGGGGAGCGTCATGCCCAGCACGCCGGCCTTCGACGCGGTGTAGGCGGCCTGGCCGATCTGGCCGTCCTGCGCCGCGACGGACGCGGTGTTGATGATGACGCCGCGCTGGCCATCGGCATCGACCGGATCGGCGGTAAGCAGACCTTCAACGCACTTGGCGATGCAGCGGAAGGTGCCGACGAGGTTGATGGCGATGACCTTTTCGAAGGAATCCATCGGATAGCCCTTCACCGCACCGGTTTCCCGGTCGCGGCCCACGGTCTTGATGGCGGTGGCGATGCCGGCGCAGTTGACGAGGACGCGTTCCTGGCCGTGGGCGGCGCGTGCCTTGGCGAAACCATCGACCACGCTCTGCTCGTCGGCCACGTTGACGAGGCAGAACACGCCGCCCAGTTCCGCGGCGATCGCTTCGCCGCGTTCGGCGTTCATGTCGAAAATAGCGACCTTCACGCCCTTGGCGGCAAGGCCGCGGGCCGTGGCTTCACCAAGGCCGGAGGCGCCGCCGGTGACGACCGCTGCAACAGTTGAATCAAGCTTCATGGTAAGGCCTCTCGATAGAAAGCGGGAATGCGCGAAGATAATTTAATCGATCCACTAAATGACCGATGCCGTACAGGTCAACCGACAGCCCCTGACAAAAGCGTCAGGCCAGCCACCAATCATCGCTGCGATAGGCCAAGCAGTTTGCCCGCATAAGAAAAGGCCCCGCACCTTGCGATGCGGGGCCCGATCTTTTTGCCGAAGCGGCGTGGATTACATCGAAGCCTTCAGACCGACGAAGAACGTACGGCCACGGACATCATAACCCGAGTAGAGCGGCGCGTTGCCGATCAGGTTGGTGTAATCGGCCGAGATCTGCGGCGGATCCTTGTCGAAGATGTTACGCACACCGAAGGTCATGCCGAAGTTCTTCGCAACGTCGATGCTCAGCGAAGCCGCGTGGACGAAGTAGTCCGGCGTCTTGTAGAGGTAACGAGCCTGGGTCAGGCCGAAACCGGCTGCGTAAGCAGTCGAGTCGGTCTTGCCCAGCCATTCAACCGAATAGCGGAAGCTGTAGGGACCCTTGTCGAAGTTGGCGTCGAACGTGCCGGTCCACTTCGGGTTCATCAGCAGGCCGACGTTGTTGACGATCGTGTCGGTCGGGAAGGTCCGGCTGTAGCGTTCGATGAACATGGTCACCGCAGCGTTGAAGCGGAACTTGCCACCCAGCATGTCGGTGCCGAAGCGCAGGTTGTAGTCGATGCCCTTCACGCGCGCATCCGAGATGTTCACGTAGGAAGACACGACCGTCAGCGTCTTGTTGGCATCGCGGCTGATCAGTTCCGGACGGCAGGTCACGCGTTCAGAGCTGTTGTAGCACTGCGAGAGAACCTGCGATGCGGTCAGACGCGACACACCGTTGTTCACCTTCACGTCGAAGTAGTCGACCGAAAGCGACAGGCTGCCAAGGCTGCCGATCGGCGGGTTGAGAACGCCACCAAGCGAGAGAGCCTTCGACGTTTCCGACTTCAGGCCGGCTTCAGCGCCGCCGGTGCCGATCGAAACGACGCCGTTGCGCTGGATGAAGTCAGCCGGAAGACCGTCGGCAAGGCACTGCGACTTGATCAGCGGGTTGGTGACAGCGGCCAGATCGGCGCAGGGGTCGGTCGCCGAGCTCAGGAAGCCCGAGGTGCGGCCGAGGTACTGCTCGAACAGCGCCGGAGCGCGGTACGAGGTGCCGTAGCTGCCGCGGAAGGCCATCCAGCTCACCGGAGCCAGCTGACCACCGAACTTGTAGGTCCATTCACCGCCGTACGACTTGTAGTGCGTGTAACGGCCCGACACGTTGAGGGTCAGTTCGTGAATGAAGCTGTCGCGGATGAGCGGCAGTTCGAGTTCGCCGAACGCTTCCCAGACCGAGTCGCTGCCGCGCGTGATCGACGACGAGGTGAAGCCGTACAGGTTGTTGCGCTGGCTGTCGTCACCCGGGGTGTCGTCGATGCTGGCCTTGCGGTATTCCGCACCGAGAGCCAGCTGCGCCTTGCCACCCGGCAGATCGAACAGCGGACCGTCGACGTTGGCCGCGAAGGTGGTTTCGGTGTACTTCGTGACGCCCGTGACCGGCGAGGTCACATAGTCGAACCAGTCGGCCGGGAACTGGCCGCCGACAACCGACGGGGTCAGGACCGGAGCGGCAACGCAGCCGCCATTGGTGTTGCGGCAGACGAAGCCCGAACCCGAAGCGACGACGTCAAAGCTCTGCGCGAGCTTGTCGGTCAGGATCAGGTCGGTGGTGTAGCTTGCGTCCGACCACGACTTCATCGCGAACAGGTCATAACGCCAGCCGAACGGCAGATCGCCACGGATACCGCCGTTGAAGCGGGTGAAGTCCACCTGCTGACGGCTGTTGTAGATGCCGTAGTCGGCAAACACGCGGATGCCGATGGGCGCGCCGTTGGTGGTCGGCGTGGCCGCACCGACGCTGCCGGCGAAGCGGAGCGAGGCCGGGATCAGCGGGCTGCCAAGCGGGTAGTCCAGCGTGAACTGGCGCTGGCCGTCCTGGTCCGACTTGCGGCGGGTGAAGAGGAATTCCGAATAGATTTCCGCATCGCCAAGCACGTCGGTCTTGTAAGAAGCCTGACCGAACGCGGTGAAGATTTCACCCGGCGAAATCAGGTCTTCCTTCAGCATCGAAGGCGAGAAGGTGTCACGGATGCTGGTGCTCAGCGCGCCGCCACCAACGCATTCGTAACCGGCAACGGCACCGGCTGCACCAGCCAGCGGACGGAAGCGGTTGCAGGCGCCGGTGTAGCCAGCCGGTACGCCCGGAGCGAGCGTGACGGCCGAACCGGCAAAGCTCGGCGTGCCGATGGTGTTGACGGTGACACCGCCGTTATCGAGCGAGAAGCACTTCGGCTGACCGGTCTTGGGATCGACGAAGTCCGCCGCGCCATAGTCGGTGCCGTTGGTGCCATAGAGGCCGCGCGGGCAGAGGGCGAATTCGCGGTCGCCAATTTCAAGGGCATCGCGCTTGAGGTATTCGAGCGTACCGGTGAACTTCCAGCGATCGTCCGAGAAGCCGCCGAGCAGCGAGTAACGGCGCGAGTTGCCGGCACCAGCTTCAAGGATGTTGTGCTGGGCTTCAAATTCCAGACCGTTGACATCGCGGCGCGTCACCAGGTTGATAACGCCGGCAACGGCGTCCGAACCGTAGATCGACGAAGCGCCGGTGTTCAGCACTTCAACGCGATCGAGAACGGCGTTCGGCAGGACGTTAAGGTCAGCCGCGCCAACCGCGCCGCGCGAACCGGCCGGCGAAATGCGGCGGCCGTTCAGCAGGACGAGGGTGCGGGTGGTGCCGAGACCACGGAGCGAGACGGTGTTGACGCCCGGACCGCCGTTGACGACGAAACCGCCGTACTGGTCGTTGATCTGCGAGGTACCGCCAGTGACCTTGGTCGACTGAAGGACTTCGGCGGTCGAGTTGAAACCGGCCTGCGTCGATTCGCTGCGGGTGATGATCTGGACCGAGTCCGCGGTGTTGTACTGGTCGCGGCGGATGCGCGAACCGGTAACAACGATGGCGCCTTCGCCAGCAGCGGCGCTGGCATCGGCCGGCTCGTCAACATCGCAGGTGCCATTGTTGTTGGCGTCCGTGCAGTCAGCGGCCTGCGCAAAGGCGACCGAAGGCAGGCTCGCGACAGTCAGAATCGCCACGCCAGCCAGAAAACGTGATTTCGTCATATGATGAAGCTCCAAAATGCCCCCAGCCCAGGCGACATGGCCCAGAGCTATGCCATGCCTATCGCACGAGTTTTTCGCGAGGTGGAGCCTCTTGGCGGCGATCTGATTGCAGATGCTACTAATTCTTCAGCGGCCGTCACATATTTGCAACAGCCCTATGCCGCAAAAACCGGGATTTTTGCGGCCGCGAAATGATTCGCCAACAATGCTGCACTCGCGAAATCGCTGGATTCCGTAGCGTCAGCCCAAGATCGGGCGAGGCAAATTTCTGCAAGCTGAACGAAACCGGTCAGGCGAGGGCAATTTTCGTCAAACGCGCTTCCAATTCGGCCGAACTGTCGCCTTGTGCACAAAACCATGCGTGCGCCGCGGCTATTTCGTCACCGATGGCGCTTGAAACCGCTTCGGCGCGGGCCAATCTGTCGGTGTTGTCAAAGGCAATATCGGGCCGCTTCGAATAGGTCTTGAACAGGCCGCCGACCATCACCGCATCGAGATTCGCACCCGTCGTCTCGATGCCAAAATGCTGCGCCGCAGCACATAAGACACCCCGCGGATCGGCAAACAGGCGCCCCGCATCGAGCGACACCGTGCGCGGCATCGCTGCCTTCAGCGCCCCGAAACGCTCGACCTGCCCCTTCCACAAGGCGGCCGCCCGTTCGGCATCCGAGGCATCGCTGCCCAGCCCCAGATGGCCGGCAAAATGCGTGGTGATGCCGCGCAGCCACTGGCGGTGATTGTCGCTGCGCAGGATGGCCGTGAGATAGTCCTCCAACCCCCAATAGAGCACGATGGCGGCGTCATCCGGCCGCCGCGCGGCGATGTCGGACAGCAGGAAATTGACCGGAACGTTGGCCTTGACGATGGTCATGGCCGATGCCTCGTACCGCCGCGCGAGGAGCGCGAGGACAATATCGAGGCGTTCGTCATCCGGCGCGAAACCGAGCTGGCGCAGCGCGGCGGGCTCCTTGAGCACAAGATTGCCCGCCAGCGCCTCGATGGCCCGCGCCAGCAGCGTTGATCCGCAATGGGCGACATGGAAAATCCAGCCCATGGGCGGGCCTTTCGGCAGGCGTTCCGCTGCAAGCTGCCCAACGGGCACGCCCAGCGCCCCTTCGCTTGCCGGAGAAATCCGCGCATCGAGGAAGATCGACCGGCGATAGGCCGCCGCATCCATCGGCACGAACACCGCTTCATCGCCATCGAAGGAATGCAGATAATGATCGGGCGATGCGATCAGGTCGTGCGGAGCGATGGCCATCGCGCGGCTATAGCGCGGCCGAACCGGCTGGGCTATCGCGATGCGCATCATGGCCGAGATCATCCTGCCCACTGCCGAAAAGCCGCTGGTTACGGTCGAAGCGCGCGGCGAAAGCGCGGTAACCGACCTGCCGCGCGACACGGTCATGGACCTGTACCGCGCGCACGGCGCGATCCTGTTTCGCGGTTTCGCGGCGGACCTTGACGCCTTCGCCCGCTTCGCGCGCAACCTGTGCCCAACGGCGGTGAAGAACGAATCCCCCGGCCGCGTGACCATCGACGCCAGCGCCACGATCCAGAGCGTGAACCTGGGCGGTGATGCCTTTCCCCTCCATCCCGAGCTGTCGCGCGAGCCGTTCAAGCCGGACGCCGCCTTCTTCATCTGCATGGAACCACCGGCGCGCGGTGGTGAAACGACGGTTTGCGATGGCGTGGCGCTGGCTGCGGCCCTGCCGAAAGAGGTGCGCGACGGACTGACCGGCCGCCGCCTGGTCTATGCCATGCCGACATGGCCGGGGCTGCTGCAGTTCTGGCTTGGCACCAGCGAGCCGGACGATGCCGCGCTGGCATCGCCGCCGCCCAGCTGCCCCTACACGTTCCGCCGCATGGCCGATGGCGCCATCGCGCGCCTGTTCTCGCGCCCGGCGCTTCATAGGCCGATGTTCAGCGATGCACCCGCCTTTGGCAATTTCCTGCTGTTCGCGCGCTTCCACAATGGCCGGGGCGACTTTCCGCTGCTCGACGATTACACGCCGGTGCCGGAGCACTGGCTACAAGCGATCCACGCTTGCGGCGAGCGGCTGAGCTATCCGCTGTCGTGGCAGCGCGGCGATCTCGTCCTGCTGGACAACACGCGTTTCATGCATGGCCGCCGCGCCATCGAGGATCCGGCGCAGCGGCACATCATCACCTATTTCGGCTATCTGGCCGATGCCCGGCCCGACCCCGAAGAGCCGAGCCCGGCAATCTGGCGGCAGCAGGATTTCCTGCCCCCCGCCAATCCGGCCTTCGCGCGTTAGCCGACGCTGATCGACAGGGCGCCATCGCCCTCGTCGATTTTCACGGTCGAGCCGTCCGGCACTTCGCCGGCAAGCAGCTTTTCGGCGAGCGGATCCTGCAGATAGCGCTGCACCGCGCGCTTCAGCGGCCGTGCACCGTAGATCGGATCGTAGCCGACCCGGCCCAGCCAACGCTTCGCCGCGTCGGTCAGGTCGAGCGTGATCTTCCGGTCCTTGAGCAGCTTGGCCACGCGCTGCACCTGAATCTCGACGATCGGCGCCATGTGATCCTGGCCCAGGCGGTGGAACAGGATGATCTCGTCCAGACGGTTCAGGAACTCGGGCCGGAAGTGTCCGCGCACGATTTCCATGACCTGCGGCTCGACGCTGTCGACCGACTGACCATCTTCAAGGTTGGCGAGATACTGGCTGCCAAGGTTGCTGGTCAGGATGATCAGCGTGTTGGTGAAGTCCACCACGCGGCCCTGTCCGTCGGTCAGGCGGCCATCGTCGAGCACCTGCAGCAGCACGTTGAACACGTCGCTGTGCGCCTTTTCCACCTCGTCGAACAGCACGACCTGATAGGGCCGACGCCGCACGGCTTCGGTCAGGACGCCGCCTTCCTCATAGCCGACATAGCCCGGAGGCGCGCCGATCAGGCGAGCGACCGAGTGCTTCTCCATGAACTCGCTCATGTCGATGCGGACCATGGCGGAATCGTCGTCGAACAGGAAACCGGCGAGCGCCTTGGTCAGTTCGGTCTTGCCCACGCCCGTGGGGCCGAGGAACAGGAAAGATCCCAGCGGCCGGTTCGGATCCTGAAGGCCGGCGCGCGCACGGCGCACGGCCTTCGACACGGCGACGACCGCGTCCTGCTGGCCGATCACCCGCTTGCCGATGACCTCTTCCATCTTGAGCAGCTTCTCGCGCTCGCCCTCCATCATCTTGTCGACGGGAACGCCGGTCCATTTCGACACGACCGAGGCAATGTCTTCCGCTGTCACTTCCTCGCGCAGCAGCGCGTTTTCCGCCTGCCCCTGCGCTTCGGCAAGCTGCTTTTCCAGCGCCGGGATGGTGCCATAGGAAAGCTCGCCCGCCTTTGCGAGGTCGCCGGTGCGCTGCGCCTGTTCCAGTTCGATGCGCGCCGCATCAAGCTGTTCCTTGATCTTGCCTTCTGCCGCGATCTTGTCGCGCTCGTTCTGCCAGCGCGTCGTCAGTTCGGCCGACTGCTGTTCAAGGTTGGCGAGCTCTTCCTTCAGCGTATCGAGCCGATCCTTCGACGCCTGATCGCTTTCCTTGGCGAGCGCCATTTCCTCGATCTTGAGCTGGATGATGCGCCGGTCGAGCACCTCGATTTCCTCGGGCTTGCTCTCCACCTCCATGCGGATGCGGCTGGCGGCCTCGTCCATCAAATCGATCGCCTTGTCCGGCAGGAAGCGGTCAGCGATGTAGCGGTTGGACAGCGTCGCCGCCGCCACGATCGCGCCATCGGTGATGCGCACGCCGTGGTGCAGCTCGTAACGGTCCTTCAGCCCGCGAAGGATCGAGATCGTGTCTTCCACGGTCGGTTCGCCGACGAAGACCGGCTGGAACCGCCGCTGCAGCGCCGGGTCCTTTTCGACGTACTTCTGATATTCGTCGAGCGTCGTCGCGCCGATGCAGTGCAGTTCACCGCGCGCCAGCGCCGGCTTCAGCAGATTGCCGGCGTCCATCGCGCCCTCGCTCTTGCCCGCGCCGATCAGCGTGTGCATTTCATCGATGAACAGGATGATGTCGCCCTCGGCGCCCTTCACCTCGTCCAGCACGGATTTCAGCCGTTCCTCGAACTCGCCGCGATACTTGGCGCCGGCGATCAGCGCGCCCATGTCGAGCGACATAAGACGCCGGTCCTTCAGGCTGTCGGGCACGTCGCCATTGGCGATGCGCAGGGCCAGCCCTTCTGCAATCGCCGTCTTGCCGACGCCCGGTTCGCCGATCAGCGCCGGGTTGTTCTTGGTCCGCCGGGCAAGGATCTGGACGGTGCGGCGGATTTCCTCGTCGCGGCCGATCACCGGATCGAGCTTGCCGTCGCGCGCCGCCTGGGTGAGGTCGCGGGCGAACTTTTCCAGCGCCTGATAGGTGTCTTCAGCCGAAGCGGAATCCGCCCGCTTGCCGCCGCGCAGCGCGGTGATCGCCGCTTCAAGACCCTGCGGCGTGATGCCGGCGGTCTTCAGCGCCTGCCCCGCCGCCGTGGTGCTGGCAAGCGCGAGGCCGAGCAGCATCCGTTCGACGGTGACATAGGCGTCACCCGACTTGGTGGAAGCCTGCTCTGCCGCATCGAGCACCCGCACCAGATCGTTGTCGATTCCGGGCGTCTGCTGCGCACCGCCGCCCGTCACCGCCGCGATCTTGCCGAGCGCCTTGTCGACTTCAGCCAGCGCCATCTGCGCATTGCCGCCCGCGCGCTGGATCAGGCCGGAGGCCATGCCCTCGCCATCTTCGAGCAGCGCCTTCAGCAGGTGCTCGGGCGCGATCCGCTGATGGTTCATGCGGATGGCAACGGTCTGCGCCGACTGGAGAAAACCCTTGGCGCGGTCGGTGAATTTTTCGAGGTTCATGGGTGTATCAGCCTCCTGTTACACCCGAAGGTAGTGTTGCGTTATGGCAACACAAGGGTCTGAGTCAAAAATCGGCAAAAAATGCGAAAGGGCGGCCCGGTTTCCCGAGCCGCCCCTTTAATTCGACACAGATGCGATCAATGCACGCCGATGGTATCGGGCGTGCTGTCACGGTCACCAGTGATCGTGCCACCGCTGCGAACCGCACCGGCAAGCAGCAGGCCGGCAAGGTGCGGCGTTGCCATCGAGGTGCCGGAGATGGTGTTGTAACCACCGCTCAGCCAGGTCGACTTGATGCCCACGCCCGGTTCCGAATAGTCGATCGGCGGGTTGCCGACGTTCGAGAAGCTGGCCAGCGCACCGCCGTTGGCAAAGGCCGAAACGGTATAGACGTTCGTCCCGTTGGCGCGGGCCGGCGAATGGTTGTTGGCATCGTCGGTTTCGTTGCCTGCCGCCAGGGCAAAGCGCACGCCCGAATTGCGCGCGGCGTTGACCACGGCATCGTCGAGCGCCTGACTGACGCCGCCACCAAGGCTCATGTTGGCAACGTCGCCCGGAGCGCCGGCACCGGCGACATAGTCGACCCCGGCAATCACGCCCGAGTTCGAGCCGCTGCCACGGCGATCGAGAACGCGCACAGCGACGACCGGAGCGCCCGGCGCAACGCCGATCACACCGATGCCATTGTCAACAGCGGCGATGGTGCCGGCAACGTGCGTGCCGTGGCCGTTCTGATCAACCGGGGTGGTAGTGCCGCCCAGGAAGCTGCGGCTGCGCGCCGTATCGACGTTGAGATCGGGGTGAGTGAAATCGATTCCGGTATCGATCACCCATGCCGTCTGGAACGTGCCGGCACCGCCGCCATTTACGCGAATGATGCCCCACGGCGTTTCCTGCGCAGGCTGCGTACCGCCGCCACCGGGCTTGCCTTCGATCCGGATCGGCGGAGCGGCCATGACCTGGTCCTGCTCGCAATAGGCGATGCTCTTGTTGGCGGCCTTCATGCGCTCTATCGCTTCGGCGGGCATGCGCGCGTTGAAGCCGCGGATCGTGTTCGAATAGACGTGGGCGACCTGGCCGCCGTGCGCGTTGACCGAACGGTGAGCTTCGGCCTGCACCTGGCCGCGGCCGACGGCAGCCGCGTTGAACACGCAGATGTAGGAGTTGGCGATCTTTTCGCCGGCGACCTGCGCCTGGGCGGGTGCGGCAATGGCCATCAGGGGCAGCGTTGCCAGCAGCGCGCAGAACGATTTTTTCATGTAGTTGTCCCTCCACCTTTGTTCGCGGCGCGGATCGTTTCCAGCGCCGGAATGGGGGAGATTATCAAGCGATTCCGGCTTTCCAAGCCAAGAGTGTGGTTACCCGTGGCATAACCGAAAATTTGGTTGAAAACGAAACCGGATGAGGCCGCGACTGCGGTTTTGTATCATTTTATCAGGCAGTTGCGTAATAAGATTACTGAACCGGCTTCAGTTCTGTCGCCGCCGGGGCAGTTGCGTTCGCCGGCTCTGTCGCTTCGAACCGGCGGTGGCGGACGATGTGCGGCGTGATGACGATGTAGAGTTCGGTCTTGCTGGAACTCGAACGCTCGGTGCGGAAGGCTTGGCCGACCAGCGGAATGTCGCCAAGCAAGGGAACCTTGCCCTTGCGCTTCAGCACGTTCTCCTGCGTCAGCCCACCGATGACAAAGGTTTCGCCATCGCGCACCGAGGCCGATGTTTCCGCTTCTCGCTGGCTGATCGTCGGATAACCCTGAGAATAGCCGGTAACCGAAGACACCACACCATAGATCTGCGAGGTGACAAAACCATCGGAGGACACCCGGGGCGCGATCTGCAAGGTCACGCCAACGTTCACGTATTGCACTTGCTGCGACACGCCGTTGACGCCGGAGAGAGTAATCGCGGTCAGGATCGGCAAGGCATCGCCGGTAATGATCTTTGCCGTCGATCCGCTTTGCGCGGCGATCCGTGGGCGCGAAAGAATGCGCCCCTCGCCCTTTTCGATCTGCGCATAGATGGCCGCCTGCAACACGCCCGACGGCAGAATATCGCGCGGCCCGAGGCTAATTGAATTCGGCAGAAAGGCTCCGGTCTCGATCCGCCCGACGGCGATCTGCCCGGCCGAATTGGTGAAGTCGATTCCCAGGTTCTTCGCCCCGCTTTCCGTCAGTTCGACGAATTGCGTTTCCAGTATTACGCTGTCCACCGGCTGATCGATCAGGGCGATCTGTTCCTTTACACGCGCGATCCGTTCGGGCGTGCCGGAAATCCAGATGGCGTTGAGGCGCCGGTCGATTGCGAGACCATTGCCGAAGGACTGGCCGAGTGGACGGTCGTTGCGCTGCGGCTGCCCCTGCGTCTGCAGATATTGTGGCTGGCTGCCCGAGCCCGGCGATCCGAAGCCCGGTTCCCGCCGGATGAAGACGTTGTTCGGTTCCACCGTGGTGCCATCGGTGAGCAGGCCAATGACCTCGCTGACATCGGCGTATTTCAGCGGGATCAGTTCATAGCTGTCCCCCGCGCGCACCGAATCCTGCACAAGATCGCTGGCCTTTACCACCTGATCCTTGTCCGATCCGAGCGGACGGCTTCCGGTCGCTTCCTCTTCACTGACCTTGCGGACCTTGATCTGCCAGGTCTTTTCTCCCGCCGGTTCCACCGTGACCCGCGCGGGCGAGGCAACGTCAAAACGCAGGACAAGGTCTGCGCCCGAGGTTTCGAATTCCGCCTGTCGCACCAGACCCTTGCGCTGCTGGCGCACCGGGATGCGATTGACGCGAAGGGCGTTGCGGATGATGACCGCTGGGCGCCCCGGATTGGTGTTGAGCGGCACCAGTTGCGGATCCTGCGGGGAGAAGCGCAGCATGAAAGCGGCCTGCCCTTCATCTTCGGACACCAGCTTCATATCTTCGATAACCGAGGGGACATTGCTTTGCGCAAAGGCGCTGAGCGGCAGCGCGGCCAGGCCGGGGGTCAACAACAGCGCGGCTGCGTTCAGCATCGCGCGCGAAAAATGAGCTGGCATTGGCGTCCCGTAATCCCTGACCGGGCTTCATTCGGCATGAACCCTGGCGCGCGACACTAGATTGCTGCGTCGGATTCGCAAGCCGGAGTGCTTAAGCCACCATTCAGCATGACTAAGCTGTTCTCAGGCCTCGAAACTATGGCCATGCGATGTCACTCGCCAAGGCGCCCGCCATGCGTCATGCTGGCGACTCGATATTCTTCGGAGGGGACCACCATGCACTTGATCCGGCTCACTCTTCTGGCGGGGATAGCCATGCTCCCCGTTGCCGGCAGCGCCCAGACGACGCCCGCCGCGCCGCGATCGGCACAGGGCGATGTCGCCGTGACGATCTACAACAACAACCTCGCGCTCGTGCAGGACGTGCGGCAGGTGTCGCTTCCCCAGGGGCGCAGCCGGCAGGAATTCCCTGACGTTTCGGCGATGATCCGGGCCGAGACGGTGACGCTTTCGGGCGATGGCTTCGGCATTGTCGAACAGAATTTCGACTATGATCTGCTGACCCCGGCGGCGCTGATGGAAAAGGCCGTGGGCCAGACCATCACGCTGGTCCGCACCAACCCCGCCACAGGCGCCGAAACCCGCGAGCGGGCGCTTGTCATGGCGGCGAACGGCGGTGTCGTGCTCAAGATCGGCGAACGGATAGAGGTGCTGCGCGACGATGGCCTGCCGGTGCGGGTGATCTTCGATGCCATCCCGCCCAACCTGCGCGCCCGGCCGACCCTGTCCGTCACGATGGACGCGAAGACCGCCGGGCCGCGCTCGCTGACGCTGTCCTACCTGACGCCGGGCATGGCGTGGAAGGCGGACTACGTCACCCTGTTCGATGAAAAGGCCGGCCGCATCGATGTGCAGGGCTGGGTCACGCTGACCAACAGTACTGGCACAACCTTTACCAATGCCAATGTGCTGATGGTGGCGGGCGCGGTCGGCCAGGTGAACCAGTATCCGAACTACAACGGCTATAACCCCCGCCCCTCGCAGCCGCGCGGCAACCGGCCCGGAACCGAGAGCGGCGGCCAGCAGATGGGTGATTTCCACGTCTACCCCATCGCCGGACGCACGACGATTGCCAATGCCCAGACCAAGCAGGTGAGCTTTCTTGACGTATCGGGCGTTCCGGCGCGCAAGGGCTATGAATTCGTCAACGGGTGGCTGGGCGCGCAGAGTGACCCGGTGAGCGCCAGTTCGATCCTGAAGTTCTCCAACGCCCGCTCGGGCGGGGTCGGCGCGGCGCTTCCGGCGGGCACGGTGCGCGTCTACATGCGCGATTCCAAGGGGCAGGCGCAGTTCATCGGCGAAAGCGGCATCGGCCACACGCCGGGCGGATCGAATCTGGCCCTGCGCACGGGCGAGGCCTTTGACGTGAAGGTCCAGCCGGTTGTTGAAAAGCGCGATATCATCACGGCTGACGAGTGGGAGAAATTTGCCCGCTGGCGCGTCACCTACCCCGACGGCACGGTGAAGGAAGTCGTCGGCGAACGGCCCAAGACCTATTACCGCACCCAGATGAAATACATCGTCACCAACGCCCGCGACGTGCCGGTGACGGTCGATGTGATCCAGGCGGGTCTTGGCCAGTGGTGGTGGTGGCGCGACGTGCGCGTGCCGCAGGAATCCATTCCCGGCACGCAGGACAACGCCGATCAGCGCCATTGGGAAGTGCCGGTGCCGGCCAACGGCAAGACCGAGCTGACCGTCACCTTCCTGACGCCCTGGTAAGCCCCGCCAAGGTGCGCCGCCTGATCGCCCTTGCTGCCCTGGCCCTCGCCAGCCCTGCGCTGGCCGAGCGGCCTGTGGTGCTCTCGCCATCGCCGGGCACGGTCGCCGTCACCATCTACCGCGATCCGCAGCGTTCGCCGGACGATGACATAGACAAGGGCCGCCCTTCCGCCTTCGCGCTGATCGCCGAAACGCGCGAGGTGGATCTGCCGCCGGGCGAAGTGGTGATCCGGTTTGAAGGCGTGGCAGGCGGGATCGTGCCGCAATCGGCCATCCTGTTCGGAACCCCGCCCAGCGAGAAGAACCGCGACGCCGCGCTGCTTTCGCAAAAGGGACTGGTCGATGGCTTCACCGGCCAGTCCGTCACGATCCGCCGCACCGATCCGGTGACCGGCAAAGTGAGCGAGGAGCGCGCCACCGTGCGATCGGCCGCCAACCGGCTGGTGGTGACGACCGCGCAGGGATCGGAAGCGGTCTATTGCACCGGGCTCAACCAGACGCTGATTTACCCGGAGGCGCCTGCCGACCTTTCGGCCAAGCCCGTGCTGACCATGACGACCAAGAACCAGCCCGGCGGCAAGGCGACCGTGACGCTGGCCTATATCGCCACCGGGTTTGACTGGGACGCGAACTACGTCGCCCAGCTGTCCGAAGACGGGAAATCGATGGCGCTGTTATCCTGGCTGACCATGGCGAGCGGCGACGAGACGAGCTTCGTCGATGCGACGACCAGCGCCGTGGCGGGCGAGATCAACAGGTCCGACGAGACCCGCGACGACACGGGCGAACGCGCGAAGAACGAGGCGCGCTGGCTGAACAAGACGGCGCAGTGCTGGCCCGCTGGCCGCACCCATGAAATCCCCCTGCGCGGCGGCCCCTTCCCGCCACCGCCGCCGCCCGCGCCCATGGCGATGGAAATGGACGCCTTTGGAGGCAACGATATTGTCGTAACCGCGATGAAGCGGCGCGAGGCCTTGCAGGAAAGCCCCGTAGCGGTCACGGCGATCACCGCCACGTCCGAGGCACTGGGTGACCTGAAGCTCTATCGCATTCCCATCCCGGTCACGGTCGCCGCCAATTCGCAAAAGCAGGTGGCCTTCCTCAATGTGCCGAAGGTGAAGGGAGACCTGGTCTATCGCAGCACGGTCTACCGTGCCGCCGAAGATCCGCAGATGCTGTTCCGCTTCCAGAACCGCAAGGAATCCGGGCTGGGCGATCCCCTGCCGGCTGGCAAGGTCGTCGTCTATCAGGACGGGGACTTCGGCAGGCAGGTGGTGGGCGAAACCTCTACCGGCAACAAGGCGGTGAACGAAGAGGTGGAATTCGTATTCGGCGAGCCGACCGGCGTGACCGTCGAAAGCGACGATGAGCCCATCGAAAAGAGCGAGAACCGCGCGACCAGCACGGTGGTGCGCAACGCCAACCCCTTCCCGGTCCGCTTCGAACTGGAATTCCCCACCGGCAACCGCTTTGCCTACAAGGGGCTTCCCGGCAAGCTGGTGAAGAAGCCGGGCAAGCAGGTCTGGGCGATGACGCTGAGGCCCGGCAGCGAAACGAAACTCAGCTGGCGCACCGTCGATATCGAGAACGAAGAAACCGACGCCAAACCGGCGCGCAAGTGACCGGCCGGCCGGCCCCCATCAATTGCCGAGGATGCCCTTCAGCAGCCCGCCCGCCTTGCCCAGCGGATCGCTGCGCAGCTTGCCTTCCTCGCCGGCGATATATCTGAAAATGCCGTTGAGCGCCTGATCGGTCACCGAATTGCCCAGCTTGTCGCGGGTGATGCCGGCGGCGCGGACGAGCGAGCTGGTCTTGGCCAGCTTGTCCACGGCACTGAAGGCGCCCACCTGGCCCAGTGCACTGTCGATCAGCGGGCGAAACTTGCCCTTGAGCACTTCGCCCGATGTGCGGCGCAGATACTGCGTCGCGCCATCGTTCTGGCCGACGATGCCGGGCACATCGGTCAGCTGCAAACCGTCGATCGCCGCGCGGAACACGGGCTTGGCCTCTTTCGCGGCAAGCCCGGCGGCATCGTTGAGCTTGCGCGTGATCCCGTCGGTCAGGCCCAGCTTGTCCGCGCCGCCGAGCAATTTGCCGATGGTGCCGCCGCCCCCTCCCAGCAGGGGCAGCATGATGCGGATCGCCGGATCGTTGTAATAGGCGCCCGGCACCGACAGCCTGTCGAGCGCGGAATCGCTCGCCTTGCCCAGCAGGCCGGTCAATCCGCCGCCCAGCCCCTGCGTCCAGCCCGCCGTCGGCACCGCCAGTGCGCCCAGTCCGAGCATGATCGCCACTGTGCGCCGGTCCATTTCCATACGATCCGCCATGTCCCGCTCTCCTGTTCCCCTGACGCGGCAGAGTTTCACACTCCCGGCCCTGTTTCAACTGGCGGTTTCAATTGGTTACACCGCAGGGCGCTCCAGCAGCCGCCTGCGCGCTACCGTTGGACGGTTCACACAGGCCCCTCGTCGAATAGTGCGCAGGCACACGCTGGCGCGCCGCGACTTTGGCGATAGGGTAGGCTTCAGAAACCTGCGCCTTTTTTTCGGGAGATCCCATGCGCCGCCTGATCGCACCTTCGCTGCTTGCCCTTGCCCTGTCCGCCTGCGCCCAGACCCCGCGCCCGGCAACGACATTGCCCGATGGCGATATGCCCAAGATTCCGGCAACCGCCAGCCCGGCCGAACCGGCGCCGGCTCCGCTGTCGGAACTGGTGAAGGCGGTGGACATTCCGTACGAGGAATTCACCCTTGCCAACGGGCTGCGCGTCATCGTCAACACCGATCGCAAGGCGCCGATCGTTGGCGTGACGACCTATTACCGCGTGGGTTCGAAGCACGAGCCCAAGGGCAAGACTGGCTTTGCCCACCTCTACGAACACCTGTTCTTCGGCGGTTCGGAAAACGTCGAAAACTTCGACGTGCCGCTGGAATCGGCCGGGTCCACCAGCACCAACGGATCGACCTGGTACGATCGCACCAATTACGTCGAAACCGTGCCCACCGGCGCGCTCGACCTGGCGCTGTTCATGGAAAGCGACCGCATGGGCCACCTGCTGGGCGCAGTGACGCAGGACAAGCTCGATAAGCAGCGCGGCGTGGTGCAGAACGAAAAGCGCCAGAGTGACAACCGCCCCTATGGCCTTGCCGAATATGCAACCGGCGATGCGCTGTTCCCCGTCGGTCACCCCTATCGCCATTCGACCATCGGTTCGATGGCCGATCTTGACGCCGCGACGCTCACCGACGTGCGCCAGTGGTTCAAGGACAACTACGCGCCCAACAACGTGGTGCTGGCGCTGTCGGGCGATATCGATGCCAAGACCGCGCGGCCGATGGTGGAAAAGTGGTTCGGATCGATCCCCCGCGGCCCGGAAGCGCCGCGCGTGGTTGCCGGCCCGGTGACGCTCGCCGCGCCGGTGGTGCGCGATCTCGTCGATCAGGTGCCGAACCTGCGCCTGACGCGCAACTGGACCGGCCCTGCGCTCAACGACGAGGAAGCCGTCGCAGTCGCCGTCGGTCTCGACATTCTGGGCGGTCTTTCCAGCTCGCGGCTGGACAACGCGCTGGTGCGCGGCAGCCAGCAGGCCGTTTCCGTTTCGGCCAGCCTGCAGCAGCACGAACAGCTGAGCTTCCTCGAAGTGACGATGAACGTGAAGCAGGGCGTTGACCGCGCCGCGGCAGAAAAGGCGCTGGACGCCGTTGTCGCGCAGTTCATCGCCGAAGGGCCGACCGCCGATGAAGTGCGCCGGTCGGCCACCCGCACGGTCAGCGGCCAGCTGGGCGCGCTGGAAGTGGTCGGCGATTTCGGCGGCAAGGGCTCGACCCTGGCCGAAGGCGCGCTCTATTCGAACGATCCGGCACGCTACAAGACCTACTTCGCCAATCTGGCCGCGCTGACGCCGGAGAAGGTCAAGGCGGCCGTCGCCAAGTGGCTGTCGCGCCCCTCGGCGGCGATCAACGTCGTTCCCGGCACGCGCACCGAAAAGGGTGACACCATGGGCGGCTGGGGCGATGAGGCGACCAGCCCGGCCCGCGCCAAGGATCCGAAAAAGCCGGTGCCACCGATTGCCAAGGCACCGCCGCGCCAGGCGCCGCCGGTTGCCCCCGTGGGCGATCTGGTGTTCCCGGCAATCGAACGCGCAACCCTGTCCAACGGCGTCCAGGTCGCACTCGCGCGCCGCACCGCCGTGCCCAAGGTGGTCGTCAGCCTGACGATCGATGCCGGCACCAGCGCCGACGTGCTCGATACGCCGGGCACGCAATCGCTGATGCTGTCGCTGCTCGACGAAGGCACGACGAGCCGCAGTTCGGTGCAGATCGCCGAAGAGCAGGAGCGGCTGGGCGCGACCATTTCGGCGGGCGCCGCGCTCGACAGTTCGATGGTCACGCTCGACGCGCTCAGCGCCAACCTTGCGCCCTCGCTGGCGCTGATGGCCGACATCGCGCTCAACCCCGCCTTCGATGCGGGCGAAGTGGCGCGCGTCAAGGCGCAGCAGCTTTCGCGGATTGCGCAGGTCAAGGCCAATCCGAACAGCCTTGCCGCGCGCAACCTGTCGCCGATCCTGTTCGGCGCCGGCCATCCCTATGGCCTGCCGAGCGACGGCCTGGGCGAGGTGGAAACCGTCTCCGCCCTAACCCCGGCAAGCCTGCGTGATGCGCACCACAAGTGGTTCCGCCCCGATCTCGCCAAGGTCACCGTCGTGGGCGACGTGACGATGGACCAGCTGAAGCCCCTGCTGGAGAAGGCTTTTGGCGGCTGGAAGGCCGCGTCGACCGCCGCCCAGAAGAAGCCGCTGACCGCAGCCGTGCCCGCGCCCAGCCCGCGCATCGTGCTGATCGACCGGCCGAACTCGCCGCAGTCGGTGATCGTCGGCGGACGCGTGCTGCCGCTGACCGGCCGTGACCAGAACAACGAGGCGCTCGATCTTGCCAACGAGGTTCTGGGCAACGGCTTCCTCAGCCGGCTCAACCTCGATCTGCGCGAAGACAAGGGCTGGTCCTATGGCGTGCGTTCGGGCGTCAGCAGCCCGCAGGGGCCGCGCAGCTTCACCATCTCGGCACCGGTGCAGGCAGACCGGACGGGCGATTCGATTCGCCTCTTGCTCGACAATATCCGCGCCTTCCCGGCCAAGAAGCCGGTCAATTCTGTTGAATTCAACCGCGTCACCGACGGAAATATTCGCGGGCTTCCCAACCGCTTCCAGACCAATGGACAGGTCCTTTCGGCGCTGATGGCGAACGATCGCCTGGGCCGCCCGGATGACTATTACGTCACCCTTCCGGGCCGCTACCGGGCAATTAACGCTACGGCACTGGACATGGCGGCCAAGGCCTATCTCCAGGCCGAGGGTCTCGTCTTCGTCGTGGTGGGCGATCGCAAGATCGTCGAGCCGCAATTGAAGGGGCTTGGCCTGCCCGTAGAGGTGCGCGCCGCCGCCCCGGCCGCCGGTGGCGCAGGCAATTGACAAGGGCGCTGCAAGCGCGTTGAACCGCGCCAGACCGTAATTCAAGGAGATGCGAAATGTCAGTTGCCGGCACTTATGAAGTCAACGTCAAGACCCCGATGGGCGATCAGGGCGGCACCTTCACCGTTGTCGTCGATGGCGACAGCTTCACCGGTTCGCTGGCCGGTGGCATGGGCTCGATGGACGTGGCCAATGGCAAGGTCAGCGGCAACACGCTGACCTGGTCGATGGACATGAAGGTGCCGATGCCGATGACGCTGGAATGCGAAGCCACCGTCGATGGCGATGCGATCAACGGCGATGTGAAGGCCGGCGTGTTCGGATCGATGCCGCTGACCGGAAAGCGCGTCGGCTAAGCCCGTCGCAGCAACCCAGACCTATCACCGAGGACCCGGGGGATCGCACCGCGATTTCCCGGGTTTTTCTATGCCAGCGCGGATAGCAGCGCCCCGGTCAGCCCGTCGGGATCGGACAGGAACGGGCTGTGATCGCAGTCCAGCGTGACGCGCCGCGCGCCGGGGCACAGCTCCTGCATCAGGCGCTGGCTGGACAGCGGAATGGTGCGGTCCTGCGCACATTCGACGTAGGTGCGTGGGCGCGAGCCCCAGCGTTCCGCGCTGAGGCTGAGCGGCGTCGAGCGCACCCTATGCGGTTCGATGGTGAGGCGCGGCAGCGCTGCCTCCACCAGATCAGGCGGGCTCATCTGGGCAAAGACCGCGCCCGCCAGCGTCGGGTCGACAAGCGTCCCGGCCCCGTCCTCGACCGCAATGATCATGGCGTCGAAATCCGGATTCGGCGCTTCCATCGCCTTGAACTCTACGCGGCTCATGCCGTCGGGCAGCATCAGGGCGCAGACATAGACCAGTCCGTCCATCGCCTCGGGATCGATTTCGGCAGCCGTGGAAATGACGATGCCGCCGCGGCTGTGCCCGGCAAGGATCACCGGCCCGCCGCCCAGCCGCGCCTTCATGGCGCGGCAGCGTTCGGCGGCAAAGCGGCCCCAGCCTTCAAGTGTCACGGCGTGCAGCTCTTCGGCAGTGCCGCCCATGCCGGGCAGTGTCGGCGCATCGACCAGATGGCCGGCGGAGCGCAACCGGTCGGCCACGGCGTCAAAGCACCAGCCGCCATGCCACGCCCCGTGGATCAGAACGAACCCGGCCATCACGTGTCCCCCAGCGCCAAATCTTCGTTGGCGCGCTTGATGAGGTACTGCCGGATGGCCTCGACATCGGCGGGTTTCAGCGCCGACTTGAACGAGACCATGCCCCTGCCGCCCTGCGGCGGAGAGAGGGCGCCGTCGATCACGATCCTTTGCATCGTCCCGGCATTGCCCAGCGCGGCCGAGCGGCGCAGATCGGGGTTGACCCCGCCCGCCACGGCCGCGTCGCCATGGCACACCGTGCAATAGCGCGCATAGTGTGCGGCGCCTTGCGCAACCTGTTCGGGCGTGCCGGTGAAGGCTGGCGGATCGAGCGGCATCTTGCCCAGCGGCGGCACCGGCGGCAGGCTGCCCTTGGCGCCCAGCTTGAACACCAGCAGACGGCTGATGTTGCGCACCGCGCCGCTCTTGTGCGCAAGCCGCCCCATGGCCACGTCGTACATGCCGCCCCAGCCGACAAGAATGGCGACATACTGTTCGCCGTCGATCGCATAGGTCATCGGCGCAGCGATCGCGCCGGTCTGCACCGGAAAGGTCCAGAGCTTCGCGCCCCTGTCGGCACTGTAGGCGGAAAAGGCACCGGCGGCATCGCCCTGGAACACCAGGTTGCCGGCCGTCGCCAGCGTGCCGCCGTTCCATGGGCCGGGCTGCGGCACGCTCCACTGCATTTTCTGCGTCTGCGGGTTCCAAGCGATCAGCGCGCCGGTCGTCGCCGCCAGCGCACCGGCCCGTGCCCGGGCGTCAGCCGGCATCGCCGCGGCCACGCCGTCGATCCCGGTCTGGTAGCCGATGTCGCTCGGGACAAAGTCCTTTGCCGCCGCATAGGGGAAGAACGTCTGGTTCGCGGGCAGATAGACAAGGCCTGTCTTCGGGTTGAAGCTCATCGCCTGCCACGAATGGGCGCCCGTCGGCCCCGGCATTCCCATGAACGGCTGTCCCGTCTTTTCGTAACGCGCCGCCGGGTTGATCGCGGGACGCCCGGTCTTTGCATCGATCCCGGTCGACCAGGTCAACGCCACATAGGGCGCGGCGGACAGGAACTCCCCCGTGGCCGCGTCCAGCACATAGAAATAGCCGTTCTTCGGCGCGTGCAGCGCCACGTGCCGCATTGTCCCGCCAATCTGCATGTCGGCAAGGGTGATCTGGGCGTTGCTGTCAAAGTCCCAGCGATCTTCCGGGGTTTCCTGAAAATGCCAGGCATATTTGCCGGTGTCGGCATGAACCGCGACAATCGAAGATGTGTAGAGCGAATCCCCTTCGCGCCCCGCCGCCGCCGGGTTCCACGGCTCGGCATTGCCGGTGCCGAACAGCACCAGCTTGGTTTTGGGGTCATAGGTGATCGAATCCCAGACGGTGCCTCCGCCGCCCAGTTCCCACCACTTGCCGGCCCAGGTCTTCGCCGCCTTTTCCATGGCTTCGTTTTCATGGCCCTGCGCGGGATCGCCGGGCACGGTGTGGAACCGCCAGATCTGTTCACCCGTGCGGTGATCGTAGGCGGCGATGAAGCCGCGCGCCTTGTATTCCGCGCCGCCACTGCCGATCAGCACCAGCCCGTTGGCGATGCGCGGCGCGCCGGTGATCGTGTAATCCTTGAAGTTCGGCACGACGAGCGCCGACCACAGCAGCGCGCCGCTGTCCTGCTTGATGGCGATCAGCCGCCCGTCGAGCGTCGCGATGTAGAGCGACTTGCCATAGAGCGCGACACCGCGGTTCACGGCATCGCAGCAGGCGCGCACCAGCGTGTCGCGCGGGACCTGCGGATCATAGCTCCACTTCAGCTTGCCGGTTCGCGCGTCATAGGCCTTGACGATCGACCAGGCGGTGCTGACGTAAAGCGTGCCGTTGTGCATCAGCGGCGTCGCTTCCTGCCCACGCGCCGTCTCCAGATCGGCTGACCAGGCAAGGCCGAGATCGCCGACATTGGCATCGGAAATCGCAGTCAGCGGGGAAAAGCGCTGCTCCTGCGGATCGCGGCCATAGCTTAGCCACTCGCCCGCTGGCGGGTTCTGCAGCATGGCATCGGTCACGCCCTCGCTGGCCAGCGGACTGGGCCGCGCCCCGCAGCCCGCCAGCATGCCCAGTGCCAGCACTGCGGCCAGAATCGCCCTAACGCCCATTGCATCCCCTTTCCTCATCCGGCGGGTTATCACTTTCGCCGCTGCGCATCGACGGGTTTTCGCTGCGGTGATCCACTTTGCCCACCATGGCAGCGATGGCTTGGACCGACCGGCAAGCGGGCGGCAAAAAACGCACACGCCCTCTTGCCACTTGCGAAATCCCGCGCAAAGGCAAGGCGTTCCCTTGGCGCAAGACCGGGGACGGGAGATTCCATTTTGACCGAGCCGGCAACAGCTCTGCCCGAAGCGGCGCGCACCTTCCCGCAACTGATCCGCGCGTCGGCTGCCGCCTATGGCGACACTCTGGCCGTGCGGGCAGACGGCGATGGCGCCGGAGATGAGACGATCACCTTCGCCGAGCTGGAACGCCGGTCGGCGGAACTGGCGCGCGGTCTGCTGGCGCGGGGCGCGGGCAAGGGTTCGCGCATCGGCTTCATCTTCGGCAACGGCCCGGGCTTTGCCGTGATGCTGGCCGCAATCGCGCGGATTGGCGCGGTGGCCATTCCCATTTCCACCATGATCCGCGCCGGCGAACTGGTCCGCGTCCTGCGCCAGTCGGACGTCGGCGGATTGATCCTCCAGCGCCGCTTCATGGGCTACGACTATGTCGAGCGCCTGTGCGAGGCCCAGCCCGGCCTGCGCGAAGCCCGGCCTGGTGCGATCCGGCTGCCCGAGGTGCCCTATCTGCGCTGGGTCGCCAGCACCGGAGATGCCCTTCCCGCCGCGATCGAACCGCTGGATAATCTTTTCAATGCCGCCGAAACACTGGGTGAAGACCTGCTGCTATCGGTCGAATCCGAAGTTCATCCGGCCGACCAGATGGTGGAAATCTACACCTCCGGATCGATGGCCCTGCCCAAGGGCGTGCGGCATAACCACGGACCGGTGCTGTTCCGCACGAAGTACCTTGGCGAAATGCTGTCGATCACGCGGGGCACGGAGGTGACCGCGCAGTTGCCGATGTTCTGGATCGGCGGGCTGATGATGTACCTGATGCCTGCCCTGCAGGCCGGAGCGACGACGTTCTGCCCGGGCCGGACGCTCAACAACAGCCGGGTCGCCATGGGCAGCGTGCTGACGGACGCCGATCTGGCCTTGCTGTCGAAGCAGCCCAAGCCGTGGTGGGGCCTGGGCATGAGCGAGACGCTGGGGCCCTATTCCTATGCCGGCGACGAATTCCGCGCGCCCGGCCGGCCGCTGTGCGCACCGCTCGATCACTTCGCAGACGGGTATGAGATACGCATCGCGGATGGAGACAATAACCCCGTTGGCGACGGCGAAATCGGCGAGATGCAGGTCCGCGGCTATCCGGTGACGCCCGGCCTGCACAAGATCGAGAACGCAACCTACTTCACCCCCGATGGCTATTACCGGACGGGCGACATGTGCGAGGTCGATGGCACGCGCGTGCATTTCGTCGGCCGCGACGGCGACATGATCAAGACCGCGGGATCGAACGTCTCGCCCGCCGAGGTTGAAATGGAATTGCAGGCGCTCGACGCGGTAGAAGCCGCCTATGTTTTCGGCATTCCCGACAGCGAGCGCGGGCAGCTTCTGGTCGCGGCGGTCATTCCGGCGGGCGGATCAGAACCCGACTTCGCCGAGATCGAGGCGCAGATGAAGGCGAGGCTGTCCGGTTACAAGGTGCCGCGCGGCTGGGTGGCAATTTCGCGTGAGGACGTGCCGATCCTCCATTCCAACAAGGTGGCGCGGCGCGAACTGGTGGAAATCGTCAAGCAGCGGCTCGGCCGGACCGGCTGAGCACCGCCCGCCGCGCGATCACAGGTTCTCACACAGGATTTGCTGGGGCGGCTGGCCAAGCTTGTATTCCCCGCCATCGAACCGGCCGCCGCCGGTGTAGGTCTGCCACAGGTCGATGCCGTTGATCCAGCAGGTGCCATCGCCGCGCCGGGTTGCGACCCAGGCGCCGATCTGGCGATATTCCGGAACCGATGTCGCTTCGTTCTTGTGGACGTACCAGCCCGAACTGTAGAGGTTCAGCTTCAGGATCGTTTCCCCCGGCACCAGCCGGGCGAAACCATCGCGCAGGCCGCGTTCCCATTCCGGATTGCGCGACACGGCTGGCTTCATGCGGACACCGGCCAGCGAACCGGCGCGGTTGGCGCCGACCTGCCGCTGCACCGAGGCATCGTTGCCCATGCGCGCCAGCGCCGCATCGGCCTGAGCAAGCGCCGGTCCCACTTCGGCCATGTCGGGATAGACCCGCCGCATCGCCACCAGCCCTTCGCGAATGGCAAGAACGGCGAACCGCTGGCTTCGCGCCCGGCACAGATCCTGCGCGGCGGACGGCACGTAGCCATCCGGCCCGCGCTTTCCGGTTGCGTCGAACACCGCCAGATAGGTGGCAATATCGCGTTCGGTTCCAAGCACTTGGCGGACATAGTTCTTGCGTTCAAGAGTGAGCTTCCTGGAATCGCTGGGGCCAGCCAGAAAGGCGTTCACCCGACTGACAAATTCGCTGCGAAACCGCTCGTAAGTCGCTGCTTCATCAGTGCAATCAACCGGGCTGGCATAATGCGGAATACCGAAGCGCTTGGTGAAATCCCAGGTGCGCTTCACCGGGTTCGCAGAATCGACCAGCGGCGCGGTATTGCTCTGAGCGCGAGCCTCGGCAGCCGTGCGCCGACCCGTCCGCTCGCCCGCACCATTCTGCGCGCTGGCCGGCACGGCAGCGGCAAGCACGAGGGCAATCGCTGCGCCGCGCAGAACCTGCATTTCCATGGCCCATCTCCGTTATCTGCCGGAGTGTCCTGAAAGGCTAAGGCAATCCGCTCAATCCCCTCAAGCGAAGGGGCGCCCCCTTCAGTCCGGGCGCGCGATGGTCAGAGTCAGGGTCGTGCCCGCAGGTCCGCTGGCAATGTCCAGCGCCCCGTTCACGGCGGCCGCGCGGCTGCGCATGCTGGTCAGCCCGCGCCCGCCCTTCACCTCGGCGGGCAGGCCCTTGCCATCGTCGGCAATGGTAATGCTGATGTTCCCATCTGCCAGTTCGGTGCTGGCCAGCGCGATTTCCCTGGCGCCGGCATGGCGCATGGCGTTGGTCACCGCCTCTTGCAGCACGCGCAGGATCTGCAAGGTCGGCCGCGCGCCGGGGCTGGGCATGTCATCGGGCAGGCCATGTTCGACGCGAAAGGCAATGCCCGCCGCTTCCACCTGCGCGCGCACCCGGTGTTCAAACGATCGCAGCGTTTCGGCCAGGCTGTCATCGGCTGAATCCATCGAATCGACGATCAGCCGCAGATCGGCAATGCTCGATTGCAGGCCCTCTTCCACCTGCCGCGCCTCGAACCGGCCGCCGCGCACCTGCATCATCAGGCCGAGCAGTTGCCCGCCGATGCCATCGTGCATGTCGCGCACGATGCGCTGGCGTTCTTCCAGCACAACCTGGCGCTGCAGCATCTGCTTCTGCGCGTCATAGCTGCGCGCCAGTTCGGCGTCCTGTTCGTGCAGCCGTTCGGCCAGGATCACGTTGGCGCGCGATACGGTGTCGCGCGCCTCGCCCGCCTGCCGGGCAAGGCTGGCGATCATGGCAAGGCCCAGCGCGAAGCCGACGATGGGCGACCACGGCAGGGTCAGTGGCAGCTGCGCATCAAAGGCGGAATGCAGCGGAATGGTCGAGCCGAGCCGGTCGAGCGCGTAGAAGGCAAGGCAGACGATCAGGATCAGGCGTTCGATCGCGCTCGCAATTCCCCGCCCGATCGTAGCCCGCGCCAGCAACACGCTGGCGAGCGCGCAGGCGGCGATGACGAACCAGAACGACAGCTTGAGCGACGTGCCAAGGATCGCCGGCATAAGCTCCGGCCGGCTGTGCGCGGTCATCATGGCGGCAGCGGTCGCCAGCGGCAGGACGATCCACAGGCCGAGCGCCAGCCGGCGGCCCATGGGAAACAGGCCGGCTTCGTGCTGGGCGTATTGCACGGCCGACAACCCGATGCCGAGGCTGGTGAAGATGTAGAGCCCGATGGTGACGCCAAACGGCCAGGACGGCGGCAGATAGGAGAGCGCGAGCGTCGATCCGGCGCTGAGCACCAGCAGCAGGATCATCGCCCGCGTCTTGGCGCGGTCTTCCGCGGGCCAGTTGGTCAGGGCAAAGAGCAGCGCGGCGAACAGGCAGACGGCGATCCCGGCCAGCGGCAGGTCCACCAGCATCAGGTTCCGCACCCGGTGTACCTGCGCCAGATCGGCCGCCTTGCCAAAGGCGAAGATGGGAAAATCGTTGACCGAACCGCTGGCGGCAACATCGAATTCGGCAACATTGCGCCCCGGCCGGACGCTCTTTTCCGGAAAGATCACCAGATCCGGCCCGGCGTTGACGTTGCCGCCCTGCCGCGCCAGCGGCTGCGCAGGGCGGGCCAGATGGCCGTTTATCCGCACTTCCAGCACGTCATCGCGCAGCGATAGGTAGATCGCCTCGGGCTGGCCATTGCCCTGCCCGTCAAAGGGGATAAGGAAGCGGCCATAGGCGGCACCGGGCACCAGCGGCGTGTAATAGCCCTGCTGCCCCTGCCGCGCGGCGACATGCACCTTGCCCCCGTCCATCGGGCGGCGCTGGGCATCGAGCGCAACCATGTCGATCGATGGACGCAGGTCCATCCGCGCGGGCCGGGCGGCGTCTTCGGCGAGATGGACAAGCGGCCAGACGAGAAGTTGCGACACCACGAGAACCGCCATGACCGCAAGCCACAGCCGGATCGTGCCGGCCATGCCGCCTGCGGGCGGATCGGGCGTTTGCCGTTCGGTCATGGCCGCGACCTTAGGTGCAGGACGACCGGAATTTCAATCGAATAGCGCATCGTGCGGTCCCCTCCACCCGTGCCGTGCGGGACGGGTGCTGTGCCCCTCGCCCCGGTTGCTGCCCCGCCTACCCTTGCAGAGCGGCCTTGCGCCTGCGCCAGCCGGCAATCGCCAGCGCCAGACCTGCCGCCACGGCAGCGGCCGCGCCCAGATACCAGGCCAGCATGTAACCGAATGCGGTTTCGCGTTCGACCCGTTCTGTCAGGACGGTGCTTTTATAGTCGCTCGGCAGGCGGGCAATGGTGGTAATCGTGCCGGGCGGCAGGCGATCATAGGCGGCCTCGCCCACGTCGAGCGTCACCGAGGTTACTGCCTTGTAGCGTGGCTGGGGGAACGGTTTTCCGGCCTTCCATTCGACATAGGGCAGCTGCGCGTTGAGATCGTGCTCGACGCCCAGTTCGTGCAGCTCGCGGGTCTTTGTACGACCCTTGCGATCCGTATAGCTTTCGCTGCGCACGTTGGCGGTCTTGACCAGGGCCTGGGTCACCATGCCTTCCGCCTTGATCTGCGCGAGCTTTGCCGCGCTTTCCCGGCTGAGCGCGGCGGCGAAAGGTCCGGCAAGCGCAATCACCACGCCAAGCACGAGCATCAGTTCGCCGGGCTTGCCCTTGCGGCGGGCGCGCAGCTGGTCCGATACGGCCTGATAGTCGTTCATCGCAGGGTCCCCGGCATTTTTGACACTTCGGCCATGCCGCGCAGCATCGATGCCTTGCTGATCCGCCGGCCAACAAACCAGAACAGCAGCGCCAGCACGAAGGCGATGGCCATGCGCGGATAGGCGGGGGACGGATCGAAGGCCTCTACCTCGGTCACGCGCACCGGCGAATCCGCGTCCCACGGCGTGTTGACCACAGCAAAGCTGTCACCCACCTTGGTCTGGTCGTAGACCTCTTTCGATACCCACATGATGCCGGTGAAATTGTTTTCCGGCTTGGCATCGGCCGCCAGCGGCGGCGCGGCCGGCAGATCGGCGTCCTTCACCCTGGCCTGATAGTCGGCATAGGGAACGGCCGATTTCGGCACGTGGCGCACGTTGACCACCCACAGGTCGGTCGTTGTCGTCGACGTGCTGCTGCGCCGTGCGCCGCTGCTTTGGGTGCGGGTCAGTTCATCCTGCTTCTTTTCGACCACCACCGCGCGCGACACCACGCCGTTGTTGCGCAGCTTGTCGTTGGCGGAGCGGTCCTCCTGCATCTTCATGAAGAAGACGAAGACAAAGATCAGCGCGATCACCGAAAGGCATTTGAAGACAAGGCCGATCCACGGCCGGGCAGCGGCATTCATGGCGAAATTCCCCTGATTCCAACAATCAGGGAGACCCTACCCCCTCAATCGCGGGGGGCGCATTCCCTCCATTTGAGGGGGTCGGATCGGCATATTTCCAGCTCGTCGGGTGCCACAGGATTGGCCAGAACGCCTTGGGAACCGCGCGGCAGCGGAAATAGCGGCGATCCTCGATCAGGTTGAAGCCGGTGCCGTTGAAGCCCATTTTCAGCGCCCAGCCGCAGTCGTCCTGCCCCTTGAACGGCAGTTCCAGTTCCAGCAGCGACTGCGCGTTGACCCCGGCATAGCGATGCGGCCTGACCGCGCCGCTATCGTCGCGCACGGAAAACGGCACCGGCGCTTCGCCGCCGCGTTGCAGGAAGACGCGCGTGCCGTTCGGGCAGGATGCGGTCCACAGGATATGCTGCGGGCCAAGGCGAGTGGCCTGGGCCTGGTTTTCCGATCGCCGGCCATCGCACGGCTGGCGCAGGGCATCGGGCAACGGATCGTCCGAAGGAGACGCGCGCACGACGGTGTAATGGTATTCCTTCAGCCACTCGGCCTCTTGCGCCGGGGTCAGGCGCGTGCGGCGCGGGTGCTGGAGCCCGTCCATCTTGCGCAGCAGCCGATCGAGATCGCCGCGCGGCATCCGCACCGCCGGTTCGCCGCGCTCCCCGATGGTCGAGCGCGGCCAGGTGCGGAACGCCGCAACCAGCCGCACGGCGCTGTCCGGCGCGGCGCGATAGGCGCCGTCCGAATCGGCCGCGCCGAACCCCAGAGCAATGGGCCTTGGCCCGCGCAGCATTCCGCGCGGATGAAGCCGCCAATGCGCCTGCGGCTGCGGAACGGACAGGCTGCCTTGCGCGTCGATAAAGGCCATGCGCAGGCGCGGCTGTGCCGCCCTGGCCACGCCGCGCGTGATCAGCACCACGGCGCGAACGCCCACATGATCGTGCGGCACCTTGGCCACGCCGATGATCTGGCAATAGCGGGACGAGTTGCACTGCAAGGTCCAGTCCCCGGCGTGGTAGGCCCGGTCAAGATCGCGCAGGTAATCCGGCAGAGGTGCGGCCGCCTGAATCCCGGTCGGCGCAAGGCCCACTGCCAGAACCGACAGGACGCGGGCGTGCAGCAACCTATTCATCCGGCCCCGCCCCATTGCTCGGCGTGAAATGGGTGCGTATCCAGTCGCTCGGCTCCAGCCCCCTGCACAGCGGCATTTCGCGCCGTTCGAGCAGACGCCACCCCTGCGCAGTGAAGCCCCAGGCGCGCATCACGCCGCAGTCCTCATGCCCCATCACATAGGCGTAGGATCGCAGCACGCCGAAGTCCCAGTCGAAAACGGCGTTCTCCAGCCCGTCACGCCCCGCAGCGACGGGGCCGCCGCGCGGCTCGGGCAGGTCGAGCGGCGTGCCGGCCGCCAGCGGATCGCGGTTCATCACCCACCATGTCCGCGCCGGATCGGCCTCTGCGCATTGGTGGCTCCACATCTCGGTGCCGTTGGCGAAGCGGAAATGGCGCATGGCGCGCATGGCCTGAGCGCCGCAGCGGTTCGCCGCGAAGATCGGCGAAAAGCCCGAGACCATCAGCTCACGCGCGGGCAGGCGATGCGGCACCGGGCCGTCCGCGTTTGCAGCGCGCCGGGCAAAGGCGGCGCGCCGCCGCTGCAAGGCCTGCAACGCCTGCGCAGAGCCTTGCGCCGGAAAGCGGAAAACCTGCGCTGGTTGACCGGGCACGACGCCAGTTATGTCGTCCCCATCGGTCAAGGCCTTTAACAGCCGTTCGGCATCCGCATCAGGCAGCACCGCACGGTCGCACGGCACCTTGACGAGTGCGGCCACGGCCTTGGTGCTCAGCCGCAGGCGGCAAGCGTCGGCCTTGCGCAGCGCATTCGCCGGTGGCGCGGCGCCAAGCGGGATCAGTTCGACCACCGGGGTGCCATTCCCCGCCCCCAAGGCTTCGATCCGCACGGCCATGTCGCGGGAGGCCGGGCCATCGGCGTCCAGTGCATCGAGCGGCGCGGGAAGGCCGATCAGCGTGCAGGATGGCGTGGCATCGCAGCCGGCAAGCCAGTCACCATAGGTCTGAAGGTCCCCGCGCATCAGGCGAAAATCGCGGTGGAGCGTCTTGCCCTGCGCTGCGCCCGCACCGGCAACGGCAAGCCCAAGTGCGGCGAGGCGCAGCGCCATTCCGGGCCGACGGGTGGCATGGAGGGAACCACCCATCGGCCCGCGTGCGACCCTTCGGGGTCTAGAAGCGGACGCTGGCACCGGCCATGACGGCATGACGGTCTGTCTTGCCGACCTCACCCCGGTAGCCGAGGCTGAACGTGGCGCCGCTGCCGATCGTGTAATCGAGACCAAGCCCGAAGCGGCCCTGCACCGTGTCGCGCGTATCGCCCTGCAGCACGATCCCGGCGTTGCTGACCGCAAAAGTCACCGGTATTTTCCGATCGCCGACGTTGCCGAGGTAGCGGCCGCCCAGTTCGATACGCAGATCGATGCCTTCGGACGTTTCCTCACCGCCGTTGGCGCGGTTCCACAGGCTGGTCTTGGCGGTAAAGCCGATCTGGCCTTCGACCGTGCTGGTGGTGAGATCCCCCAGCTTGAGCCGCAGCGGACTGCTGCCGCTTTCGGTGTAGCCATCCTGCTTCTGGCGCACATAGCTGCCGCGCAGGTTGGCGCTGAAGGCCCAGCCGCCGGTCGATCCCAACGGCAGGCCCAGTTCGGCAAAACCGCCGAACAGGCTGGATTCCGTTTCGCCCGTAACGCTGCCGGAAAAGCCGTTGAAGCTGACGTTGCGCAGGGTGTTCTGATCGACCTTGCCATAGAGCAGACCGCCGCCAAGAGTGAACCCGGTGCCCGCATAGCGTGCGTGCAGGCTGCCGAGCAGGCTCGACTGGTCGCCGCCGCCACCGTTCGATCCCAGCGTGATATCGCCCTTGGCCCAGCCCATTGCCAAGCCCACGGTTATGGCATCCCCCACCGCGAAAGTGGCGCCGCCGCTGATCCCGCGCGTGTCGTGATCGTAAGCGAGCGTGGTGCCCGATGCGCTGCGCTGACCCCAGGCGGCGATCCCGTTAATCCACAGGCGGTTGCCCTGCGCGTGCCGCACATCGGCCGCGCCGATGGCATCGACAAAGCCCAGCGCCGTATCGGCCGCCGCCAGCGACTGCGCGTTGAAGGTGGAAGGCCGCGCGGTCAGCACCGAAGGGGCCATGAAGGCGCGGTTTGGTTCATAGACCACCGACAGCGGCAGCAGCGCTCCCACCGTTTCCACCGTGGCGAAGGTGCCGGTCAGCGTGCCGCCGGTGCGCAGGAAGGTGCCGCCCTGCCCCTCCGCGCCGCCCACCGAGACGAAGCGGATCGTGCCGCCGTTCAGCGTGGCGTTGCCGGTGACGTCGAGCAGGTCGATATTGCCGCCCGCGTCGAATTCGATTTCCAGCACGGCATTGGCGCCGTGGACGTAATTGCCCTGGACGGTCAGCGTGCCGATCGAATTGCCCGGTGCCACCGTGCCGTTGTTGGTGACATTGCCGATGATCCGGCCGGTGCCGTCCAGCGTCGCACCTGCGGCAACCGTCGCATTGGTCGTGCCCACGGTGTTGATCCGGGTGCGGCCTGCCGACAGCGTCAGCGCGCCGATGGTGAAATTGTTCGCGAAGCTCAACTGGCCCGCGCCCAGCTTTTCGAAAGTGCCCGCGCCGGACAGGCCATTGGCAAAGCTTGCCGCCGCGCTGTTGGTGTAGATCAGCGATGCTCCGCTGGCGATGGTCACGCCGCCGGTGCCAAGCGGGGCACTGCCGTTCACCGCCACGCTGCCGCCCTGGATATCCAGCCCGCCGCTGTGCGTGTTGGTGCCGCCCAGCGTGGCCGCGCCGGCCGATGTCTTGACGATGCGGCCCGCGCCCGAAACGGAATTGTTGAACGCAACCGAGCCAATCGCCAGCTCTGCCCCCGATGCGATGACCACGCCGCCGGTGCCAAGTCCGTTGCCGAAATTGAGGCCGATCCGCCCGGCGTTGATCGTCGTCCCGCCGGAAAAGGTGTTGGCCGAGGTGTTGATGACCAGCGTGCCGCTGCCGTCCTTCACCAGTCCGCCCGCGCCCGTCACGGAGTTGCCCATCGCGATGTTCGACGCGCCGTTGTAGGTGACATTGAGCAGCGCGCCCGAGGCAACCGAGACGCCGCCGGTGCCGAGCGCCGCCGGAGAATTGACCACCAGCGTGCCCTGCTGGATGTCGGTCCCGCCCGAATAGGCGTTGTTGCCGGTGAGCGAGCCGGTGTTGTTCGCCGTCTTCACCACTTGCCCCGCGCCGGTGATGGCATTCGCGACCGTCACCCCGCCGAGGCTGAGCTGCGCGCCCTGCATGACGATGACGCTGCCGGTGCCAAGCCCCTGCCCGTTGTTCAGCCCCAGCCGCCCGGCATTGATCACCGTGCCGCCGGTATAGGTGTTGGCGTTCTGGATGATCAGCGCGCCGCTGCCGTTCTTGGTCAATGCACCCGCGCCGCTGACAGGGGTGGACAGCGTTTCGGTCGCCGAATTGTCGAACACCAGCTGGGTATCGACCGCGGTGGAGACAGGGCCGGAACCGAGCGCGGCGGCGCTGTTCACGATCACCCGTCCGCCGACGATGTCGAGCCCGCCGGTCAGGCTGTTGCCCAGCAGGGTCAGGTCGCCCTGCGCCGACTTGCGCAGAATGCCCGCGCCCGAGATCGACTGGTTGAGCGTTTGCGCATTGGCTATCGCCAGATCGAGCGCGGCCCCTGCCTGAACGCTGACCGCGCCGGTGCCGAGCACGCTGACATCGGTCACGCGGATCGCGCCCTGCTGAATGTCGGTGCCGCCCGAATAGGTGTTGGCGCCGGTGACGAAAACCGTGCCGCTGCCGGTCTTCACCACGCGGCCCACGCCCGAAACCGTGTTCGCCAGCGTGGTTGACTGCGCAGTCGACAGATCGAGCACCCCGCCAGCGCCCGACAGGGTGATGTTGGCCGTACCGATGTTCTGGCTGCCTTCGATCTGAAGCGTGCCGGCATCGACGAAGACCACGCCCGAAAGCGTGTTCGATCCGGTCAACCGCACCCGGTTGGCGCTGATGATGCCCAGATCGCCCGCGCCGGAAAGGCTGGCGGCCATGGTCGTATCGCCGACCGTGCTGTCAACATCGATGAACGATCCGGCGGCGATGGCGACGATTCCCGATCCGGCGGAGCGGCCATCGTTGAGCACTACCGAGCCGTCCTGAATATCGAACAGGCCGGTGAAGGCGCTGTTGTTGCCGCTCAGCGTCGCCTGATTGTTCGCCGTCTTGACGATGGAACCGCTGCCGCTGACCGAATTGGCCAGCGTGACGCCCCCGATGCCCAGCGTCGCGCCGCTATCCACCTGGATATTGCCGGTGCCGAGCGCATCGCCGTTGTTGAGGCCGATGCGTCCGGCGCGGATCGTGGTGCCACCGGTATAGGTGCTGGTCTGGTTCATCACCACATCGCCGGAGCCTTCCTTGATGAAGCTTCCCGCTCCGGTCATGAAGGGCGTGGACTGAAGAAGCTGGCCCGCGCCATTGTAATCGAGGATCAGCGAGCCGCCCGCCGCAGCCGTCACGCTGCCCGTGCCCAGACGGGCAAAGTCATCGACGCGGATCGCCCCGGCATTGATCGTGGTGCCGCCGCCGTAGGTATTGGTGCCGGTCAGGGTGACGGTGCCGGTGCCGGTCTTGGTCAGCGCGATGCCGGAGCCGATGGTGTTGGACAGCGTGCCATCGGCGGCGATGTCCAGTTCCAGCCCGAAGGTGCCGGGGTTCATGGCGCGAATGGTATTGCCGGACCCGCCCGCGTTGACATTGGTCAGCCGGATGCCGCCGCTGAGGATGCCGAGATCCCCGG
>JBJTLW010000079.1:0-26611 GCA_046063225.1 Novosphingobium sp. | reverse complement strand
CTTCCGCGACGAACAGCACCTGTTCCAGATCGCTCAACGCATCGTCAACCAGGTCGGCCGCCGCGTCGACCAGACCACGCCGCTGGCCGACGCCCGCCTCAAGGACG
Organism: Novosphingobium sp.; assembly: GCA_046063225.1. GTDB lineage: Bacteria > Pseudomonadota > Alphaproteobacteria > Sphingomonadales > Sphingomonadaceae > Novosphingobium. Next base: position 26,504 of record JBJTLW010000079.1, on the reverse strand, counting down.
GCAGCCGCGTCAACGTCATCGTGCCGCCGCTGTCACTGCGCGGCACCGCCATCTCGATTCGTAAGTTTTCCGAAAAGCCGATCACCCTCGACATGCTCAAGGACTTCGGCTCGATGAACGACAAGATGTGCACCGCGCTGAAAATCGCGGGCGCATGCCGCATGAACGTCGTCATCTCGGGCGGTACCGGTTCGGGTAAGACGACGATGCTCAACGCCCTGTCGAAGATGATTGACCCGGGCGAGCGCGTGCTGACCATCGAAGACGCCGCCGAACTTCGCCTGCAACAGCCGCACTGGCTGCCACTGGAAACACGTCCGCCGAACCTGGAAGGGCAAGGCGCGATCACCATCGGCGATCTTGTGAAGAACGCCCTGCGTATGCGTCCGGACCGCATCATCCTCGGCGAAATCCGCGGCGCGGAATGTTTCGACCTTCTCGCCGCCATGAACACCGGCCACGACGGATCGATGTGTACGCTTCACGCCAACAGCCCGCGCGAATGCCTGGGCCGTATGGAAAACATGATCATGATGGGCGACATCAAGATCCCGAAGGAAGCCATCAGCCGCCAGATCGCCGAATCGGTCGACCTCATCGTGCAGGTGAAGCGTCTGCGCGACGGTTCGCGCCGCACCACCAACGTGACCGAGGTGATCGGCATGGAAGGCGACGTGATCGTGACGCAGGAGCTATTCAAGTTCGAATACCTCGACGAAAGCGAGGACGGCCGCATCATCGGCGAATTCCGCAGCTCGGGTCTGCGCCCGTACACGCTTGAAAAGGCGCGGCAATTCGGCTTCGATCAGGCCTATCTGGAAGCCTGCCTCTAAGGGTGGAGCCAGCTTTTCAACGCTGCCCCCAGCAGCACGAAGGCGACCAGAAGCGACCAGAACGACAGGGTCGTCCAATCGACGACGCCAACGGCATCGGGATCGGTGCGGTGGCGCCGGCGATGATCGCGCCACCAGCCGAATAGGGCGACCGCCAGTGCGGCAAGGCCCGGCATCAGGAACCAGCGCACCACGTCATCATCCAGCACTTGTGACAGCATCGGCCCGATCGCCCTGAAAGGATATGCGCCCGGGCAGCGCGCCCCGGCCAACGCGCAGGCCTTGGCCGCGAATCCGGCAGCAGGCAAGCCGCACAATTTGCAAGCCACGGCGTGGCGGCTATGGCTGGAGCGATGAACCGCCCGCAACGCCCGCTTTTCGCCCTCGCCCTTCGCGTCGGATCGGCGTTTGTCTTCGGGACGATGTTCTGCATCATCAAATATGCCGGCCAGACGGGCATTTCCGTGCCCGAAATCATGTTCTGGCGTCAGGCTGCCTGTTTGCCGGTTGTCGTCATGTGGATGGCCGCGTCCGGGCAGTTGGACCAGATCCGCACGCAGCGGTTGTTCAACCATGCCGGGCGCGCGATGGTCGGCATGACCAACATGTCGATGACCTTCACCGCCACGGTCCTGCTGCCCCTGGCCGTGTCGACGACGCTGAGCTTCGTGTCGCCCATGTTCGCGGTTCTGCTCGCCGCGTTCTTCTTCAAGGACAAGGTCGGTCCCTGGCGCTGGTCGGCCGTGCTGCTGGGGTTCGCGGGGGTGGTCATCGTCTCGCAACCGGGCGGCGAACATATCGACCCGCTCGGCGTTGGCCTGATGCTGACCGGCGCCGTGCTGATCGCGGTGATCAATTACCAGATCCGCGATCTGGCCCGCACGGAAAGCTCAGTCTGCATCGTCTTCTGGTTCAGCGTCTTCGGCAGCCTGCTGATGCTGCCGCTGATGCCGTTTTACATGCAGGCCTATACCTCCTTCGAATGGCTGCTGGTCATTTCGATGGGCGTCACCGGCGCGCTGGGGCAATTGCTGATGACCGCATCGCTGCGGCACGGCGCCGTCGCCAGCGTGATCGTGATGGATTACACCCAGCTCATCTGGGCCACGCTGTTCGGCTGGCTGGTGTGGGACAAGCTGCCGGGCGCCAGCCTCTATTTCGGCGCGCCGCTGATTATCGCGGCGGGGGCGATCATCGCCTTTCGCGAACAGATCCTGGCGCGGGTGCGCGCCCGCGAACCCTCGTTGCAGCAAGTGGCGGATTGACGCGGTTTTGGACAGCGCGTTGCGCGAACGCGACGAAACGAAGGGCGCGGTTCAGGTTGCAGCGATTTTGAAACGTTAGGCTGGATGGCACCCCATTCAGGAGTTTTTCTAATGATCCGCAAATTGATCGTCACCGCCATCGCCGGCAGCCTCGTGCTCGGGCTGAGCGCCTGCAACACCGTTCGCGGGCTTGGCCGGGATATCCAGTCGGTCGGCGATGCTGGCGATGAAGCCATCAACGGCAAGTAAGCTACCAATTCAGGCGGCGCGCAGCATCTTTGCGCGTCGCCACATTTCGATCCGCATGCCAAGGATCATGCCAAGGGCAAAGCCCAGCAAGGCATCGGTCACCAGCGGCAAGGAGGTTGGCGCGGTTGCCCCCGCTTCCTGAGCCCCGCGCCCCGGTACCATGGCCCGGCGGCCGAAGACGAGCGCGATCACGAACAACAAGGCCAGTGGCGTCTGGCGCATCATCACCTCACCCGTGTCCTCATCGACGTGAAACACCATCATCCGCGCACGCTGCCAGCCAACCGCCAGACCGACGACCAGCCCGCCAAAAAACACCGCCCAGCCCGTCTGCGTCGGCGGCAGGGCATAGAGCATGAAGCCGATCAGCACGGTCATCACGGCCGGCAAGATCCACAGCCGCCCGGTGCGAAGGGGTACCGGCCGGTTGATGTTCCGCCAGCGACGGATCATCACGATGGCAATGATGGCAAACGGCAAAAGCGTTTGCAGCCAGCCCCCCTGTTGCATGTTCGGCCTACTCCGCGTTGGCAGCTTTCCACGTCAGCACAGGCTTGCGCGCGGCCAGCGTTTCGTCAAGCCGGCGGCGCGGCGCATGATGCGGCGCGCTTTTCAGGCTGGGATCGGCGTTGCGCGCCCGTGCGGCAAGGCTGCGCATCGATGCAATGAAGCGATCGAGCCCGTCCTTGCTTTCCGTCTCGGTCGGCTCGACGAGCATGGCGCCGTGGACGACGAGCGGGAAATAGACCGTCATCGGGTGGAAACCCTCGTCGATCAGGCCCTTGGCGATATCCAGCGTAGAGAAGCCTTCCGGCAGGCCATCGTCGCTGAACAGCGCTTCGTGCATGCAGGGGCCGGCCTTGGCAAAGGGGGCGCTCAGCACGTCTTCCAGGCTGCGCAGCACATAGTTGGCGTTGAGCACGGCGTCCTCGGCCACCTGGCGCAGGCCGTCCGCCCCGTGGCTGAGGATATAGGTCAGCGCACGGGTGAACATGCCCATCTGGCCGTGGAAGGCCGCCATGCGGCCGAAGGCCTGTTCATGGCCGAACTGCGCCGCGTCCTCTTCCTCGACGAGGTGGACAACACCGTCCTTGCCCTTGGCAGTGAAGGGCAGCGGGCCGAACGGCGAGAGCGCTTCAGACAGCACCACCGGCCCCGAACCCGGTCCGCCGCCGCCGTGCGGGGTGGAGAACGTCTTGTGCAGGTTGATGTGCATGGCATCGATGCCAAGGTCGCCGGGGCGCACCTTGCCAACCACCGCGTTGAAGTTCGCGCCGTCGCAATAGACATAGCCGCCCGCCGCGTGAACCGCGTCGGAAATGGCCTTCATGTCGCGTTCGAACAGGCCGCAGGTGTTCGGGTTGGTGATCATCACGCCGGCAACGTCCGGGCCGAGCCGGGCGGTCAGCGCCGCCAGATCGACACGGCCGTCGGCGTTGGCCGGGATGTTCTCCACCGCGAAACCGGCAAAGGCAGCCGTCGCCGGATTGGTACCATGCGCGCTTTCAGGGACGAGGATGATCTTGCGATCTTCCCCGCGCGCCTCGATCGCCGCCTTGATGCACAAGAGGCCGCACAGCTCGCCGTGGGCGCCGGCCTTGGGCGTCATGGCGACGCCGTGCATGCCGGTCAGCTCGATCAGCCAGTGCGCCAGTTCGTTGATCGCCTCCAGCGCACCGCGCACCGTGCGCTGCGGCTGCAGCGGGTGGATGTCAGCAAAGCCGGGAAGCCGGGCGACCTTTTCGTTCAGGCGCGGGTTGTGCTTCATCGTGCACGAACCGAGCGGAAACGGCCCGAGATCGATGGCGTAGTTCTGGCGCGACAGGCGGGTGTAATGCCGCACGGTTTCCGGTTCGGACAGGCCGGGCAGCGCCGGTGCCGCCGCGCGCAGGTGCCGCGCCAGGCCGGGCAGGACTTCGCCCTGCGGCTCGTCCATGTCGACCCCGCAGGTGCCGGGCCGGCCCAGTTCGAAGATCAGCTTTTCCTCAAGCGCCAGCGCCTTGTCGCCGCTCGCGGTGATCAGTGCCGTTTCGCTGTCGCCGGCTTCGCCCATCGCGGGGCGCCAGCCGGAAGGATTGGTTGCGGTCATGCGGGGACTCCTTCCAGCACTTCGCTCAGGGCCGAAGCCAGGGCGGCAATGTCGTCATCGGTGGTCAGCTCGCTGGCGCAGACCAGCAGGCCATTCGCCAGATCGGCCTGACCGGGATAGAGACGCCCAAGCGCCACGCCGCCCAGCACGCCGCGGTCCGCCAGTTCGCGCACCACGTCGCGGGCATCACGCGGCAGGACAACCGTGAATTCGTTGACATAGGCATCGTTGAGCACCGACACGCCGGGGATTGCCGCCAGGGCATCAGCCGTGCGCCGCGCGGCCTGGTGGTTGATCCGCGCCAGCTTTGCCAGCCCTTCCCCGCCCAGCAGCGTCATGTGGATCGAGAATGCCAGCGCGCAGAGGCCGGAGTTGGTGCAGATGTTGCTCGTCGCCTTTTCGCGGCGGATGTGCTGTTCACGCGTCGAAAGCGTGAGGACGAACCCGCGCCGCCCTTCGGCATCGACGGTCTGGCCGCACAGGCGACCGGGCATCTGCCGCAGGTATTTCTCGCGGCAGCCGAACAGGCCGAGGTACGGCCCGCCAAAGTTGAGCCCGACGCCCAGCGACTGGCCTTCGCCCACGACGATGTCGGCGCCGATGTGGCCCGGCGCTTCGATCAGGCCGAGCGCGACCGGTTCGGTGACGACCGCGATCAGCAGCGCGCCGTTGGCCTGTGCGGCCTCGGCAATGGCAGCGAGATCGGGAATGCGACCCAGCATGTCCGGATACTGGACGACGACGCACGAGGTTTCGCCATCAATCGCCGCGATCACTTCGGCATCGTCAGCGGCGGCGGAAAGCTGCGGTGCGCGCACATCCAGCGCATCGCCCGTGAACTTCGCCATCGTCTCGCACGTTGCGACGTAATGCGCGTGCAGGCCGCCTGACAGCACGGCCTTCTTCCGGCGCGTTACGCGGCCGGCCATGACAATCGCTTCCCAGCAGCCGGTCGAGCCATCGTACATCGAAGCGTTGGCAACATCGGTGCCGAGCAGGCGCGCCACCTGGGTCTGGAATTCGAACAGCACCTGCAGCGTGCCCTGCGCGATTTCCGGCTGGTAGGGCGTATAGGCGGTAAGGAACTCGCCGCGCTGGATCAGGTGATCGACCGAGGCCGGAATGTGATGGCGATAGGCCCCTGCCCCCAGGAAGAACGGCGCGGCACCGGCCGACAGGTTCTTCGCGGCGAGCGCCGACATGTGCCGGTCCACCGCCATTTCGCTGGCGTGCATCGGCAGGCCCGGAACCGGCCCCGGCAATCGCGCAGCGGCGGGAACGTCCTCGAACAGCGCGTCGACGCTGGAAACGCCGATCACGCCGAGCATGTCGGCGCGTTCGGCGGGGGTCAGGGGAAGATAGCGCATCGGATCAAAGGCCCTTGATGAAGTCCTGGTAGGCGTCTGCGTCCATCAGGCTGTCGAGCTCGGCCGCGTCGGACAGCGTGATGCGGAACAGCCAGCCGCCGGTTTCGGCATCGGTGTTCACCAGTTCGGGCGCATCGCCCAGCGCGCCGTTGGCCTCGGTCACGGTTCCGGACACGGGGCTGTAGACGTCGCTGGCGGCCTTGACCGAATCGACGACGCAGGCGCTGTCACCCTTGCCGAAGCTGGCGCCTTCATCGGGCAGTTCGACAAAGGTGATGTCACCCAGCTGGCACTGGGCATAGTCCGTGATGCCGACCGTGCCGGTATCCCCGTCAACGTCGATCCATTCGTGTTCTTGCGTGAAATAACGGGGCATGTTCAGGCTCCTCGGAAATAGCGATGGGGAACGAAAGGCATGGGGCTGACCGTGGCGGCAAGGCGCTTGCCGCGCACGTCGATTTCCAGCGCAGTGCCGGGCGCGGCGAGCGCGGCGTCGACATAGGCCATGGCGATCGGATGTTCGAGGCTGGGCGAGAACCCGCCCGATGTTACGCGGCCAACTTCGCGATTCCCGCTGAACACCAGCGCGCCTTCACGCGCCGCCTGCCGGCCATCGAGCTTCAGGCCGACGCGCTTTTGCGCCGGGCCTTCCGCCAGCACCTTCAGCACCGGCTCCGCGCCGATGAAGCCGCCCTCGCTGCGCCGGCGCTTGTTGATGCCAAAGGCGAGATCGGCGCTGATCGGGTCGATGTTTTCGTCCATGTCGTGCCCGTAGAGCGGCAGGCCCGCTTCCAGTCGCAGGCTGTCGCGCGCGCCAAGGGCGATGGGCTTTACCTGCGGCTGGCCGCAAAGCAGATCGGCAATTTCGGCAGCGTTTACCGCCGGCACGGCGATTTCGAAGCCGTCTTCACCGGTATAGCCCGAACGGCTGATCCACGCGTCCACGCCGCCCAGCTTGAAAGGGCCGCCGCGCATGAAGGTGAGCGCGGAAAGCGGATATTCGCCGCTGACCAGCGGTTCCAGCGCGGCGAAAGCCTGCGGCCCCTGCAGCGCGAGCAAGGCGCTGTCATCAAGGTGGTTGATCGTCACTTCATCGGGCAGATGTTCCCGCAAATGGGCGATATCGTCCCACTTGGTCGCACCATTTACCACCAGATAGAGCCCGGTCTGCCAGCGCGAGACCATCAGGTCATCCAGAATGCCGCCATTTTCGTCGAGCAGCAGCGAATAGCGCACCTGCCCCACCTTCAGCGTCGAGAGATCGATCGGCAGCACCGCCTCAAGCGCTGCCTCGACATTCTCGCCGCTGATATAGAGCTGGCCCATGTGCGATACGTCGAACAGGCCAGCGCTTTCCCGCGTCCACAGGTGTTCGGCGATGATGCCTTCGTACTGCACCGGCATCCAGTAGCCGGCGAAAGGCACCATCCGGCCGCCGCGTGCGCGGTGCCAGGCATCGAGCGGCAGAGTCAGAATCTCCGGTTCGACGTCTTCGATAGGTTCGTTGGCTTCGCTCAAGACACGACTCCGCACAGTTTGGTACACCAGTTCGGTGCCCCCTCTGTCACGGAAGCCTGAGAGCATTACCCCTTCGGCGGATGCGCAAGAGTGCGCGCACCTCTTTCCAGAGCGTCGCTATAGGCCGGCACGGTCCTTTTGCCTGAGAGTTTCCGGGGCGGTTGCTCCTTCGGCGTCACGAGATCCGGGGGTTATCCCGAATCGCAGGATCTCTCCCGCGCAGCCAGCGACCTGGGCGGATTGGCCTTCGCCTGCCCTTGAGTCAACCGCGAAGGCGCCTATTCCACAACCGTGCCGTGCACCGCATGGCGAATGGACTTCTCCATCGTCTGGCGGCGGATCGCCCGCAGGATTTCGTCGTGTTCGTAAACGAAGCGGCCGCGCGCCTTCTGCTGCGACAGGGCAAGGATCGCCTGGGCCAGCACATCGACATGGATCGAGCGATAACGCCGGTACTTGCCCTGCAGGAACAGGTCGATCACCGGGCTGAATATCTGGCCGAGCCGTTCCAGCGGGCGACGCTCGCCGCGCGGCCCGATCAGCAGGCCGGGCCGCAGGATATCAAGCCTGCCGAAGGGAATGCGCGACAGCGCGTCCTCAACCTCACCCTTCACGCGCAGATAAAGCTGCTTGGCGTGGCGGTTGGCGCCAACCGATGAGACGAGGATCAAATGCTTCGCCCCGGCGGCCAGCCCCCATTTGGCGCAATCAAGTACCAGCTTTTCATCGACGAGGCGGAACTGGGCCTCGCTTTGCGCCGCCTTCTTCCATGTCGTGCCAAGGGCAATCACCATGACGTCCGGCTGGGCGGCGGCAATCGCGTCTTCCCATCCGCTCGTCGGAGCGAGCAGCACTTCCATACGCGCGCCCTTGGGCAGTTTTGCCTCGTTGCGCGATACGGCGACGAGCCGCACGTCGCGGCGGCCGACGCAAGCCTCGATGACGGCGCCGCCGACCAGTCCGGTCGCGCCGATCAGGCAGATGCGCACCTGCCTAGACATTGCTGAGGCCTTCGGGCGTCTCGCCGAAAATCGCCGCATAGGCGGAAATGGCGAAGCGGTCGGTCATACCGGCGATGTAATCGGCAATGTGGCGGCTGCGCTGCGGCTCGCTCTCGTCCAGACGGGCGCCCCAGCCATTGCCCATCAGCGACGGGTCCTGCGAATAGGCGGCAAACAGCCCGGCCGTCACCTTGCGGGCGCGCTCCGCCGTTTCGATCTGTTCGGGGTGGTAGTACAGCCGTTCGTACATGAAGGCCTTCAACTGCCTTTCCTGTTCGGCAACGGTGGGTGAAAAGCCGGCGACCATGCGCGCTGCCTTGCGCACCTCGTCCGCCGATTCAAGGCCTTTTACAGAAAGTTGCGTCTGGCCGATCAGGTCGTTGACCATCCAGCCGATCTGGCTGCGCACCAGTTCGCGCAGCTGCCGGTCCCGCGGGGCGGAGGGGAAGCGGCGTTCCACCTCGCGCCAGTGATCGGCCACGAAATCAAGGCTGAGCAGATCGTCGAGATCGAGGAACCCGGCGCGCAGGCCATCGTCGATGTCGTGGTTGTCATAGGCGATGTCGTCGGCCAGCGCCGCGACCTGGCCTTCAAGCGCGCACCAGTCCCCCAGTTCAAGCGGATAGGCCGCATCGAGTTCGGACAGCGCCCAATTGGGTGCGGCAACCGGGCCGTTGTGCTTGGCCAGTCCTTCCAACAGCTCCCACGTCAGGTTGAGCCCGTCGAATTCGCAATAGGGATTTTCCAGCCGCATCAGCGTGCGCAGGCAATGGGCGTTGTGATCGAAGCCGCCCACGTCGCGCAGCGCTTCGTCAAGCGCATCCTCGCCGGAATGGCCGAAAGGCGGATGGCCGATGTCGTGCGCCAGACACAGCGCCTCGGTCAGGTCCTCGTCGATGCCAAGGGTGCGCGCGATCGTGCGGCCGATCTGCGCCACTTCCAGGCTGTGCGTCAGCCGCACGCGATAGTGATCGCCATCGGGCGCGATGAACACCTGCGTCTTGTGGCGCAGCCGGCGGAACGAAATCGAATGGATGATGCGGTCACGATCGCGCTGGAACGGCCCGCGCGGACCGCGCGCCAAACCATCGGATGAAGCGAACTCGCGCCCCCGGCTTTTCGCCGGATCGCTGGAATAGGGCGCGCGGAAAGGCTGGGTCAGGATGTCACTCCCCCAGGATCCATTCGGCCGCCGCCTGCGCGTGGATGCGCGTGCAGTCATAGACCGGCAGCACGGCGGCATCGACGTCGACGATCATTTCCAGTTCGGTGCAGCCCAGAACCACCGCCTCGGCCCCGTCCTGGCCCAGGTTGGTGAGGATGGTCTTCAGCTCGCGTTCGGCGTTGCGGCTTGCCTTGCCAAGCACCAGCTCGTCGTAGATGATCCGGTCGAGCGTATCGACAAAGGCCATTTCCGGCGGCAACAGCTCGATATCGCGGGCAATCAGCTTCTGGCGATAAAAGCTTTCCACCATCACGTTGCGCGTGCCGATCAGCGCGACCCTCTTGCGGCCGTCCTGCGCCACGCGGGTCGCCACGCAATCGGCAATGTGGATCAACGGCACGTCGACCGCGCCGGCCACGGCATCGAACACCTTGTGCATGGAATTGGCGCCGATGATGATCGCGCTGGCGCCCGCCGCTTCAAGCCGCCGGGCGGATTCGGCCAGAACCTCTGCCGCCTGCTTCCATTCCTCCGCGCCCGACAGACGCTGGAGCGATCCGAAATCGAGGCTTTCGATCAGCAGCGGCGCAGAATGGCGCTCGCCCGCGCGCTTCTGCACGATGCGGTTGATGTGTTCGTAATAGGTGCGCGTGGAATACCACGACATGCCGCCGATGAGGCCGAGTTTGCGCAACGCCAATTCTCCTGGAGCGATGAAGATGTGGCCCCTGTTTGCCGGCGGGCATTAGGCAATCGTGCGCGCAGCGTCCAGCCGCAGACGGCTGCCATCCACCGATGAGGCGGCTCTGCCTATCTCTTTTCGCTGATCCAGCCGGTCTTGCACAGCGCGGCGGAGCTGAGCGTCACCTCGATCGCGTCGGCATCGCCGTTCTTGCGCAGCGCGGCGACGAATTCGGCAATCGTGCGGCGCGGTGCGGCGTTGAGGCGCTGGAGTTCCTTGAGCTGGTGGATGGTCAGCTTGCTGGCCATGCGCTGCGCCATGCAGCCCGCCAGCTGTTCGGACAGGCCCCCGTCCATCAGCGCGCTCTTCACCCGGCTGGCCTTGATGTCCTGCACGCAAGCGGACAGCACGAGCGTGGCGGAAAGGGCGGACAGGGCAAGCGCGCGTTTCATGCCCGCGACCCTGCCCCGTCCTGCCTTAACGATCAATGAGCAAGGCCCTTGTTGATGTCTTCGACCATCTTCTTGGCATCGGCCAGCAGCATCAGCGTCTGGTCCATGTAGAAGACGTCGTTGTCGACCCCGGCATAGCCGACGCCGCCCATCGAACGCTTGATGAAGAACACCTGCTTGGCCTTGTCCACGTCGAACACGGGCATGCCGTAGATCGGCGAAGACTTGTCGGTCTTGGCAGCCGGATTGACCACGTCGTTCGCGCCGATGATGAAGGCGACGTCGGCGGTGGCGAATTCGGAGTTGATGTCTTCCAGCTCGAACACTTCGTCATAGGGGACGTTGGCTTCGGCCAGCAGCACGTTCATGTGGCCGGGCATGCGGCCCGCAACCGGGTGGATCGCGTACTTCACCTCAACGCCCTTGGCCTTCAGCAGGTCCGCCATTTCGCGCAGCGCGTGCTGTGCCTGGGAAACCGCCATGCCGTAGCCGGGGATGATGATGACCTTTTCGGCCTCGCCCAGCATATAGGCCGCGTCTTCGGCCGAGCCGCGCTTCCACGGACGCTGCTCGCGCGCCTCGCCGCCGCCAGCAGACGCCTCGGCCCCGAAGCCGCCGGCGATGACGGAGAGGAACCCGCGGTTCATCGCCTTGCACATGATGTAGGAGAGGATCGCACCCGACGAGCCGACCAGCGCGCCGGTGATGATCATCGCCGTGTTGTGCAGCGTGAAGCCCATGGCCGCCGCAGCCCAGCCCGAGTACGAGTTGAGCATCGAGACGACCACCGGCATGTCCGCACCGCCGATCGGGATGATCAGCAGGAAGCCGATGAGGAACGACAGAGCCGTTACCGTGGCGATCACCCACAGGCTCTGGTCGGTCATGAAGAAGCCGGTCAGGCCGATAATGGCGATCAGCGTGCCAAGGTTGATGACGTGACGCATGGGCAGCAGGATCGGCGCGCCGCTCATCTTGCCCGCGAGTTTCAGGAAGGCGATGACCGAGCCCGAGAAAGTGATTGCACCAATGGCAATGCCAAGGCCCATTTCAAGGCGACTAACCGGGTTGATCGAGCCATCCGCGCCGAGGATGCCGAAGGCCTCCGGATTGAGGTAGGCTGCCCAGCCGACCAGCACGGCGGCCAGGCCGACGAGGCTGTGGAACGCCGCAACCAGCTGCGGCATGTCGGTCATGGCGATGCGGCGGGCGATGACCCAGCCGATGCCGCCGCCGATAGCGAGCGCAGCGACGATTTCGGGCAGGCTGGCAATTTCATGCGTGATGAGCGTCGTCACCACGGCAATGGTCATGCCGATCATGCCATAACGGTTGCCCGCGCGGCTGGTTGAGGGTGAGGACAGGCCGCGCAGCGCGAGGATGAACAGCACGCCGGACGCAAGGTAGGCCAGCGCAACCCACGGGTTCACCGCATGGGTCGCATCGGCAACAACGCCGGCGGCGGAAAGAAGCGCGAAGCTCATCAGTTGCGCTCCTTCTTCTTGTACATCGCCAGCATGCGCGCGGTCACGGCGAAGCCGCCGAAGATGTTCACGCTCGCCAGCACCACCGCCAGCAGCCCGAGCCACTTCGACGAGGCGCTACCCGCCGCGGCGCTCGCAATCAGCGCGCCAACCACGATCACCGAGGAGATCGCGTTGGTCACCGCCATCAGCGGCGTGTGCAGCGCCGGGGTGACCGACCAAACAACGTAATAGCCCACGAAGCAGGCCATCACGAAGATCGAGAGGATTGAGATAAAGTCCATTTAAGCCCCCAGAAGCCGCTGGTTCACCACCTTGCCATCGCGCGTCAGGCGCACGGCATCGCCGATTTCCTCATCGAGGACGGGGCGGCCCTTCTCCTTGTCCCAGAAGGCGGAGAGGAAGTTGTAGAGGTTGCGCGCATAGAGCGCCGAGGAATCGGCCGGCAGCTTGGCCGGGGTGTTCGAATAGCCGAGGATCTTGACCCCGTGCTTGACGACCACTTCATCCGGCTTCGAACCTTCGACGTTGCCGCCTTGCGCCACGGCGAGGTCGAAAATGACCGAGCCCGGCTTCATGCTGGCGATCTGCGCGTCGGAGATCAGGCGCGGCGCGGGCCGGCCCGGGATCAGCGCGGTGGTGATGACGATGTCCTGCTTGGCGATGTGGCTGGACACCAGTTCGGCCTGCGCCTTCTGGTATTCTTCCGACATTTCGGTGGCATAGCCGCCCGCGCCTTCACCCTCGATGCCGGCAACGCTTTCCACGAAGATCGGCTTGGCGCCCAGCGAGAGGATCTGTTCCTTGGTCGCCGAGCGCACGTCGGTGGCCGAAACCTGCGCGCCAAGGCGGCGGGCCGTGGCGATCGCCTGAAGGCCGGCAACGCCAACGCCCATGACGAAGCACTTTGCCGCTGAAACCGTGCCAGCCGCGGTCATCATCATCGGAAACGCGCGGCCATATAGGTTCGCCGCCTCGATGACGGCCTTGTAGCCGGAAAGATTCGACTGCGAGGACAATACGTCCATCGACTGCGCCCGCGTGATGCGCGGCATGAATTCCATCGCCAGGGCTTCAAGGCCGAGGCTCGCGTATTCATCAACCCTTGCGCGCATCCGGAACGGATCGAGCGTGGCGACGATCCAGGCACCGCTGCGCACGCCGGACAGGCCCTTCGGCTCGGGCGATTGCACGCCCAGCACGATATCGGCACCGGTCACGGCCCCTGCCTTCACTTCGGCGCCGACCGCTTCGTATTCGGCGTCGGCAATCGAAGCGTTTGCACCAGCGCCCTTTTCCACGGCGACAACCGCGCCAAGGGCGATGAATTTCTTGACCGTTTCAGGCGTGGCGGCAACGCGGGTTTCCCCGCTCGCCTGTTCCTTGAGAACGGCGATGCGCAAGGGTTCGGACATCGTCAGATCAGGAGATCAGGGCGAGTACGATGACGGTGAGAACAACCACCACCGGAATGGAAAACTTCAGCAGCCCCAGGAAACCGTCGTAGGTTGCTTCGTGTGCCTTCATGTCGTTGCCGGATGCCATAGCGCGATCGAGCCCCATAATTGCGGCCCGCATCGTGCGCGGGCCAGGTTGGAAGATGCGGCAAGGCTCTATCGCCCCTGCCCCCCATGCTCAAGCGCTATCAGGCTTAATCGGCTCTTTACCCACTCTCGTTATGGACAGGTAGCGATGGCGTGCGGGGATGGTCCCTGCGCGCAGGGGTGCACACGGGGAAAGAATGGCCGAAATCGAGCAGCGCCTTGTCATGCTGATCGACGACGAGCCGGCGCAATGCCGGCTGATTTCGGCGCTTGCCGCGCGCGAAGGCTGGCGCACGCTGGTCGTGCGCGATAGCGAAACCGCCATAGCGACGCTGGGCACCCGGCAGGGCATGCAGCTGAGCGCGATCATTCTGGATCAATGGGTTCCGGGCGACGACGCCTGCGAACTGATCGCCGAACTGAAGGCCCGCCGGCCGGCCCTGCCGATCCTGATGCTGACCACCAGCTCCTCGCCGCTGCTCGCGGTAGAGGCGATGCGCGCCGGGGCGACCGATTACCTGATCAAGCCGGTCGCGCCCGATCGCCTGATGCAGGCCCTGCGTGCCGCGACGACCCGCGAAACCCCGCAGGACGAACTGGCCCCGCTCACCGAAAAGATGCACGCCAGCCTCGATTTCGAATCGATGATCGGCGCCGCACCGACGTTCCGCGCCGCTCTGGCCGTTGCCGCCAAGGCTGCGCGCGGCCATTCGCCGGTCCTCATCGAAGGCGAAAGCGGCACCGGCAAGGAAATGCTGGTGCGCGCGATGCACGCCGCCTCGCCGCGATCGAAACTGCCCATGCGCATCGTCAATGTCGGCGGCATTCCGGGCAATTCGGTGGAAAGCGTGCTGTTCGGCCACGAACGCGGCGCCTTTCCGGGCGCCTTCGACCGCCAGATCGGCGCGCTGCAGCACTGCGACGGCGGCACGCTGGTGCTCGACGAGATCGACCGCCTGCCCGATCACGTGCAGGAGCGTCTGGCCGAAGCCATCACCCGCAGCGACGTGCGCCCCATCGGCGCGCGCCATTCCTTCCGCGTCGACGTGCGCATTCTGGCGGCGAGCAACCTGCCATTGAAGGATCTGGTTTCCGCCGGCCACTTCCTGCCCGAACTCTATCAGGCGCTGAGCCAGACGACCGTGGCCCTGCCCCCCTTGCGCGAGCGCGCCGGCGACATTCCCGCGCTGGCCCGCCACTTCCTTGCCCGCATCGGCGAACAGCCGGGCCTGCGCCCGCTGGGCATAACCGACAGCGCGCTTTCGCTGCTGGGCGCCTATGACTGGCCGGGTAACGTTCGCCAGTTGCAGGCCGTGCTGTTCCGCGCCGCGGTGTTCTGCGATGGCGATGCCCTGACCAGCGAGGATTTCCCGCAGCTGTCCAACCTTATCGGCAGCGACATGCTCAGCCCCTCGCAGCCGATGCAGGAAGGCGTGGGCGTGCTGCTCTACACGCCTGATGGCAACCTGCGCCCGCTGGAAGAGATCGAAGCCGATGTCATCCGCCTTGCCATCGGCCACTATCGCGGCCGCATGACCGAAGTCGCCCGCCGCCTCGGCATCGGCCGCTCGACGCTGTACCGAAAACTGTCCGACCTCGGCATCGACAGCGCGGCCTAACAGCCCTTCGTCAGCGCCTTTACGCCGGCTGCGGACAGCGGCTTGCGCGTTGCCCCGCAAACCTCGCCCTGCCCATTCGTCGCCACGACCAGCGGCACGGCGAGCGACGGCCCCTTGGTCGATGCCACCAGCATCCGCCGCGCCTCACGCCATTCGACCGTGCGGGTAGAGGGAAGCCCGGGAATTGCCGGCGGCGGTTCCTTGTCGATCCAGGCGACGACCATCGGCCGCGCACCGCGCCATTGCGAAATCTTCGGCAGTTCCTTCAGCTCGGCAACGCAGGGCGCACAATAGCGCGAACCGAAGATGACCAGCGCGTTGGCCGGAAGCGTCTGCGCCGGAGCGGCCGCGCCCAGTGCGCAGACTGCAAGCACAGCTGCCAAAGCCTTTCGGGTGTCCATCATCCCGCCTTCCCGATCATGCGCCTGTTCCGTTGCCGTCCAGCATAGGCCCTTCGCAGCGCGGCGCAAAGCGTGTTAGCCTTTGGCCCATGGCAAAGTTCGACTTTTCCGGGCGCACGGCGCTCGTCACCGGGGCGGCCTCAGGCATTGGTGCCGCCTGCGCGCGCTGGCTGGCGGACAGCGGCTGCGCGCATATTGTTCTGGTCGACATGGACGAGGCCGGGCTGGCGGCGCTCAACATGCCCTGTCAGACCAGCGCCTTCGTCGGCGATGTGGCGGACGAGGCGCTGTGGGACCGGGTGGAAGCGGCAACCAGCCGCATGGACCATGCGGTGCTGAGCGCGGGGATCGCCAGCGGCACGCCGCTTGTCCGGCAGGATTTTGGCGAATGGCGGCGGATGCAGGCGGTGAACCTGGACGGCGTATTCCTGGGCCTGCGCTGCGCGTTGCGGCTGATGTTGAAGGGTGAAGGCAACCGCTCTGCCGTGCTCCTGAGTTCCGCCGCGGGGGTAAAGCCGATGCCCATGACCAGCGCCTATGGCACGACCAAGGCGGCCATCGCCCATCTCGCCCGCGTCGCCGCCGCCGAACATGTGTCTGACGGCATCCGGGTGAACGCCATAGCGCCGGGCCGGGTGGAAACGCCGATCTGGACCAAGTCTGGCTATTTCGAAAGCCTGGTCGAACAGCACGGCAGCAAGGAAGCCGCCATGGCGGTGATCGCCGCCGAAGTCAGCGTCATGGGCCGCACCGCGCAGGCCGAAGACATGGCCAACCAGATCGGCTTCCTGCTGTCGGACGAGGCGTGGACGATCACCGGCGAGGTTCTGGGCAGCGATTGCGGCTATCGCTGAGCGCTATCCGGGGGTTATCCCGGCTCCATCTCCGGGTCGTCCTTGCCGGTCAGGATCAGGTCGCGCGCCACGCGAATGTCGCCGGTTTCCACCTGCAGGGCGAGGCGCTTTTCATCAAGGACGCGGTAATGGTTGACTGCGCGGCCAATCTCCTCGCGGCTGACGGACAGTTGATCAAGCGCGTCGCGGGCGAGCCGGACGGCCGATTCCTGCACTTCGCGCACCACGACGACAGCGGGTGAACCGGCCAGCGCCATGGCAGCGCGCCGGTCATAGGCCCGCACCAGGATAGAGGCCTGGGGGAAGGCTTCGTGAACGGCGTGAACCAGCGCGGCATCAACCGCATCGCCATCGATGCAGAAGACGATGATTTCCGCCTCTTCGCCCCCGGCCTGCCGCAGCAAATCGATGCGCCGGCCATCGCCGAAATGTACCTTCGCGCCGAAGCTGGTGGCAACGTCGATCATCTCGATATCGGTATCGATGGTCGAAACCTGCACCTTTGCCGCGTGCAGGATCTGCGCCACGGTCTGACCGAAACGGCCATAGCCGACGACTATGGCGGTTGCCCCGTCGGCGCGCGGTCCGGCCCGCACCTCTTGCGAGCGCGCCGATCCATCGCGCAGGCCGCGCGTCAGCATCATCAGGAACGGCGTGGTGGCCATCGACAGCGTGACGACCGCGCCAAACAGGCTGGCCGCCTCGGCATCGATCAGCCCGCCTTGGCTCGCCTGCGCAAACAGGACGAAGCCGAATTCGCCGCCCTGGCTCAGCAGCAGGCCAAGGCCGAGCGCGCCGCGCCAGGCCATGCCGAACAGCCGCGCGATGCCGAAGATCAGCAGCGCCTTCACTGCTATCACGGTAAGCGCCATGGTGACGACAAACAGCGGATTTTCGGCAATCGCCCGAAGATCGAGCATCATGCCGACCGAGACGAAGAACAGCCCCAGCAGGATCGAGCGGAACGGCTCGACATCGGCCTCGATCTCGTGCCGATAGGGGCTGTCGGCCAGCATGACCCCGGCGACGAACGCACCCAGAGCGCTGGACAGCCCCAGCGCCTCCATGATCGCCGCGGCTGCCAGGACGGTGAACAGGCCGGCGACGACGAACATCTCCTGCTCGCCAAGGTTCGCGATCAGGCGAAACAGCGGGCGCAGCAGGAACCGCCCGGCAAAGATCAGGCCCGCCACCGCCGCCAGCGAAAGCAGCGCCTGCATCCACCCGGATGGACCGCCGCTCGCCGCCGGATCCTTGCCGATGGCGGCGATGATCGTGATGAGCGGAATGATCGACAGGTCCTGAAACAGCAGGATGGCGAAGGCGCGTTCGCCAAACGGCGTGCGCAGGCGACCCGAACTTTGCAGCATCGGCAGAACCTGCGCAGTCGAGGACAGGGCCAGCGGCAGGCCCAGCGCCAGCGCCGCTGCCCATCCGAACCCGGCCCCAAGCGCGATGGCTCCGGTCAGCGCCAGTCCGCAGATCACCACCTGCAGGCCGCCGATGGCGAAAATGTCCTTTCGCATGGCCCAGAGCCGCGACGGGTTGAGGCCAAGGCCGACCACGAAGAGCAGCAGGGTGATGCCCAGTTCGGCAATGTCGAGCTTGCCCTCGGCATCGCCGACAAGGCTCAGCACCTGCGGCCCGACCAGCGCCCCGGCAACCAGGTAACCGAGCGTCGCCCCAAGGCCGAAGCGCCGGAAAACCAGCACGAAGGCAATGGCAAAGCCCAGAAGGATCACGCCATCGCGCAAGGCCGAATGTCCTGCTGCTTCCATCGCGTCAGTTCCGCCCTGTCATGCGAGTTGGGAAAAATCGGTGAGCGCCGCATCGCGCAGGCCGCGCCAGACATGGACGGCCTGAACCGTTTCGGGAACGTCGTGGACGCGCAGCAGATGCACGCCCGCGTCCATCGCCTTCATCGCCAGGGCCAGCGAACCGCCCAGCCGCTGGTGCGCGGGTGCCTCGTTCGACAGGGCGCCGATCATGCGCTTGCGGCTCGCGCCGACCAGAAGCGGCTGGCCGAGTGCGTGAAACAGCGGCAGGGCGTTCATCAGGGCCAGGTTTTCCGCAAGGGTCTTGCCAAAGCCGATGCCGGGATCGAGCACGATCCGATCGCGCGCAATGCCAGCCGCCATCGCGGCATCGCGCCGGGCCTTCAGCCAGTCGAACACGTCGAGCACGACATCGCCATAGACGCCGCCTTCGTGCAGGTTTTCCCCCTCGCCCGGCGCGTGCATCAGCACGACCGGCGCCCCGCTTGATGCCGCAAGCGCCATCGAGCGCGGATCGTGCCGCAGGCCTGATACGTCGTTGATAACGTGCGCACCCGCCGCCAGCGCCGCCTCCATCACGCTGGCGCGGCGCGTGTCGACGCTGATCGCCGCGCCCATAGAGGCCAGCGCCTCGACCGCCGGGACCACACGCTTGACCTCGTCGCCTTCCCAGACCGCGGCGGCGCCGGGCCGCGTGCTTTCGCCGCCGACGTCAACAATCGCCGCCCCCGCCTCAACCATGCGGGCAGCGTGCGACGCGGCCGCTTCCGGCTTGTCCAGAAATTCGCCGCCGTCGGAAAAACTGTCCGGCGTGACGTTGAGAATGCCCATGACCTGCGGCTGATCCAGCCGGATCGTGCGCCGGCCGCATTGCAGCGGTGTGTGGGCGCGCTTCAGGTTTTCGAATTGCTCGGCCGCTTCATCCGGCAGGCCGGGAAGCGCCGCTTCCAACTGACGTGCGGAAAAGCGTTCGCGCCGCACCACCTTGCCGCCATCGCGCGAAATCAGGGCAAAGCGGCTGGCCCAGGCCATCGATCCGCCAAGGCGCAGGGTGTCACCCTCCTCGCTTTGCGGACTTTCGGCGAGGGCGATGGGGCGGAGATAGACGGAGAGCGACATGGTCCCGGTCTTAGACACAAACGACCGGACGCAGAACCCGTTTGTTTTGCCTGGCCTGTGCAAAATGCGTCGCCTGTCCAGCACACCTGGCCGCAAGGTAGCGAAAAATTAGCGATAATTCCCCAAGGTCGCTTCACCTTGGGTGGCTGCATGGGCTAGCGCCGGGGCAAGACAACGAACTGGAAGGATCGCGCTTTGACCATCGCTTCGGCCACGGCCCTTATGCTGCTTGGCTTGCCGGATGGTGGAGCAACCCCTGCGATCGAAGCGGCGACCGTCCAGCCGGCCGCGCCAGAGGCTGCGACGGCTCCGGCAAAGCCGGGCGGCACGCCGACGACGCCCGCCGATCCCGCGGCTCAGCCGGGTGTGAAGGACAGCGACGCAAATGTCATCGTCGTCACCGGACGCGGCGAAGTGCCGCAGGACCCGGGCCAGGCGATCAACGCCGTCAGCTTCGAGGCGGTCACGGCCGTGGACGATGCCATCGTCGCGCCGCTGGCGATGGGCTATCGCAAGGCGCTTCCCAGCCCGGCGCGCACCGGCCTGCGCAACGTGCTGCGCAACCTGACCGAGCCGGTGAACTTCGTGAATTACCTGTTGCAGCTGAAGCCCGGCAAGGCGTTCGAAACCGCCGGTCGCTTCGCGGTCAATTCCACTGTCGGCGTTGCCGGACTGATCGACGTCGCCAAGACGCGCGCAATCAACCTGCCCTACCGGCCCAACGGCTTTGCCAACACGATGGGCTATTACGGCATTGGCGCCGGGCCTTACCTGTTCCTGCCGGTGATCGGGCCGACATCGGCGCGCGATCTGCTCGGCTGGGGGCTCGACAAGTCGTTCCTGCCCGCCCTGGCCGGATCGCCGTTCAACCAGTCCGCCCTCGCGCTGGGCACCGGGGTGGTCAAATCGCTCGACGACCGGGTGGAGCTTGACGACAAGTTCAAGGAATTCCGCGCATCCGGCGATGCCTATGTTGCCGAACGCGAATGGTATCTGGCCAAGCGCCACGCCGAGATCGAGGCGCTGCACGGCCGCGGCCCGCTGGCCGACGCGAAGAAGACACCGGAGGCGAAGGCTGCCCCCGGTCTTTGATCGTCAGACGGATCAGTCTTCGGTGGCGAGCAGGTAGAGCTGGCGGATCGCGTCGATCGGCTTGACCTCGCCCTCGTGCTCGATGTGCCAGAACGACCAGCCGTTGCAGCTCGGCGCGCCTTGCAGCTTTGCGCCGAGGCCGTGGATCGAGCCGACTTCGCTGCCCGATACCAGCGAGCCATCGGCGCGCACGGTTGCGGACATCTTGCGCTTCTTGTCGGTCAGGGTTGCCCCGGCGGCGATCCAGCCGGTTTCGATGAGCGTGCCGAACGCCACCTTTGGCGCGGCGCGCGGGCTCTGCATCGTGGTGAGCGCCGATTCATCGAGCGGCAGGGCCATTTCGATGCGTTCCAGCGCCGCCTCGCGATAGCCGACCTCACGCTCGCAGCCGATCCATTCGCGGCCCAGACGCTTGGCGACCGCGCCAGTGGTGCCGGTGCCGAAGAAGGGATCGAGCACGACATCGCCCTTGTTCGTGGTCGACAGCATCACGCGATAGAGCAGCGCTTCGGGCTTCTGCGTCGGGTGCACCTTGGTGCCGCCCTTCTTCAGCCGTTCCTGCCCCGAACAGATCGGCAGAACCCAGTCTGAGCGCATCTGCAGCTCATCGTTCAGCGTCTTCATCGCGGTGTAGTTGAACGTGTACTTCGACTTTTCGCCCATCGAGGCCCAGATCAGCGTTTCGTGCGCGTTGGTGAAGCGGGTGCCCTTGAAATTGGGCATCGGGTTGGCCTTGCGCCAGACCACGTCGTTGAGGATCCAGAAGCCCATGTCCTGCATCATCGCGCCGAGGCGAAAGATGTTGTGATAGGAACCGATCACCCAGATCGCGCCATTGGGCTTCAGCACGCGGCGCGCCTCGGTCAGCCATTCGCGGGTGAACTTGTCATAGGCGGCGAAGCTGTCGAACTGGTCCCAGTGATCGGTGACGGCATCGACATGGCTGCCATCCGGGCGCGAAAGATCGCCGCCCAGTTGCAGGTTGTACGGCGGATCGGCGAAGACAAGGTCGACCGAGGCGCTGGGCAGCGAACGCATCGCTTCCACGCAATCGCCCGGAATGATCTGCCCAAGCGGCAGCGCGGCGCGGACATCGGCCTTCAATCGCGGCTCGCGGACGCGCTCTTTCAACAGTGTACGGGCCATGAAACTCTTGCCTTCCCCCCGGGTGACGAACCCTCAGGGTGAGTTATCCACAGGCCCGCGTCAAGCGCCGACTCGCCGGGAATCCTTACGATTCATGGATTTCGCGGCCGTTCATGAAGCGGAACGAAACGAGTCCCACACATCATCTGGAGTCTCCGGATTCACCGAGGACTCAACATGTGGTGGTGTGGCCGGGAGGACTCTTCGGCCAAAAATATTTTCTCACGCGGTGGGCGACAGGCCCGGATCGACGCCGGTCAGTTCCACCGACACGTCCCACAGGCGGCGCGCGACGTCCGGATCGCAGGCTTGCGGTGCGCGCTTGGCCTTGCCCGATGGCCCGCGCATTTCATCCAGGTTCTGCGATCCGAAATAGTCGCCCGATTGCGCGGCCGGATCGGTTGCGGCCTGCAAGGCGGGCCATGCCCCCTTGGCAGCGGTGTTGAGCACCAAGCCAAGCAGCGGGCCGGCCAGTGCGTTGCCAAAGGGAATGTGCCGCATCAGCTCGCTCGCCGCGACGCCGGGGTGGCAGGCCATGGCGGCAACCGGCGATCCGGCGGCGCGCAGACGGCGGTCCAGCTCGGTCATGTGCAGCAGGTTGGCCAGCTTGCTCTGGGCGTAGAAATCGAAGCGGTTGTAGCCCTTGGCAGCGTCGAGATTGTCGAAAGCGATCCGGCCCCGCTTATGCGCGATGCTGGAGGTGATCACAACGCGCGATCCCGGCGTCTGCGCCAGCTTGGGCAGCAGCAGCCCGGTAAGCGCAAAGGTGCCGAGGTGGTTGACGCCGAACTGCTCCTCGAACCCCTGCGCGGTGCGGCCAAGCGGCGGGATCATGACCCCGGCGTTGTTGATCAGCACGTCGAGCCGCGCCTCCTTGGCGGCAAGATCCGCCGCCGCGCGCACCGAATTGAGATCGGCCTGATCGAGCGGAACGAAAGCCAGGTCCGCGCCGGGCACCAGCGCCTGTATCCGGTTGATCGCGGCCTGCGCCTTGTCGCGGTTGCGGCAGGCAAGCAGCACCCGCGCGCCGCGCTGCGCCAAAACTCGCGCCGATTCAAACCCGATGCCGGTGTTCGCCCCGGTGACCATGATCGTCCGGCCGGACTGATCGGGCACGTCCGCTTCGGTGAATCCGCTCATAGGCTCAGCTCCAGTTGGGCAACGGGCGCAAAACTGCGCCGGTGCAAAGGCGTGGGTCCGTGTTCGCGCAAGGCGGCGAGATGCTGCGCCGTGCCATAGCCGGCGTTGCGATCCCAGCCATAGTGCGGGTGCCGTTCCGCCGCTTCGCGCATGATCCGGTCGCGGTGTTCCTTGGCAATGATCGAGGCGGCGGAAATGCAGGGCTCGAGCGCATCGCCGCCAACAATGGCCCGCGCCGGCCAGCGCCAGCCCTCTGCCCGGCCCGCCGGCGTCAAGTTGCCATCGATCAAGACTTCGCCGATCTCGTGGCCGATCTGTGCTGCCAGTTGTGTCACCGCGCGGGTCATCGCCAGCATGGTCGCGGCGAAGATGTTGATCCGGTCGATCTCGTCCACATCGGCAATACCGATGGCAAAATGGCAGGTCCGGCGGATCGCGACATCAAGCACGGCGCGCCGTTTGGCCGAAAGCTTCTTGGAATCATCCAGCCCGGCGGGAGCATCCGGCCCGAGGATCACGGCCGCAGCGACCACCGGCCCGGCGAGCGGCCCGCGCCCCGCCTCGTCAACGCCTATCGTCGCACCGCCATGCGCGTTGGTCGACCCGGCCTTGGCAACACGCCCCTGCTCACCCATGTTCGCTTCCATGAACGCCCGCACCATCGCAGCCCTGCTATCGCCCCTTTCCGCGACCCTCGCAAGCTGCGGCGCCAGCGCGTCCGGGGATAGCACCATTCAGGGATCGACCGATTTCGCCGAGAGCAACCCCTTCACCACCCGCGCCGTCGCCACCCTGAACGAGCCGTGGGCCGTGGCACTGCTGCCCGATCAGGCGACAGCGCTGGTGACCGAGAAAAAGGGCAAGCTGAAGCTGGTCGACCTTGCCAGCGGCGCGGTAACCGGCGTGTCGGGCGTCCCCGCCGTCGATTACGGCAACCAGGGCGGCTTCGGCGATGTTGCCGTCTCGCCCGGTTTCGCGAAGGACGGGCTCGTCTATCTCACCTGGGTGGAAGCGGGGGAAAAGGACACGCGCGGCGCGGTCATGGGCCGGGCAAGGCTGGTGCGCGAAGGCACCTCCGCGCGGCTGGACGGCCTCTCCGTGATCTGGCGGCAGTCGGCAAAGGTGACCGGGCGCGGCCATTTCGCGCACCGCATCGCCTTTTCGCCAGACGGCCAGCACCTGTTCCTCACCTCGGGCGATCGGCAGAAGTTCACCCCCGCACAGGACCTGACCGGCAACCTCGGCAAGGTCCTGCGCCTGACGCCCGAAGGCAAGCCCGCCCCCGGCAACCCCTTTGCCGACAAGGGCGGGGTCGGCGCGGAAATCTGGTCCTACGGCCACCGCAACCCGCTGGGCATTGCCTTTGATGGCCAGGGCCGCCTGTGGGATCTGGAACACGGACCGGCGGGAGGTGACGAGCTCAATCTGGTCAAGCCGGGGGCCAATTACGGCTGGCCGCTGGTTTCGAACGGCGATCATTACGATGGCCGCGCCATCCCTCGCCATGCCACCCGGCCCGATCTTGCCGCCCCGGCGCTGAGCTGGAACCCGGTGATCGCACCGGGCGCGATGATCATCTGCACCTGCACCCGCTTCCCGGCGTGGAAGGGACAGGCGCTGATCGCCGCGCTGGGCGCGCAGGGTCTCGTCCGCGTCACTATCGACGGCGAAAAGGCCCGCGAGGCAGAGCGTTACAACATGGACCGCCGCATGCGGGGCATTGCCGAAGGCGGCGATGGCAAGCTGTGGATGATCGAGGATGGCGAAGGCGGCCGCCTGCTAGAGGTGCTGCCGCGCTGATACAGCCGCCAATCGCGCATTGCATGGCGGGCGCTTTGGCCCTATCGGCCCGCCCCTCATGGCCAATATCATTCCCCTTGCCGACGTTTCGCCCGATCTGATCGAGGATCTGCTCGATCGCGCCTTCGAGCCCGAACGCCGCCAGCGCACCGCCTACAAGGTGCGCGAAGGGACGGAATGGCTGCCCGGCCTGTCCTTTGCCGCGCTTGATGCGGACGACATGCTGGCCGGTACGATCCAGTGCTGGCCGGTGGCCCTGACCGACAGCACCGGCCGCCGCCATCCGATGATCATGGTTGGCCCGGTGGCCGTCATGCCCGATTATCAGGGCCAGGGTTATGGCAAGGCGCTGATGACGGCGAGCCTTGCCGCGCTGGATCCGCGCGCGCCGCTGCCGCAGGTGATGATCGGCGATCCCGACTATTACGGGCGTTTCTGGGGCTTCACCAACAGCCACACTGCCGGCTGGGACCTGCCCGGCCCGTTCGAGCAGCACCGCCTGCTGGTGCGGTGCGACAACCCCGCCGTCCTGCCGGAAAAGGGCATGCTGGGGCCTTGGGCTTAAGCCTATCGGGGTTCACGCAGAGGCGCAGAGAAGAAAAGAGAGGCGCAGGGGCGCTGCATCGAGCCGAAGGCTCACGTATCAACGCCAACGCTACACCTGCCGGGACGTCAGATAGTGCAAGCGGCATTGCCGCAAGTGCGATGCCTCCGCGCCTCATTTTTCTTCTCTGCGCCTCTGCGTGAACCCTTTTCTTGTCCCCCCGCCCTCGTTCTGGCATCGACTCCCGGTGCCCTACGATCCGCCACCAGATCTTGCCGGACTTTCACTTGCCGAGATTGCCGGGCTGGTCGAGGCGCGCAAGCTGCCGCCGGTCGATCAGTGGCAGCCAGAGCGCAGGGGCGACAGTGAGATGCGCATCGCCGCCGATGGCACCTGGTTTCATCAAGGCAGGGTCATCTCGCGCCCGGCCATGGTTCGCGCCTTTTCCACGCTTCTGCGCCGCGATGCCGATGGCCAGCACTGGCTGGTGACGCCGCAGGAAATGCTGACCATCGCCGTGGACGACGCCGCCTTCATCGCGGTCGACGTGACCCGGCAGGAAGATGCGCTGGCCTTTCGGCTGAACACCGATGACACGGTTATTGCCGGGCCGGACCACCCGATCATCGCGCGCGGCGATGCCGAGGTTCCAGCGATCTACCTTGCCGTGCGCCACGGCTGCGAGGCGCGGCTCAACCGGTCAACCTATGGCCAGCTGATCGAACTGGCGCTGGAAAGCGGTGATCTCAGCGTGACGAGCGCCGGTGCAACCTACCCGTTGGTGCCGCAATGAGCGCGCTGCACGAACGCCTGACGGCACTCTACCGCGCCGGTTACGACGGCTCGCCCGCGCCGAAACTGTTCGAGGACTGGAGCGCCGTCGTGGTCGAGGAGTTTCGCCCCGCCGCCGTCCTCGTCGCCATGACCGAGCGCGATGATCCTGGCATGCTGCTGCTCCACCGCCCGTCGAACATGCGCGCCCATCCGGGGCAGATCGCCTTTCCCGGTGGCAAGATCGATCCCGGCGAAAGCGCCGAGGAAGCGGCCCTGCGCGAAGCCTGGGAGGAACTGGGCATTGCGCCGGAAAAGGTGCGCATCGTTGGCACCGGCGATGTCTATCGCGCCCATTCCGGCTTCGAGATCACCCCCGTCATCGCCACGGTTCCCGCCGATATCGCGATTGTCCCCAACCCCACCGAGGTTGCCCAGTGGTTCGAAGCGCCGGTTGCGCATATGCTCCACGGGGAAAACCACCTCGAACGCTGGGTGGAATGGGAAGGCGGCATGCGGCCCTATTACGAAATTCCATGGCGCGAACATAACACCTGGGGGGTAACGGCGGCGATCATCGTCAATCTCGCGAAG
>JBJTLW010000078.1:0-2561 GCA_046063225.1 Novosphingobium sp. | reverse complement strand
GACTTCATGCCTTCGCGAACGATCGCCTGAGCCAGCACGGTGGCAGTGGTGGTGCCATCACCAGCAGCGTCGTTGGCCTTCGATGCCACTTCGCGCAGCATCTGGGCGCCCATGTTCTCGAACTTGTCCTTGAGTTCGATTTCCTTGGCGACGGTGACGCCGTCCTTGTTGATGCGGGGAGCGCCGAAGCTCTTGTCGATAACAACGTTGCGACCCTTGGGGCCGAGCGTGACCGTCACCGCGTTGGCGAGAATATCGACACCGGCGAGAATGCGTTCGCGTGCGTCACGCGAAAAACGGACTTCCTTGGCAGCCATTTTCTATTCCTTGAATGAGATTGAAATGCGGTTGGACCCGGGTCCGGCTGATCAGCCGATGATGCCCAGAATGTCCGATTCCTTCATGATCAGCAGGTCTTCACCATCGACCTTGACTTCGGTGCCCGACCACTTGCCGAACAGCACGCGGTCGCCAGCCTTGACGTCCATCGGCGTGACGGTGCCGTTTTCGGCGCGCGCACCCGAACCGACGGCGACGACTTCGCCTTCAGCCGGCTTTTCCTTGGCGTTGTCGGGGATGATGATGCCGCCAGCGGTCTTTTCTTCAGCTTCGACGCGGCGAACCAGCACGCGATCGTGCAGGGGACGAAATGCCATTGTGTGAGTCCTCTCAATGGTTTGACAGTGGTTTGGCACTCCCACCCGGAGAGTGCCAGCGGGGCGCATATGGGTGGGGGTTCACCTGCCGTCAAGGTGGTGGGCGGTGAAAAAAATTCAGCCGGGCAGCAGCCCCAGTCGCGCCCGGCGCCACCAGCGCCAGGACAGCAGGATGGCTACAACTACCAGCCCGGCCATCAGGCCGATCCACACGCCGATCCCCTCGAGCGGAGTCCACAGCCCCAGCCACGCCGCCACGACGAAGCCGACCAGCCAGTAGCCGCCCAGCGCGATCACGCTGGGCCACTTGGTATCCTGCAATCCGCGCAGCGCGCCAGCGGCGACGGTCTGCACGCCGTCCGCCAGCTGGAAGGCGGCGGCGATCACCAGGTATTGCAGCGCCAGCGCGGTAACCGCGGCGTTGGCCGGGGCATCGGGATCGATATAGGCGGAAATGATGAAGCGAGGCGCGCCGACCATCGCGGCGATGGCAATCGCCTGGGCGAGCAGGCAGACGGCGAACACGGCGATTCCGGCCCGCGCGATTCCGGCCCGGTCGCCCGCGCCGTAATGATAGCCGACGCGGATCGTCGCGGCCTGGCCGATGCCATAGGGGATCTGGAAAAAGGCCGCCGCCACTTGCAGCGCGATGGTGTGCGCCGCCAGCTCCGCCGCGCCAAGGTTGCCCATCAGATAGGCGGCCGATCCGAACAGCCCGCCTTCGGCCATGACCGTTAGGGCAATGGGAATGCCCAGCCGCACCATGGTTTTCAGCCGCTTCCATTCCGGCCGCCAGAACCGCCCCCAGATATAGGTGCGGCGCATCCGCCGGTCGGTCTGGATGACGACGATATAGGCCAGCATGGTGACCACGGCGGTGATCAGGCTCGACAACGCCGAACCCGGCAGGCCGAGTGCGGGAAAGCCGAAAGAGCCGAACACGAGCGCGAAATTGCCCAGCACGTTGACACCGATTGCCAGCGCGGTGATCAGCGTGGCGAAGACGGGCTTGCCCATGGCCGAGACGAAGGTGCGCAGCACGTTGCTGACGATCATCGGCAGCAGCGCGATGCTGAGGATCGAGAGGAACTGCTGCGCGGCGGCTGCGATTTTCGGATCCTGCCCGGTGGCGAGCATGATCGCCTCGCCGAACTGGCAGACCACCAGACCTACCGCTGCGCACAGCAGGCTGAGCCACAGCGCCATGCGCATGGTGCGGCGCACTTCGCGCACCGAGTGGGCCTTGTGCCCGAGTTCGGCGGCGATCAGCGGGGCGGCCGCGCCGGTCAGCCCCAGCAGGCCCCAGTTGATCAGCATGAAGATCGACACGGCAAGGCTCGAAGCGGCCAGCGCATCCTGCCCGAGCCGCGCGACGAAGATCACGTCGCAGGCATAGACCGCCATCTGCAGCAGGTTGGCGAGCGCCAGTGGCCCCGCAAGACGCAGGGTGGCACCAAATTCGGTGCGCAGGGGGGAAGGGGCGATCCTGGGTTCCATGGGGCCGGTCGGGATAGGGCCAAGTTGCAAAAAGGGAAAGTGCGTCTGCGGTCTTTTCGCGCAAGGACGCGTTGACGAAAGGGCGATAGGGCGGGCATGAACGGCATGAAGGTGAGGAGAACCATTCCATGCGCATGACCATTGCCCCCGCTCTGCTGCTAGCCCTTTCCGCCTGTGGCGGCAGCGCCGACAAGGCGGAGGCTCCGGCCGAAGCAACGGCTGCCCAGGCAAGCCCGGCGGCAGCGGCGGAAACCGGCCCCAGCCTGGCATCGGCCCCGCCCGAATTCACCCAGTGCGTCAGCTGCCACGCGATCAAGCCCGGCGTGAACGCCGTCGGCCCGACGCTGTTCGGCGTGTTCGGCAAGAAGGCCGGTTCCGTGGCGGGCTATGCCTATTCGGATGCGAACA
>JBJTLW010000077.1:0-7307 GCA_046063225.1 Novosphingobium sp. | reverse complement strand
CGACAGTGCCCTGTCCGTTTCCAAGGACGAGCTGAACCGGCTGCACGCGCCCATCGCCTATATCATCGGCGGGCCAAGCGACATTGCCTGGCCGCAGGCGGTGGACGATGTGGCCCGCGTGGTTCACGTGCCGCTGTTCTTTGCGCACAAGAACATCGGCCACAGCGGCACGTTCTGGTCAGCGCCAAACGGCGGTGAATATGGCGTCATCGCCCGGCACTGGCTGAACCACACGCTGAAGGGCAGCAAGGCAGACGCCGCCTATTTTTCCGGCCGGTCCTGCGGACTGTGCAAGGTGCAGGGCTGGTCGGTCCCGCGACCGCTATGAAAAACCGTCCGGCGCCCCACATCTTCCTTGCCACCGGCGATCTCGCCATGGACCGTGATGACTATGACGAAAGCTTCACGGCGACCCGCGATCTGCTGAGCGCGGCGGACATTGTCTTTGGCCAGCTGGAAACCAGCTTCGCCACGAAAGGCAGCCGGATGCCGCAGGCACGCCACGCCGTGCTGGCCCGTCCCGATGGCGCGGCGGCGCTGGGCCGTGCCGGGTTCAACGTCATCTCCATGGCGGGCAACCACTGCATGGACTGGGGCAGCGAGGCCTTTTTCGAAACGAAGGCCAACCTGGAAGCGGCGGGGATCAGCGTTGCTGGCGCCGGGGCCAATATCGATGAAGCGCGCCGGCCGGTGGTCCGCACCCTGGGCGATGGCACGCGGGTGGCCGTGCTCGCCTATAGCTCGATCCTGCCGCAGGATTACTGGGCCACCGAACGGCGTCCCGGCTGCGTGCCGATGCGCGCCCATACCGTCTATGAACAGGTGGAAACCGACCAGCCGGGAACGCCCGCGCGGATCCACACCTGGCCGCACCGCGAAGATCTTGCCGCCATGGAAGACGATATCCGCATGGCGAGGGCGCAGGCCGATGTTGTCATCGTATCGCAGCACTGGGGCATCCATTTCGTCCGCGCGGCAATTGCCGATTACCAGCGCGCCGTGGCCAGGGCTGCGGTTGCCGCCGGGGCCGATGCGGTAATCGGCGGCCACGCCCATATCATCAAGGGCTGCGAAGTGATCGGCGGCAAGCCGGTGTTCCATTCGCTTTGCAATTTCGCCACCGACCTTCGGATGGACGAGGAACACGCGAAGTCGAAAAGCTGGAACGAAATTCGCGGGCTGGCGGAAAAGTGGGATCCGGATTTCGACAGCCTGTACAACTTCCCCGAAGCCAGCCGCCTGGCCATGATTGCCCGGCTCGAAATCGGCGGCGGCAGGCTTCTGAAATCGGGCTTCCTGCCGGTGTTCATTGGCCGTGACGCGGTGCCGCGCGTCGCCGCGCCGGGAAGCGAACACTACGATGAAGTCGTCGCCTATCTGGAAGCGGTGACGCGAGAGGCCGGGCTCAACGCCGCCTATCGCAAGGGTGCCGACATGGTGGAGATCGCCGCATGATGGATCGCGCAAGGGGCCGCACGGGCTTGCCGCTGGAAATGTTCGTCTTCTTCTATTTCCTCGCCTATCTGCCCAATGTCATGATCACCCGCTGGGTGGCGACGATTGACAGCAGCGCGCTGGGCCGGCCGCTGACCGGGCTGGAAACGCTGCCCGCATCGCTGATCGTCAATCTGGTGCTGACCTATGCCTTCATCTGGCTGTCAGGCTGGCACAAGGATGCAAATGCGGTGAATCTGGCGGGATTCCGCTTTCCCGTGCCGACGCGATATACGCTGATTTCGGGGATCGGCACGGCGCTGGTGCTGTTTACCGTGCCGCTGTCCTACACCTTCAAGGGGGTGTCGATCCCCTTCATCCAGCTGGTCATGCGCGGCGACATCCTCATCATCGCCCCGCTGGTGGACATGGCTTTCGGACGGCGCGTCAGCTGGTTTTCCTGGGTGGCGCTGGGCATGGTGCTGCTGGCGCTGGTCATCACCCTGTCCGATCGCGGCGGGCTGCACCTGCCGCCGCTCGCGATCCTTACCGTGGTGCTTTACACCATCGGCTATTTCATGCGGCTGTGGGTGATGACGCGGATTGCCAAGAACGGCGATCCGGCCACGGTGCGCGCCTATTTCGTCGAAGAAAAGATGATCGCGCTGCCGCTTTCGGTGATTGTCCTGGGGCTGATTTCCGCATCGGGCATCGGCGGTCAGGCGGGCGAACTTTCGTGGGGCTTCATCGATGTGTGGACGTCCGATGCCCTGCTGCCGCTGGTCGGCATCGGGGTGACGCTGACGGTGATTTCGGTGCTGGCGATCATCATCCTGCTCGATCCGCGCGAGAACGCCTATTGCGTGCCGCTGGAACGCGCCGCCAGCCTTGTTGCCGGGGTTGGCGGATCGGTGCTGCTGGCCTGGTTCTTTGGCGCAAGGATGCCGCGCGGCGCGGAACTGCTTGGCGCGGCCATTCTGATCGCGGCGATTGTCCTCCTCAGCCTTGCGCCGCGCTTTTCGAAGAAACGCTGACATGGGGCTGAGCGCGGACATCTGCACCCGGCTGGCGCGGCTGACGCCGGATGACTTTTCGCAAGCGACGCTGCGGGCGGCATCCCACGTCCTGCTTGATGCCACCGGCGTCATGCTGGGGGCGAGCGGCATGGACGAGGTGCAGCCCTTCGTCGCGCTGGGGCAGGCGAGCGGCACCGGGCCGAGTGTGATGCTCGGCACCGGGGCAGCCTGCGCACCGGGCGGCGCGGCGCTCGCCAATGGCGCCATGGCCCACGCGCTCGATTACGAAGACGCCTTCGATCGCAAGCCCGGCCATCCCAACGCCAGCCTTGTCCCCGCGCTGATCGCGCTCGCCCAGTCGGAAGGCCCGGTCAGCGGAAAGCGCCTGCTGGCAGCGACCGCAATCGGCTGCGAGCTTTCCTGCCGGCTGGCACTCGCCCTGCGGCAGGACATGGAAGTGGGCGGCTGGTATCCGCCGCCGATCTATGCCGGCCTTGGCGCGGCGGTGGGCGCGGCGTGGCTGCTGGGGCTGGACGGGGTGCAGCTGCAGGATGCGCTGTCGCTCGCCCTGTGCCAGGTGACGATGCCGGGCGAGATCAAGCATTCGCGCCGCACGGTGATCCGCGCGGTGCGGGAAAGCTTTCCGGCGCAGGCGGCGGTCACCTCCGCCCTGCTGGCGCGGGCTGGCGTTTCCGGCTTCGAACAGCCGCTAGAAGGCAGAGACGGGTTCTACGCGCTCTACGCAGGCGGCAAGTTCGACCCCGCAGACCTGCTCGACGGGCTGGGCGAGCGCTGGTGGATCGAACAGCTGACCTTCAAGCCCTGGCCAAGCTGCCGCGGCACCCATCCCTTCATCGAAATGGCGCTGGACCTGCGCGCACGCCACCGCTTCGCGCCGGAGGACGTGGCCGAGGTGGAGGTGCGCTTCGATGCCGTGCAGCAGATGCTGATCGAACCGCTGGCGCGCAAGCAGGCGCCGGAAACGCTGATCGACGCGAAGTTTTCCATTCCCTTCGCCGCCGCGCTCGCGCTGGCGCGGGGGCGGGTCGATCTCGACAGCTTCACTGTCCAGAGCCTGTCCGATCCGCAAGTGCTTCGGCTGGCGGGCACGGTCTCCGGCATGCTGGTGCAGGGCGAGGGCTGGCAGCGCGGATCGGGCGGCGCCATGGCGGTGCGCCTGCACGACGGGCGTGAACTGTCCGCCGAAGTCACCAACGCGCGCGGCTGCCCCGAACGGCCGTTGAGCGAGCAAGAACTGGTGGCGAAATTCGTCGACTGCGCGGGCCGGGCAAAGGTACCGCCTGCTGACCCGGCTGGACTGGCCGCGCGCATCCTCGCCATCGCCTCGGCCAGCGATGCCGGGGCGGTCTTTGCCTGAGATCCGGGCCTAGAATTCCGCGCGGATTTCCACCCGGCGCTGCGATTGCGCGGGCAAGCCGTCCGCATCGGGATGGTCCACCGGCTGCGCGCCAACCTGCGTGCGGGTTTCGATCGCCAGACCCGGCAGCAGGCGCTGCAAGGACAGGGCAATGGTATCCGCGCGCTCCTGCGCCACCTCGGGCCGTTCGGCCAGGGTCATGTCGGAAACGCGTTCGGGCGTCGTCGCGGCATATCCGGTGACGATCACCTTTTTCGGCCTGGCTGCGGCAATCCAGCGCGCCGACTGTTCAAGCAGATAGTCGCCGTATTGATAGACGAGGAAGCTGCGGTCGAATTCGAAGAAGATGGCAAAGCTGCGCGGGCCAAAGGGGCCGGTGGGCGCGGCCTGTGCCACCGACGTTGGCGTGATGTTGCGCTTTGGCAGCACGAATTTCCGGCCGGTGAAGCCCTCGGCGGGCAGCATGTGCCGCTCGCACGGATGATCCAGAACCGATGTCCGCACCGGATCGAGCACGGGCGCACCACAGGCCGTGGGCGGCGCGTCGCTGGTGCGCCCTTCGACCAGAACCGCGCGGTTCCAGTCCGGCTTGTAGGGCGACTGGCTGATGTCGAAGCGGTCGCCGGTCTGCCGGTCATCGGCCAGCCAGCAGCCGCTCTTCCGCCCCGCATCGACATCGCGGTAGATCGGGCAGGAAACGAAGCGCACCAGGCGTCCAGCCTCGGCCGCTTCGGCGCATAGCGGCGCCAGCAGCGCCAGGGTCAGGGCCAGAGTTCTCATAGCACGCTCATAAGGTTGACCAGATCCTGCTTTTCCTGCTCGGTGTAGCCGATGTTGTAGCGGCGCTCGTAATAGTCGACGATGCCGCGCAGGTCCTTCGCTAGGCCGTTGGAGAAATAGGGCGCCCGTGCCGCCAGCCCGCGCATCGATTGCAGGGTAATCTTGCCCGCATCGGCGCAGCGCCCGGTGGTCAGCGCAAAGCCGGGGTCATAGGTGTAGAACACCCGGCCATAGAACGGATGCGGCCGTTTCAGGCAAGTGACCCGAAACAGCGGCAGGTCTTTCCACGGATCGGCAAAGGGCAGGGTGGTGGTGCCCAGATCGACCTGCCCGGGGGCAACATCGTTCCCCATCTGCGTCATGTTGTGGCAGAACACGCAGGAATTGCGCACCGGATTGCCGAAGCCGACCGGCGCGTTGATCCCTGAGGAATCGGTGATCAGAAAGGTCTTGTTGCGAAAGGTCAGCGCCCCGCGCGCCACCGACTGGCGGAAGGCCAGCTGGGTGGGGGATAGCTTTGCCGCATCGGCGGGCGCAATCTTTTCCCAGGCGGCAAATTCGCTCCACACCGGGGTGCCCATCGATCCGAGCGCGCCGGGCTGGCTGTCGCGCAGCTTCGCCGGGCCGCCCTGCGCGCCCAGCGAATCGAGCGCACCGCCTTCGCGGCTGATCTGCTGCGCGGTGTGCAGGCGCATTTCGAAATCGGCGATGGCGGCCTGCTGCTTTTCCGAAAGCCGGCCCATCAGTTGCAGGTGCGATGCCGCGGCATCGGCCATCTGTTCGCGCAGGGTATCGGCGCGATTATCCGCCATCAGGTTGCCCGATTGCTGCTGCCCTGTGGCCGGATCGCGCGGCAGGACCACGCCCTGCTTGGGATCGAAGGCAAAGCCGACGGCGAGCAGGTACTTGAAGTTCGATACTGGACGCGGGCGGCGATAGACCGAGACATTGCCCGCCGCCGGGCCATAGTGCGGGCCGGAATTGCAGCCGTTGGGATCACGCACAACCTCAAGTGTGAAGTCCGGCGTCACCGGCTTTCCCTGCCAGGCCTTCACCGGCCATGCGCGCTGGATGCGGAATAGCCCGCGTTCGATCAGCAGCGAATGTGATGCCTTGTCGTCCTGCGGCAGCGTGGGGCAATTCGAACCGTCCACGGCGGCGAACAGTGGGTCCCTGCCCGAAGTTGCCTGCCAGCGTTCCGCGGCGGTCCTGGCCGAAAGGCTCATGCCGTCGGCGGGCTGATGGCAGGTCACGCAGGCACGGCCATTGCTGCCGATCGGCTCGAAAAAGGGGTGTCCCGCGGTTTTCAGAGGCCCGCCGTTCAGCAGGGTGCGGACGGTGCCGTGTTCGTTGGCATAGTCGAGCACGGCGGGAAAGGTGCGGCCTTCGCCCGGCGACCACCAGCGATCGGGCGGCGCCTTCTGCGCGGCGGAAAGCAGCAGAAGCGCGGCGGCGGAAAGGGATATCTGGCGGATCATGGGGCGGCGGGTCCTGCGTTTCGGCCGGCGATGGCGGCGACAAGGGCAAGAAGGGTCATCACGGTCAGGACCAGTCCGAGGCGGGTGGAATCCGCCGCGCCAATCAGACTGCTGGCAATGGCGCTGCCGCCCATCTGGAGCGCGCCGGCAAGGCTGGTCGCCGTGCCTTCCAAGCCTTTTCGCGATTGCATGATCTGGCTGATGGTCGAAGGGCCAAGCACGCCGGTGCCGAAGCCCATGATTGCCATGGGGGCAATGAAGGCGGCGAGGTGGTGGATGCGCAGCACGGCGCTTGCGAGCAGCAGCGCGCCGCCGGAGCAGACAATCGCTGCGCCGCGAATAGAGCCGCGCCCTTCACGGTTGATCCGCCCGACGAACTTGGTGCCGACAATCCCGGCAAAGGCAACGATCAGCAGGAACAGCCCGGTATCACGCGGCCCGATGCCGTATTCGCGCGCCAGCAGGAACGGCGTTGCGGCAAGGAAGGCGTAGAGCGAGGAACTGGCCAGCGCCATGGCCGCGGCGTGGCAGGTGAAGCGCGGGGTGGTGATCAGCAGGCCCCAGGCGTGGGCCATGTTGCGCGCCTGCGGCTCTGCCTTGCGCCGGCTTTCGGTTATGCGCAGCCGCACCACCAGCCCGGCCAGCAGGCCGCTGACAGCGAGCAAGGCAAAGATCGGCCGCCAGCCCAGCCATTCGGTCAGCGCGCCGCCGATCACCGGGGCGACGGCGGGTGACAGCAGGACGAGCGACATCATCGTCGCCTGCCGCTCGGCCACTTCCTCTGCCGGAAACAGATCGCCCACCATGACCCGCGCGGTGATGATGCCGCCAGCGCCGCCCAGGGCTTGCAGCAGCCGCGATGCCAGCAGAAGGCCCAGCGAGGGCGCCAGCGCCGCGCCAATGCTGCCCAGCACGAACAGGCACAGTCCGCCCACCATGACGGGGCGGCGGCCGAAGCGATCGGCCATCGGCCCGGCGAACAGTTGCCCGGTGGCCAGTCCGGCAAGATAGACGCCGATCACGCGCTGCGATGCGACGGCGGTGGTCGAGAATTCGTGGGCAAGCGCGGGCAGCGCCGGCACGATCATCTGCGTCGCCAGCGATCCCAGCACCGCGATGGCGGCCAGGGTCAGGATTTCGGATCGGCCGGCGCGGGCGGTCATGGCTTGGCGGCGGCTCCTCGCATCTGTGCGCGGGTGATCAGGCACAGGACGGCAAGGG
>JBJTLW010000076.1:0-12462 GCA_046063225.1 Novosphingobium sp. | reverse complement strand
CCTGCATCGCCGCCGCATCCTTGTCACCATAGCGACTGAGAACGAAGGCATTCATCGTGTCGGTTGGCATGGTCATCCGTCCCTCTGCGCCAACCACTCCTCCAGCCACTTGATCGTATAGTCACCGTGGATGAAGTCCGGCTCTTTCATCAGCGCCTGATGCAAGGGTATCGAGGTTTTTACCCCGCCAATCACCATTTCCTCCAGCGCGCGTTTGAGGCGCATGATGCAGCCTTCGCGGGTGCGGCCCTTGACGATCAGCTTGGCGATCATCGAATCGTAATAAGGCGGCACCCTGTAACCGGCGTAGAGCCCTGAATCGACGCGCACGTTCATGCCGCCTGCCGCATGGTACATATCCACGAGGCCGGGTGATGGAACGAAGCTCCATGGGTCTTCGGCGTTGATGCGGCATTCGATGGCGTGACCGGAAAACTCGATGTCTTCCTGGCGCACGGACAGCGGCTTGCCCTCGGCAATGCGGATTTGTTCGCGAACCAGATCGACGCCGGTGATTGCCTCGGTAACGGGATGTTCCACTTGCAGGCGGGTGTTCATTTCGATGAAATAGAACTCGCCGTTTTCCCACAGGAATTCGATCGTGCCCGCGCCGCGATAGCCCATGTCGGCCATGGCCTTGGCAACAATGCCGCCCATGCGCGCGCGTTCGTCGGGGCTGATGATCGGCGAGGGGGCTTCTTCAAGAACCTTCTGGTGGCGGCGTTGAAGCGAACAGTCTCGCTCGCCCAGATGGATGGCGTTGCCATTGCCGTCGCCAAACACCTGGAATTCGATGTGGCGCGGATTGCCAAGGTATTTCTCGATATAGACCGTCGCATCGCCGAATGCGGCCTTGGCCTCGCTCCCGGCCTGCTGGATCAGCGTTTCCAGCTCGTCCGGGCCGTTGCACACCTTCATGCCTCGCCCGCCGCCGCCCGATGCGGCCTTGATGATCACCGGATAGCCGGCAGCCTCGGCAATCGCCTTGGCCTCGGTAATGTCACTGACCGCGCCGTCCGATCCAGGGACGAGCGGCAGGCCGAGCGCGCCAGCGGTGCGCTTCGCCTCGATCTTGTCCCACATGGTGCGGATGTGTTCAGGCTTCGGCCCGATCCATGTGATGCCGTGCGTCTCGACGATTTCCGCGAACTGGGCATTTTCCGAAAGGAAGCCATAGCCGGGGTGGATCGCGTCGGCGTGCGTCACTTCCGCGGCGGAGATGATTGCCGCGACATTGAGGTAGCTGTCTCGCGCTGCCGGCGGCCCGATGCAGACGGCATGGTCTGCCAGCCGCACGTGCATGGCATCGGCATCGGCGGTGGAGTGCACTGCCACCGTTTCGATGCCCATTTCGTGCGCCGCGCGATGGATGCGCAGCGCAATCTCGCCGCGGTTGGCGATCAGCAGGCGGGATATGGCCATGGTGCGCCCCGCGCCTTACGAAATGACCAGGAGCGGCTGGTCGTATTCAACCGGCTGTCCGTTTTCGATCAGGATCGCGGAAATCGTGCCGCCCTTGGGCGCGGTGATCGGATTCATCACCTTCATGGCCTCGACGATCAGCAGAGTATCGCCGGCCTTCACCTGCTTGCCGATGGAAACGAAATTGTCCGCACCGGGTTCGGGCGCGAGATAGGCGGTGCCGACCATCGGGCTCTTGAGCGCGTCAGCCGGGGCTGCGGCGGCTTCCGGAGCGGCGGCGGGCGCAGCCGCAGCGGCCGGTGCGGCCGCGAGCGGCGCGGGCGCAGGGGCGGCGGCGGCAACGAAGGTGCCAGCCGTGGCTGCGCGCGAAACCTTGATCTTGCGGTCGCCGTCCTCAACCTCAATCTCGGTGAGGCCGGTATCGGCGAGCATTTCCGCCAGTTCGCGCACCAGCGCAGTATCGATATTCATGCCGCCATTCTTATCGTCACGGCGCGACGCGGCGCCTTTATCCTCGCCCATGCGGGACCCCTTGCAAAACCAGACTGGTTTTCGCCCTATCGCCCCTGCGATGGCGCTGGCAAGGGCGAAAGCGGCATTGGCGGGGGAATTCCTGCGGGAAAAGGCCCGATCAGCGCCGTGGCCCTATTCGTCGGACTTGCCGATCGAGTTGTCGTAATAGGGCGAGTTGGGATCCTGCGAGGCTTTTTCCATGTCACGCTCGGCCTCGGACGGCGGGTCGGCAGGGCGCGAGGAGCCAGACGACTGGCCGCTGAACGCGATGGCCTTTTGTGCTGCCTTTTCCGCTGCTTTCTGCGCATTTTCAGCGCGAATGGCGGCCTGTTCGGCGCGGGCGAGTTTTTCCTCAAGCTCCCCGGCGCGGCTCGAGCCGCAGCCGGAGAGAACAAGGATGGCGCCGCAAAGGGCAGCGCTGCGAAGGGTTAGGAACGGGCTCTTGCTCATCGTTTCCTGCGGGTTGGCTGGATGACCCCGGAAACTTACCCTCCGATGCTTTATGTTGTGTTAATTCGGCTCGGATCAGCGATCGCTGCCGGCAACCTTGCCCCACTGGCGAGCCGCCGTGTATCCGAGGTAGCCGGTGCCGAACAGCGCATAGAGCGGCTCGGGCAGCCCGCCCAGATAGCTGTTCATGCCCTGGGCAATGGATTGCGCCGCATCGGGTCGGAACGCGGCGAGCACGCCCATCGGCAGCGCCCACAGGATCATCACGTACATGACATAAAGAAAGCTGGGCCGGGCGCGGCTGGTCCAGGGATCGTGCGAATTGGCCTCGGCAACGATGGCGGAAAGCCGGGTTTGCAGCATTTCCATGTCCTGCGTGCCCTGCAGCTTGATCAGTTCCAGCTTGGCAGCATCTCGGGCCTTGGGATCGGGAATGATCTTGTCGATGATGTGGGTGATCGGGCCGAGCAGCGAATCGAGTATGGACATTTCGGTTCTCCTAAAAGACATTGGATAACCAAAATGGTTCAAGTAGGAAATTGGCGCCTTATCCTGCGGCGTGTGAAGCCTTGGCGCTCGTGGCTGCCATCGGTTCCCGCGCCTGGGCGAAGGCCGCGCCGATCAGGAGCAGCGCGGGACCGTCGCCGAGCGCGGTCTTGGCGGCAATCGGCAGAAGATCGAGCCGCGTGCGGAACTGTCGTTCCTGCGGCAGGCTGGCGCTTTCCACCATGACGACGGGCGTTTGCGGTGCAAGCCCGGCCGCGATGAGGTTGCGGGCAATCGATCCGGCCGCTGCCTTGCCCATATAGACCGCGAGGGTGGCTTCCGGATCAGCCAGCGCCTGCCAGTCGAGCTCCAGCGTCTCGCCGGCGCGGGCGTGGGCAGTAAGAAACACCAGCTTGCGCGAAAGCCC
Organism: Novosphingobium sp.; assembly: GCA_046063225.1. GTDB lineage: Bacteria > Pseudomonadota > Alphaproteobacteria > Sphingomonadales > Sphingomonadaceae > Novosphingobium. The sequence continues at coordinate 9,164 of JBJTLW010000076.1, read as the reverse complement.
GCGCGAGGTGAGCGACGTGCCGATCGAGGCCGCCGCGGCGCTGGCAGAGGTGATCCCGGGGCAGATGCGGAGCGCGATGCCGTGGGCCTGGCACGCCTCAATCTCTTCGTTGGCGCGGCCGAAAATTGACGGATCGCCGCCCTTGAGGCGAACCACGCGTTCTCCCGCAAGCGCGGCGGCGACGATCAACTGGTCGATTTCGCCCTGGTTCTTGGAATGGCGGCCGGACCGCTTGCCGACGTGAACCAGCTGGGCGCCGGGGCATGCAAGGGCCAACACGTCAGGTCCGACCAGTGCGTCGTAGAACACCACGCTCGCCATGCCGATCAGACGCTCGGCCTTGCGGGTGAGCAGTTCGGGATCTCCGGGCCCGGCACCGACGAGCCAGACCATGCCTGCAGGAAAATCGGTCATGCGGCAGTCTCCATTGTTTCGGTGCGCACCACTTCAAGCAGTCGTGCAATGGCGGGGCGGCAGGATCCGCAATTGGTGCCGGCGCATGTGGCCGTGCCAATGGCCTCGACGCTGGTCGCACCGCTGCGCACGGCGGCGGCAATGTCCTTGGTGCCGATGCCGTGGCAGACGCAGACGATGGCGCCGCGATCGGGCATCGGGGCCGACGGGCGCCCGGCAAGCAGTTCCAGCGATCCCGCACCGCTTTCGCCAAGCTGGCCGGCCACCCAATCCCGCTGTGGCAGTTCGCCGCTGCGGGTGATGAACAGCGCGGCAATCAACGCGCCAGCGGCATCGCGCACGGCAATGCGCCGCATGCCCCGGCCCATGTCCGCCGCCTCGATCCGTTCGCCAGCGGGGAGAAGATCGTCGATAGTGACGGCATCAGTCCCGGCCAATTCATAGAGCCAGCCGCCGGCCACTCGCGCACGGCTCCACCACAGCAGACCGCTTGGCTTGGTCTCTGATGTCGTGGCCAGAAAGGCACGCCATTCGGGCGTTACCTTCGCCACTTCGGCCGGGGTCCGCTTGAAGCCCGGCTGACCGGAAATCGGATCTACGTTTTGGCCCGGCAAACGGTTGGCGCGGCCTTCGCCGGCCATCTGATCGGTCCAGTGCATCGGCACGAACAGGTCGCCCGGTCGCTGGCCGTCCGACACCTGAACGCGGAACACGGCGCTGCCGCTGATCGTTGTCACCTGCGCAAGATCGCCATCGACGAGGGAATGCGCGTAGGCATCGGCGGGGTGCACTTCGAGCAGCGGCTCTCGCCGATGCTGGCTGAGCTTGGGGGAAAGCCCGGTGCGCGTCATGGTGTGCCAATGATCGCGGTAGCGCCCGGTGTTGAGCAGCAAGGGCCGCTCGGCGTCGACCAGCGGGACTGGCGGACGCACGCTCACCAGCCGCGCCTTGCCGGAGGGCGTCGGATAACCGTTCGCCAAGGGATGGGTTCCGCCCCAGAGCACCGGAGCGAGCGCATCAAATTCGCCATCGGTGATCCCGGCAAAGCGGGCCAGGTCCAGCTTGCGGCCATGCTTGATCGAAAGCCGCGTCATGGCTGCGTATTCGCGGAAGACGTCGGCAGCGCAGGTGAAATCAAACGCTTCGGTCCAGCCCAGCCGCGCGGCGACATCGCAGACGATCTGCCAGTCAGCGCGTGCCTCTCCCGGCGCGGGGAATAGCGCACGCTGGCGGCTGACCATGCGTTCGGAATTGGTCACCGTGCCGTCCTTTTCGCCCCAGGCGAGGGCGGGCAGGCGGACATGGGCGAACTGGCCGGTGTCGGTGTTTGCCATGACGTCGGAGACGACCACGGTCTCACAGCGGGCCAGCGCCTCGCGCACGAAACTGGCATCGGGCATCGATACCGCCGGATTGGTTGCCATGACCCAGAGGAACTTCACGCGGCCTTCGTGAACGGCGCGGAACAGGTCCACCGCCTTCAGCCCCGGCCCGTGGCACAGGCTCGGTGCGGCCCAGAACTGGCCGACATCCTTCAGCTCATCATCCGAGAAGCCGAGATGACAGGCGAGCATGTTCGCCAACCCGCCCACTTCACGACCGCCCATCGCGTTGGGCTGCCCGGTGATAGAGAACGGCCCCGCGCCGGGCTGGTTGATGCGCCCGGTCGCCAGGTGAAGGTTGATGATGGCGTTGCCCTTGTCCGTCCCGCCGATCGACTGGTTCGCCCCCTGGCTGAACAGGGTGATCATGCGCGGATGATCGGCGACAAGATCGGCCAGCCGGGCGAACAGCCCTTGGGGAATTTCCGGATCGCTGCCATCAAGGTCGCTCCAGAACCCGGCGGGCACGTCCAGTCCCGCATCGTTCGTCAGGCCGCGCGCCCTCATGGCTTCGAGCAGCGCGTTGAACAGCGCGGTGTCGCCGTCGGGGGCAATAGGAACGTGCAGATCGGCCTGTTCGGCGGTTTCCGTGCGGCGCGGATCGATGACGACCAGCTTCGTACCGCGCGCGGCGCGAGCGGCCTCGATCCGCTGCCAGATCACCGGATGGCACCACGCGGTGTTCGAACCGACCAGCAGGATCAGGTCCGCTTCGTCGAGATCGTCGTAGGTGCAGGGAACGACGTCCTCGCCAAAGGCGCGGTTGTGCGCGGCAACCGCGCTGGCCATGCACAGGCGGCTGTTGGTGTCGATATTCGCCGAGCCGACAAAGCCCTTCATCAGCTTGTTGGCGACGTAATAGTCTTCGGTCAGCAGCTGGCCGGAGACGTAGAGCGCGACGCTGTCCGGCCCGTGGTCGGCAATGCACTGCTGCATCCGCGCCGATACATGGCCGATCGCCTCGTCCCAGTTGGCCTGCCGGTCACCAATCATCGGGTGGAGCAGGCGGCCTTCAAGCCCCACCGTTTCGCCCAGGTGCGTACCCTTGGAGCACAGCTTGCCCCGGTTCGCCGGATGATCGGCATCGCCGCGAATGGTCACGCTGCGAGGGCCGGTTACCTCGGCCGCGATGCCGCAGCCCACTCCGCAATAGGCGCAAGTGGTGCGGACCGCTTTCACGCCGCGCTCTTCCCGATCACGGCTTCGCGCAGCAGATAGATGCGCCCGGCATCGACCTTCAGCGGGATGGTCGGCACGCAGCCCCTGTCATCGCCAAGAGCCTCGCCGGTTTTCAGCGAGATGTTCCACGAATGGAGCGGGCAGGTGACGACATTGCCGTGGACGATGCCCTGGCTGAGCGGCCCGTGCTTGTGCGGGCACTTGTTGACCAGCGCGTAGAACTGGTTGTCGAGCGTGTGGAACACGGCGATTTCCTCTCCGCCCTGTACGGGCAGGGTACGGGCATTGCCGGGGGAGATCTGGCTCACCGGGCCGATATCGAGCCAATCGCCGATCATTTCGCGAACTCCATCTGGGTGGCATGGGCGGGGAAGGGGCGCACTTCGGCCAGATGCTGGTGGAGTTCGGCCTCTTCACCAGCGACGCGCTTGGCCCAGGGATCGTCCTGCATGAAGGACTGCGAGTGGCGAAAACGCGCGGCTAGCGCTGGAACAGCGCCGGGATCGTCGAACAGCGCCGCCTTCACCGCGTCGAGCCCGACGCGTTCGATCCACGGTGCGGTGCGTTCAAGATACCAGGCGTCTTCGCGGTAGTGCTGGATGAAGGCGGCGCAGATTTCCATCGCCTGCTCTTCGGTTTCCACCTTGCAGAGCAGGTCGGTGGCGCGAACCTTGATGCCGCCGTTGCCGCCGACGTGCAGTTCATAACCGCTGTCGACACAGACCACGCCGAAGTCCTTGATCGTCGCTTCGGCGCAATTGCGCGGGCAGCCGCTGACGGCGATCTTGAACTTGTGGGGCATCCACGATCCCCAGGTCATCTGTTCCAGCTTGACGCCAAGGCCGGTCGAATCCTGCGTGCCGAAGCGGCACCATTCGCTGCCGACGCAGGTTTTCACCGTGCGCAGCGACTTGCCGTAGGCGTGGCCGGAAACCATGCCGGCGGCGCCCAGATCGGCCCAGACGGCGGGCAGGTCTTCCTTCCTGATGCCGAAGATGTCGAGCCGCTGACCGCCGGTTACCTTGACCATCGGCGCGTGGAACTTTTCGACAACGTCGGCAATCGCACGCAGTTCGCGCGGGTTGGTGAGGCCGCCCCACATGCGCGGGACCACCGAATAGGTGCCGTCCTTCTGGATGTTGGCGTGCATGCGTTCGTTGACGAAGCGGCTCTGCTGATCGTCGACATATTCGCCCGGCCAGGCGCAGAGCAGATAATAGTTGAGCGCCGGGCGGCACGAAGCGCAACCATCGGGCGTGGTCCAGTGCAGTTCCTGCATGGCCTGCGGGATCGCCTTGATCTGCTTTTCGACGATCAGGCGGCGCACGTCCGAATGGGTGAAGCTGGTGCACTTGCACATCGTCTTGGGGCCAGAGGCAACCGCGTCGTCGCCCAGCGTCAGGTTCAGCAGGCCCTCGACCAGACCCGTGCACGATCCGCAGCTGGCAGACGCCTTGCAGGCCGATCGCACCGCATCGAGGCTGTGCGCACCGCCAAGGATGCACCCGACAACCTTGCCCTTGGACACGCCGTTGCAGCCGCAGATTTCTGCGTCGTCCGAAAGCGCTGCAACGGCGGCGTTAGGGTCCGCAAGAGCGCCCCCGGCGGCGAAGGCCTGACCGAAGATCAGCGCCTCGCGGATGTCGGACACGTCCTCGCCCTTTTTCAGCAGGTCGAAGTACCACGAACCGTCCGCCGTATCGCCATAGAGCACGGCGCCGACCAGCCGGTTGTCCTTGACGATGACCCGCTTGTAGACCCCGCGGGCAGCATCGCGCATGACGATGTCCTCGGCTCCGTCTCCGCCGGAAAAATCACCGGCGGAAAACAGGTCAATGCCCGAAACCTTGAGCTTGGTTGACGTGACCGAGCCTTCATAGCCGCTGGGACTGCCCGTGGCGTGATCGGCCAGCGCGCGGCACATGTCCCACAGCGGCGCGACCAGTCCGTAGCAGGCGCCCCGGTGCTGAACGCATTCGCCGACCGCGAGGATCGACGGGTCGGAAGTGACCATATGATCGTCGACCATGATGCCGCGCTCGACGTCGAGCCCGGCTGCCTTGGCGAGGCCGGTGGCGGGGCGGATGCCGACCGCCATGACGACAATATCCGCGGCGAATTCGCGCCCGTCCTTCAGGCGCACCGCGCTGACATGGCCGTCCTTGCCGACGATTTCGGCCGTATCGCCGCCGGTGACGATGGTCTGGCCGCGCCGTTCCAGTTCGCTCTTCAGCAGAAAGCCCGCAGCCTCGTCGAGCTGGCGCTCCATCAGGGTCGGCATCAGGTGGACGACCGTCACCGCCATGCCGCGCAGGGAAAGGCCGTGCGCGGCTTCTAGCCCCAGCAGGCCGCCGCCGATGACGACGGCGCTGCCGCCCTTTTCGGCCGCCGCCAGCATCCGGTCCACGTCATCAAGATCGCGGAAGGTGACGACCCCGGCCAGATCGTGGCCCGGAACCGGGATGATGAAGGGATCACTGCCCGTGGCGATCAGCAGGCTGTCATAGGGCACGACAAGGCCGGACTTTGCCGAGACGGTCTTGCCTACGCGGTCTATGGCGACAACCGGATCGCCCGAGATCAGCGTGATGCCGTTGTCATCGTACCATTCGCGCGGATTGATAACGATGTCATCGAAAGCCTTTTCGCCGGCCAGAACCGGGGACAGCATGATGCGGTTATAGTTCACGCGCGGTTCGGCGCCGAAGATCGTCACGGCAAAGCGGCCGGGATCGCGGGCAAGGATTTCCTCCACCGCGCGGCAACCGGCCATGCCGTTGCCGATCACTACCAATCGTTCGGCGGTTCCGGTTTTCCCGGCGCTCAGTTCGAATGTCGCAGGCGCGTTCACCCTTGGTCTCCTTCAGAACGCGCAACGAAAAAAGCCGCCTTGCAACCGGTCCCCAAAAGGGAGCGGATACAGGCGGCTTCGTTGCCACGTGTGTTCGATTGTAAATCCGGCTTCGTTGATCCGCCCGTCCTTGGGCGGCGAAGTGCCGAGTCAGGGGCAGACTATGGCGATCCGCCCCCGACTGGCAAGCACTTTTTTGCAGTGCAGCAAAAGAGTGATCAGTAGGCCATTTCGAGCTGCAGCCAGAACTTCCTGGTGTCGCTGCCGAACAGGTCGGCATCGTAATCGGCGTATTTGGCGAGGATCGAAACGCGCTTCAGTTTGAAGCCGATGGAGGCGTTCCATTCATCGCCGTAATGCGTTGATCCGAAATCGCTTTCGTAGCGGTGATAGGTGACGGCGGCATTGAGACCGGGCAGGGCCTTCACCCCCGTGAACTTGTAGGACAGCCCGCCATAGATGTCCTCGATGCCCGCGGCTGGCGTCGTCAGGAACAGGTCTGCCCAGCCCTGGAACTTGTGCAGGGTGGCCATCGGCGTCTGCACCGCGCGCAGACCGTCGGAGCCGAGCTTTTCATAACCCGCCGTCACCGCCACCGGGCCGAAGCCCAGGCTGGCTTCACCGGCGATGTAATCGACGCCGTAATTGATCGGGTTGTCCTTATAGTCGGACTGGCGGGCATAGCTGGCGGCAAGGTTCAGCGTCGTCTTGGGCGCTAGCTTGAACGCCGCCGTCGCGCGCGCACCCCAGGTCTGCGTATCGGCGTTTGTGGTGGCGAGCGCGCCGGCCTGCTCCTTGGCGTCGAAATCGAGCAGGTAGCCAAAGGCCTTGACGTTCACCGGGCCAAGCTTTGCCCCGGCGCCCAGGAACACGAAATCACCGTCATAGGCCGCGCGCGGGCCCGCTTCGGTGCCGAAGATCGTGCGCTGACTGATGGCATAGGTGGCATCGAGGCTGACCGGCCCGAAGGCAGCTTCGGCGCGCACCGCGTCAAAGGTCTGTTCGTTCTGCCGCCAGCCGACCGATCCGACGAAGCGTTGATCGTCGAGGTTGATGCGCTGGCGCCCGACGGTCGCAGTAAAGGGCTTTGACTTGTACTGCACCTGCAAGCGGTTGAGATCGACGTTCATCGGGTCGGCGACGACCGAATAGGCCGGGCGACGCTGGCTATCGACGATGGCGAAAGGAAAGGCGTTGTAATCGTTGAGGACGCCGAGCGTGCCTTCGGCTTCCGCCAGCAGCGACAGGCCGCTGGTGTGCTTCAGCTCCGCCCCGGCGCGCACACGCAGGGTGAGCGCGTCGGCATCGGTGGTGGGCTGATCCACCCCTTCATAGCGCAGGCGCAGGTCGACAATCGGGTCGATCGACAGGCCGTCGCCGATCTTTACCGGGTCACCGGGTGCGGCATACGCAGGGTGAGCAAGGGCGATCGGCGCCGCGATTGCGGCCGCCGTCAGCAGCAGTTTCTTCATCGTGATTTCCCTCCTGAAAGCCTTGGCGCCTTCAGGCATCCCCCCGGAAAACTCAGGCCGCCTCGGCGTGCGGTCCGTGATCGTATTCGGCCAGGAAGTGCAGCACCTCCTGACGGTAAGCGTAGAATTGCGGATCCTTGAGCAGCGCCTTGCGATCACGCGGGCGCGGCAGATCGACCTTCAACACCTTGCCGATGGTGGCGTTGGGACCGTTGGTCATCATCACCACGCGGTCGGCCAGCAGGATCGCCTCGTCGACATCGTGGGTCACCATGATCGCGGTCACCTTGGTCCGGTTCCACACCTCGACCAGTACGTCCTGGAGGTCCCAGCGGGTCAGGCTGTCGAGCATGCCGAAGGGCTCGTCGAGCAGCAGCAGGCGAGGGGACAGGGCAAAGGCACGGGCAATGCCGACGCGCTGGCGCATGCCGTTCGACATTTCCGCGGCCAGCTTGTCGCGCGCGTCGGCAAGACCCACGCGTTCGAGATAGTAGTCGACGATCTCGCGCCGCTCGCCCTTGCTGGCGTGCGGATAGACGCGTTCAACCCCCAGCGCGACATTCTGGCGTGCGGTCAGCCAGGGCATCAGGCTCGGCGCCTGGAAAACCACGGCCTTGTCCGGCCCGGCAATGTCGACCTCACGGTTGTCGAGAATGATCGAGCCCTTGCTGATCGCGTTAAGCCCCGCCGCCATGGTCAGCACCGTGGACTTGCCGCAGCCCGAATGGCCGATCAGCGAGATGAACTCGCCCTTGTCCATCAGCAGGTTGAAATTCTCGACCACGGTCAGCGGACCCTTCGGCGTGGGGTAGACCTTGTGCAGATTGTAGAATTCCAGGAAGCGCCGGGTTGTGCCGCCCTTTGCCGCGTCCTGATAGGCCTTGGGCGGCGGCGCGAGATCGAGCGGGGTGACGTTCGGCAGATTGCCGAAATCGCTGCCCTTCGCCTGGCTGTCGGCCACCAGAGAGCCCAGATAATTGACGATTTCGCGGCGCTGCGCCTGGAACATGGCGTTCTCGTTCATCGCTTCCCGGTCGCGCGGGCGGGGAATGGTGACGTCAAAGATCTGGCCGATGGTGGCCGCCGGGGCCGGGGTCAGCACGGCTACCCGGTCGGCCAGCAGCAGCGCCTCGTCGACGTCGTTGGTGACGAGGATGATGGTGCGGCGTTCCTCCTTGCGGATACGCTCGATCTCGTCCTGCAGCCGCGCGCGGGTGAGCGCGTCGAGCGCCGAGAGCGGCTCGTCGAGCAGCAGGATCTCGGGCTCCATCGCCAGGGCCCGCGCCACCGAAACGCGCTGGCGCATGCCACCGGAAAGCTGCCCCGGCTTGCGATCCATGGCATGGCCAAGGCCCACCAGTTCCACTTTCTGGCGGACCAGCGCCGCGCGGTCTTCCGGGCTGCGATCCTTGTGTACCGCGTCCACCGCCAGCGCGACGTTCTTCTCCACTGTCAGCCAGGGCAGCAGCGAATAGGACTGGAACACCAGGCCGCGGTCCTTGTCCGGCCCGTCGATCGGCTTGCCGCGCAGCAGGATTTCGCCCTCATCGGCTTCGACCAGCCCGGCGATCGCGGAAATCAGCGTGGTCTTGCCCGCCCCGGAGAAGCCGAGGATGGCGATGAATTCGCCCTCTTCGACATCGAGATCGATACCGCCGAGCACCTCGGTCGTGCCGCCGACCTTGCCGGTGTAGCTCTTGCGGACGCCCTGCAGCGAAAGAATCGTGGCCATGGATGCCTCCCTCAGACGGTACGGTTGCGGCTGACGAAAGCCTGCAGGGCCATCATCACCCGGTCGAGCGCAAAACCGATCAGGCCGATCACCACCACCGCGACCATGATCCGCGCCAGAGACTTTTCGGAACC
>JBJTLW010000075.1:0-29239 GCA_046063225.1 Novosphingobium sp. | reverse complement strand
ACGGCGCAGTGCCTGGAAGGCCATCATCGTGTCATTGGCCTCCTGCGCAGCGTGCAGGGCTTCGCGGTCAACCAGAATGGCCCTGGCATAGCACTGGGTGATCGCTTCGGCGCTCGACAGCATGGATTCGATCGGATCGGTCACATTGTGCGACTGATCGATCATGTAGGCCGGATCAAAGCCGTCACGCGGATTGAGTTCCGCCTCGACCAGTTCGTTGAACACCAGGAACAGCTGGTGCGGGTTGATCGATCCGGAATCGAGATCGTCATCACCGTACTTGCTGTCATTGAAATGGAACCCGCCCAGCTTGCCGAAGCGGTGTAGCCGGGCAACGATCTGCTCGATGTTCACATTGGGCGCATGATGACCCAGATCGACGAGGCACTTGGCCTTGGGGCCAAGCTCCTGCGCGGCAAGGATCGAGCTGCCCCAGTCGGAAATGACGGTCGAATAAAAGGCGGGTTCGAACATCTTGTGTTCCAGCAGCATCCGCCAATCGTCGGGCAGCGCGGCATAGACCTGCGAAGCCGCATCGAGGTAGCGATCAAGGCTGCGGCCGAGATCCTGCTGACCGGGGAAGTTGGTGCCATCGCCTACCCAGACCGTCAGATCGCGGCTGCCAAGCTGGCGGCCGATTTCGATGCATTCGATATTGTGTTCCACTGCCTGCGCGCGCGCACCGGCATCCTGCGAGGACAGCGAGCCATTGGCATAGGTGTGAGCCTGCCCCGGCTGATCCTGGAAGGTGTTGGAATTTACCGCATCCCAGCCCAGTCCCAATTCCGCTGCCTCTTCGCGCAGGGCGGCAAAGTCGCTCACCTTGTCCCACGGGAAGTGCGGCGAAACGCGCGGCGTTACGCGGCTGAGCTGGTTGATGACGGCGCAATCCTCCAGCTTTTCGTGAATGTTCGTCGGCTCCCCGGCAATCGGGAACTTGGCAAAGCGCGTACCGCCGCGCCCTGCCCCCCAGCTCGGCACGGCGACCGAAAATCCTGCGACCCGATCCTTGATGGCATCGATATCGATGCCGGTGCGCGAAAGCTTGCGACCCAGTGACGCATAGTCGTCTTCAAGGGCATCAAGATCACGCGCGTTGCATTCGGCGATCAGGTCGGCGGAAATCGGCAGGTTGGTCATAGGATCACTTCTTTGCGGATTTTAGGTAGCCGTTCATGGCCATCCAGGTGACGAATTCATCGATTACGAGCGACGCCGTGGTTCCCGGCTGGCCCAGTCCAAAGCCATGGTTGCCCTGCTGGTAGCCATGCACCTCGACTGGGCGCTTGGCCTTCAGCCAATCCTGCACGATCGGGAATCCCTTTGAGGGGAAGAGCGAGTCATCAAGCGCGATCGCGTTGAACATGGCCGGAGCGTCGGCCGGAACCGGCTCGCCATCCTGCGGGCCATAGATATAGCCAATGAAATTGGGGCGTTCGGCAGCCGGTGCATCGATGGCAACGCGGCGCGATGTCATGGCTCCGGCGGAAAAACCGATCATGCCAACCCGGGCGGGATCGATCTTCCACTTGGCGGCATTGGCGCGGACGAGGGCAATCGCCGCCCTGGCATCCTCTGGCGCCTTGGTTTGTTTGATCAGTTCGCCATCCATCGGACGGCCAATTTCCTTCATCATCTGCTGACCGACAAAGCGCATGGCCTCGGCATTGTCCTTTGGCGTTTCAATCAAGCGATATTTGAGGACAAAAGCCGTAATTCCGCGATCCGCAAGTGCACGGGCCACCTTCCAGCCTTCATGTTCCATTGCGAGCATCATGAAGGCACCGCCCGGGGCGACGATCACAGCCGTTCCGTTTGCCTTGCCGGGCTTTGGCAGGACGGGGGTAAGCGTTGGTCGGGTGATGTTCCGCACGCCTGCGTTGCCAATACCCATGCTCGACCAGATTTCGGTCGCAACCGAGCCCGGCGTCTTGTCTCCGTACAGCGGAATTGCGCCGGGTTCGGCTGGCGCAGCCATAGCCTTCGGCATCGGCATCCCGGCAGGCTGCGCGGCTAGCGGCTGTGCGCTAAGAGCCAAAACGGCAAGCGCTGCCGCCGTACGAATTTTCATGATCGTCTCTCCCATCCTGCCTTCACCGCGTGAAGGCTTGGGCGTTTCCTGCATCGACGTTGATCATGTTACCAGTCGATTTGCTCGATAGCTCGCTAGCGAGCCAATAGGCGGCTTCGGCGATGTCTTCAGGCAACACGTCTCGCTTCAGCATCGACCGGTTACGGTAATGCTCTTCGAGTTCCGCACCGGGATCGATCTTGTTGTTGGCGGCGCGTTCCTTGCGCCAGTCACCGTCCCAGATCTTGCTGCCCTTGATGACAGCATCGGGGTTGACCACGTTGACGCGGATACCTTCCGGCGCGCCTTCGAGCGCAAGACAGCGGGCAAGATGGTTCGCTGCAGCCTTGGCCGAGGCGTAGGCGGAAGCGCCGCTTGCGGCGGCAACCGCGTTCTTCGATCCAATGAACACCACCGAAGTGCCGCCCTGCGCCTGCATCGTCTTTAGCAACGGCCAAGCGTGCTTCGCGGTGAGGAAATAGCCCTGGGCAAGCACGTCGAAATTGCGATCCCAAAGTTCGACCGTCGTCTGTTCGATTGGCGCCGAGCTGGCGATGCCGGCATTGGCGACCAGAATATCCAGACCGCCAAATTCGCGGGCACAATCCCGAAATGCGGCTGCGACCTGCGCTTCGTCGGTAACGTCGCAAGTCGCCGCGCGGACGACATCTTTGCCGAATTGCGCGGCGAACCCGGCGCGAACCTCTTCGACCGCACCGGAATCGCGATCGGCCAGCATCACGCAGGCCCCTTCGCGCAGCAGACGGGCCACCGTTGCCGCTCCGATGCCACCGGCCCCGCCGGTAACAAAAGCAATCCGACCGACCATGGGCTTAGGAGCCGGCATGCGTTGCAGCTTCGCTTCTTCAAGAAGCCAGTATTCGATGTCGAACGCTTCCTGTTCGTCGAGGGCGATATAATCGCCAATCGCTTCGGCACCGCGCATCACGTTGATGGCGTTGCCGTAGAATTCGCCGGCGAGACGCGCCGTCGTCTTGTCGGTAGCAAAGGTCATGCGACCGACGCCAGGGACGAGAACGACGACCGGATTCGCGTCGCGCATGGCGGGCGAATTCGGTCGCTTGCAGCGGTCATAGTAGGCAGCATAAAGGTCGCGGTAAGCAGCAATCTTTTCCGCGAGATAGGCATCATCAGCCAGCCTGGCTGGGTCAAGTGTCAGCGGCGCAATCTTCGTCCGCAGGAAGTGATCGGGGCAGGATGTACCCAGCGCGGCAAGGCGTTCGAACTGCGCCGAACCGACGAATTCCAGCGCTTCGGCATCGTCCGAATAGTGGCCGAGCTTGCGGCGCGTCCCGGTCATCAAACCGCGAAGGCGCGGCATGAGATCGGCGGCGATTGCCGCACGCTCTGGGTTCGGCGCCAGGACCTGCCCGCCGAACGCCGGTTTCTCAGCCATCTTGGCGTTGAGATAGGCCGCAGCATCGGCAATCAGCCCCACCGTATGCTCGTAACAGGCCTTGGCTGTATCGGCCCAGCAGATGATGCCATGGCCCGCCAGCATCACGCCTTCGACACCGGGGTTCGCCTTGACGAAATCCCGCAGCATCACGCCGAGAGTGTAGCCGGGTCGCTTCCACGGCAGCCAGCCGATCTTTCCGCCCCAGATTTCCCGCGTCGCGGCTTCACCGCCTGAACTTGCGGCCAGGGCAATAATTGCATCGGGATGGACATGATCGACATGCGCGAAGGGCAGGAGCGAGTGCAGCGGCGTATCGATGCTGGCCGCACGGCCGTTCAGGTTGAAGGTGCAGTGCGGCAGGAAGCCGACCATCTTGTCATCGTCATCCGGGCCGCCATAGTGCTTTTCAAGGCCAAGCAGCTTTTCCTGATAGAGCGTGGCAAAGCCATCGAGCTTCATCGAGCCAATGTCGCCGCCTGACCCCTTGACCCACAGCACGTCAACCGCATCACCCGTCAACGGGTCCACTTCGGTCACCTTTGCCGAAGTGTTTCCGCCGCCAAAATTCGTGACGGTCAGATCGCTGCCAAGCAGGTTTGAGCGATAGAGAAGCAATTCCGGTTCGCTCAGGCCCGCCGCGACAGCATCGTCCCAACGGCTGGCTGGCACGGCGAAAGGCAGGGCCGCGGCGGCGATCGGGGTCTGAGCGTTCATGGTGTTCCTCGGTGTTCACAGGCGATTTTTCGCGGCGATTGACTCGCCTTGGCGTTGATGTAGCAATTTAACTGGAAACGATCAATGATGATTGCTATTGATCATTTGGCATCGTTTTTAGGGAGAGCATCTTGCCGCAAGGCGCCTACATCACCGTCGATCTGGGCAAGACTCATGGCAAGATCACGCTTTGGTCGCGCGATGGCCAGTGCGTCGATCGGTACACGCGCGCAAACGACCGCCTTCCCGCCGCGCCCTTTGCCCCGCTTGATGCAGAAGCGAACGCGCACTGGGTGCTCGAAACACTCGGACGTTTTGCCGGGCACCCTGTCGAAGCGATAGTGCCGGTAACGCATGGCGCGGCGGTCGTGGCGGTGCGCGATGGCGAACTCGTTTGCCCACCGATGGATTATGAGTGGGACATTCCCGCTACCATCCTTGCCGAATATCGCCAGCAACGTTCCGGCTTTGGCGAAACCGGATCACCCGCCCTGCCCTGTGGCCTCAATTTCGGTGCGCAGTTGCACTATCTGGAGCAAGCGGGCTTGCTTTCGGGCGCAACGCTGATGCCCTATGCGCAATACTGGGCCTGGCTATTGAGCGGTGTCGCGGTCAGCGAGGCGACCAGCCTTGGCTGCCATTCAGACCTTTGGGCGCCGACTGCCGGCGATTATTCCGCACTCGCCAAGAGTCGCGGCTGGGCCGATCAGTTCGCCCCACTGGCGAAGGCTGGTGACGTCATCGGCACACTTCGACCCGATATCGCGGCAAAAATTGGTCTGTCGCCCACGATCAAGATCTATGCCGGGCTGCACGATTCCAACGCCGCCCTTCACGCCGCGCGCGGTTTTCCCGAAATCGCAGCGAACGAGGCGACAGTGCTGTCAACCGGCACATGGTTTATTTCCATGCGCCTTGCGGGCCAGGCCTTGGACATCGCCAGCTTGCCGGAAGATCGCGATTGCCTGGTCAACGTCGACGTCTTTGGCCACGCGGTGCCATCGGCGCGCTTCATGGGCGGACGCGAACTCGACATCCTCGGCGCTCGCATCGACCACGATCGTCTCGATGGCCTTTCCGACGTGCTGCACACCGGCGCCATGGCCCTGCCGAGCCAGCTGCGCGGTTGTGGGCCTTTCCCTGACAGCGTCGGCCGGCTGATTGAATGGCCAGACGACGAAGCTGAACGGAGCGCAGCGGCGACGCTTTATGCGGCGTTGATGACCGATGCTTCTCTGGATCTAATCGGGTCGAAAGACCGGCTGCTGATAGAGGGACGCTTTGCTCGTTCCGCCCTTTTCACCCGCGCACTCGCGAGCTTGCGCCCGGACACGAAGGTCTACACGGCCAGCGCCGAGGCGGACGTATCGTTTGGCGCGCTGCGGCTTGCCGCGCCGCATCTTGTGCCGCCCGGAACGGTCTGCAGGGTCGAACCGCTCGACCGTGACCTGAATGCGTACCGTGACGCCTGGTACGACGCGATAGACGCTTTTGCCTGACATTTCCGAGGGGAGGAAACGACCGATGACGACTGCCACGACCGGAAAAGAAAGCTGGCGCGATACCATTCTCGCCGGCCTTGCGAACTACATCGATGCCGGCTCGATCGTGGCCGGATCAGTCGCATTGGCCTTGTGGAAGGAAATCTACGGCCTTTCCGACAGCTTCATCGGCCTGATTGCCGCTTTCAGCGCCAATGCAATATCGGCAGGCGTCGGCGCATTCATCGGCGGCTGGCTGTGTGACCGGTTCGGCCGCAAGAAGATCTATCAGTACGATATGCTGTTTTACGCGTTCGGCATGATGTTCCTGATCTTCGCCAGCTCAGCCTGGATGATCATTGCGGGTTTCCTCTTGGTCGGTCTGGCCGTTGGCGCCGACATTCCGGCAAGCTGGTCACTGATTGCCGAACAGGCACCCGATACCAAGCGCGGTGCCCATTCCGGCGTGGCACAGGTGCTTTGGTATCTTGGCCCTGTTATCGTTCTGCTGGCCGCCTATTTCCTCAAGCCTTATGGCATCGAAGGTATCCGTTGGCTTTTCATCCACCTTGCCGTTCTGGCTTTGGCGCTGACCTTCCTGCGCAGCCGAATGAAGGAATCGCACCGCTGGGAAGAAAGCCAGGCCGCCAAGGGTGGCGACGCACCGGGCATCAACTGGCGCGAACTGTTCAGCGCGCGTTACGTGAAGTCGATGCTCTATCTGGTCTGCATGTACGGCCTCTGGAACCTGTGGGCCGGCTACAACGGCTTCTTCACGCCCTATCTGATCGAGCAGAACAATTTGCCTGAATGGGCCGCCACCGTCGTCCCGGCGAGCTATTTCGGCATTGGAATTTTGTCGATCCTGACCATCTTCATGACGCTGTCCGACAAGGTCAACCAACGCACCATGTTCGGCATTTCCGCCTTGCTGCACGTGGTCGGAATGGCGCTACTGGCCGTGCTGCCATTCACCTTGCCCGTGGTGATCATTCACATCGTCATCATGGGCATAGCCGGCGGATTCGGTGCGCAGAGCTTTTTCCAGCTGTGGAGCGCCGAGCTGTTCCCGACGGCAATCCGATCGACCGCGCAGGGGGTGACTTTTGCCGTGGTGCGCATCGGCCTTGGCATCTGGAGCCTTGCCGTCCCTGCTCTCGCTTCGGCGGACTTCCACACGCTCGCTTGGATCCTCACCGGATTTCTGGTTGCATCCGGCCTGATCGGCTATATCTGGGCGCCCAGCAATCAAGGGAAGTCCCTGGAGCAGCTGGAGGCTGAACGAGGATAGTCGATCATGCATGCAGAAGAGCGTGAACGCCTGATCCTGGAATTTCTGCAGCCGTCGGGATTCGTCAGCTATCGCGATCTTGAAGCGAAGCTGGACGCCTCGCCGGCAACAATCCGGCGCGATCTGTCTCGGCTGGAACAGGCAGGCCGGATCTCGCGGGTGCATGGCGGCGCCAAATCAGCCGGCAAGGACGATGCCTCCCACCGGCTGATCGGAACACCGTTCGATCAATCGATCACGCAGAACCTGGAGGCCAAGCAAGCGATTGGGCGAGCCGCAGCCGCGCTCGTCCAGCCGGGCGAGGGCGTGATGATCGATGGCGGCACCACGACGCTGCAGATGTGCCCGCACCTTGCCGGGCTCGACTGCCAGGTGCTCACCAACTCGCTCTACATCGTCAATGCGCTGTTGCCGCAAGCGGGGACACGAATCCTGCTGCCTTCCGGTACGGTGTTTCGCGAACAGAACATTATCCTCGCCGCAGCCGGTGAAGAATCGATGCCGCGTTTTCACGCGCCGAAGCTGTTCATGGGTGCCGCTGCGGTGGGGCCGCAGGGCATCATGCAGGCCGACGTCGTTCTGGTTGCAGCCGAACGAAGGCTCATCGACAAGTCGGAAAAGGTCATCCTGATGGTCGACAGTTCCAAGTTCTCTTCGCAGTCAGGAACGATCGTCTGCGGACTGGAAGAAATTGACACCATTATTACCGACGCAATTCCACCGGCCATGCAATCGGCGGCGCGCAAAGCTGGCGTAGACATCATCGTTACCGGCTAGGCGGCAAAACCATCAGGGAACTATCCCCTGCCCCAGTCGGCGTCCGTTGACGATGACCTCACCCAGGTTGCGCGAACCTGACAGCCCGATCTTGCCGGATAGCGAATTACGTCCGCGAAACGTCCCGCGCGGATAGCTTTCTCGCGACGAAACCTGCGACATAGTGCAATCGGCATAGATCGCCTTGACCGACCATGGCAGAACCGCGCCCGCCGTCAGCTGAAACTGGCAGCGTTCGAACAGCACGTTTTCGCTCGACGACAGATCGGCAATCGGCAGGCTCGGCACGGAACCATAGACGCGGGGATAGCTGGAGGTTCCGGGCGCATCGCGGAAGGTGCAATCGCGGAACTGCACGGCCTGTTCCGCACGATCGCTGCCAAAGGCGTTACAGATCGATCCGACAAAGCGGCAACCCTGAAACCGGAACCGTGGCTTGTTCGGCCAGGCAGCCCAGTTCGTGGTGCCGATAAACGTGCAGGTGGTGAACGAAACGTCGGCGCTATCGCCGCTGTCGGCCACCAGTCCGGCCCCGCCATTGTTGGCAAATTCGCAAAGCTCGAAACGCAGTTGGCGCACCCTTTTGCCGCCCTCCGCCTCGATATCGAAGCCAGCGGTCGGCGCGCTCATCAAGGGGCCTCGGCCCGTGTGGTTGAACTTGCAGTTGCGGAACAGATAGCGCCGGCCGCCAACGAAACTTACGCCCTGTCGGCCGTTGTATTCGCAGCGCACATTCTCAAGTCGCGATTCCGGCGCCCCCGGACGGTCGCTGTCGAGCCCGTCGATCTGTATCCCGTCGAGCGCATGGTGGTGCGAATAAAGGCCGATAACCGTCTCCCCTCCCGCATTGTCTCGCAACAGCAGGCCCATCGCGGGAATTTGCCAGCCAACATCGCCGTATTGACCACCGATCTGCAAGCCAGCCGCGTTACCGTCCAGTTCAATGTCGCGCAGCTCAATCGGCCCTCGGCAGCGCTCGACAGCGATCATCGCGACATAGGGCGTCGCCAGTTCACCCCGACGCAGGAAGGGCATGGGATTGCTGGTTTTTCGGCCTCCCCGATCGAATGTGCCAAACCGCAAGTTGCCTGCGCACTTCAGGCGTGCGCCATTACCGATGATGCTGAGCCCGGTTGGCAGACCGTCAAATTTCAGGATGGGTTCGGGCTGAAAGGAATAATCGCTGCGTCCGGCGCCCGATGGGCTTTGCAGGCCGACCACATAGGTCGTCTTGCGCAGCACGATCCGTCCGCCACCGCGAGCCGATACGGCAGCCGATAAGCGCGCGAAAGCGCGGGTATCATTGGTTACCCCATCACCTTTCGCGCCAAATTGCTCTGGCGTAAAGCTGGCTTGCTGGGCCTGAACGCGAACCGAAAGCCCCAGAATCCCCAGGGCCGTTCCTTGCAGGACGGTGCGACGATCGAACTTCACCCGGTTAGTCTCCGACAAACCAACTAGGGTCTGGCGTCTAGCACAGGCAGCCTTGCGGGCAGATGACCGGGGTTCGCGCCCAGAAGAAGATCAGGCGCACTCCTCCATCGCTTCACGCGCCAGCTGCGCTAGCCTCGGGAAGGATTCGGCGCGCTGAGCGGCTTGCGCATTGGCCGCCGAACCGCGCAGCACACGGCCCTTGATGCCGTGAAAGATAGCAGCCAGCCGGAACAGGTTGAAAGCGAGGTAGAACGTGTAGTTGGCAATGCCGTCCCGCCCGGTGCGAAGGCAATAGGCGGCGACATATTCTTCTTCTGTCGGAATGCCCAACGCATCAACATCCGCCCCGCCCAGGCCAGGAACGATATCGGGCGGGACGCGGTACATCATTGCGTGATAGGCAAAGTCTGCAAGCGGATGACCAAGCGTTGACAGCTCCCAATCAAGCACCGCCAGAATGCGCGGTTCGCTCGGGTGGAATATCATATTGTCGCAGCGGAAATCGCCGTGAATGACGCTGGTTTCATCGCCTTCCGGAATATTGCCCTGCAGCCATTCGAGCACAGCGTCCATATCGGCATTTCGGCCAGCGAGTTCATCGGCAAGATACTGCTTGCCCCATCGACCAATCTGCCGGGCAAAATAATTTCCGGGCTTGCCATAATCGCCAAGGCCGATCGCTTCGGGGTCGTACGAATGCAACTGCGCCATGGCGGCATTCATCGCGTCGAAATAGGCGGCACGCTCATGACGCGGGATCTCGGGCAGCGATGCGTCCCAGAATACCCGGCCCTCGACCATGTCCATGACATAGAACATGGTGCCAATCACACTTTCGTCCGTGCAAAGCCCGAAAACGTGCGCAACGGGAAACCCGGCTTTGCCAAGCGCCGACAGAACTTTCGCCTCGCGGTCCACGGCATGGGCACCCGGCAGCAGTTCGCCCGGCGGCTTGCGGCGCAGCACATAGGACTTGCCCGTGGTGACCAGTTTGTAGGTAGGGTTCGATTGACCGCCCTTGAACTGTTCGACCGTAAGCGGCCCCGAGAAACCGTCTACGTGCTGTTCCATCCAGGCGGCAAGTGCGACCTCGTCAAAGGCGTAGCCTTCCCGAACCGGGGTCGTGCCCACGTTCGCGGCAGCAAGCTCGGCACTTTCCACCATCAGGCTCCCTGCGCGAGTTTCCAATCGCGCTTGATCTTCTTTGCCAGGCTCCACTTGTGAACCTCGGTCGGGCCATCGTAAATGCGGAACGCACGAATTTCACGGAAAACCTGCTCGACGATCGTCGTCCCGGTAACGCCGGTTCCACCCATCACCTGCACGCAATTATCGGCAATCTTCATCAGCGCTTCGGACACGGACACCTTGGCCATGGAGCTTTCGATCGTGCCCAGATCACCGGTGTCGAGGACGCTGGCACACCAGTCTATCATCAGCTCGCACTGCTTGATGAGGATGCGGTTTTCCGCAAGCATGAAGCCAACGCCTTCGTGTTCGATCAACGGCTTGCCGAATGCTTCGCGGCGACACGCGTAATCCGTGGCGATTTCCTGCGCACGAATGCAGCAGCCGAGCCATCGCATGCAGTGCGAAAGACGGGCCGGCGAAAGCCGCACCTGCGCATATTTGAAGCCTTCGCCGGCAGATCCCAGCATCTGATCAGCCGGAACACGCAGGTTTTCGATCGTCAGTGTCGCATGGCTGCCCGGCATCGAGCTGTCGATCGTGTTGGGGATGGCATCGATGCGGATCGCCGGATCGGGCAGATCGACGACGAACATGCAGGCGCCCTCATCCGCCTTGGCCATGACGATGCCAACGCTGGCCCCCTCGTAACCCGTGATGAAGCACTTGCGCCCATTGATCACCCAGTGGTTGCCATCCGGTTCGCAGCGCGTCTTCATCATAGAGGGGTCTGCCCCCGCCCCGCCCCATTCTGAGGGCTCGGTCATCAGGAAGGCCGAACGTGCGCGCCCTTCGTGCAGAGGCTTGAGAAAGCGCTCCTTCAGGTCGGGCGATCCGACATGGCCGATCAGGTACATGTTGCCCTCGTCGGGAGCATTGGTGTTGCAAGCCAGCGGCCCCAGCGGCGACAGGCCGGAACGAATGAGGATAGCCGCGGTATCCTGCTGGCTGCGGTGCGATCCGTCAGGCATGATGTGCGGTGTCAGAACGCCGGCAGCGCGAGCCTTTTCCCGCATTTCATAGACCAACTCGTCCTTCGGAGCGCCGTGATGATCGCGGCGACCATCCGCTTCGTATGGAATTACGGTCTCACGAACAAAAGATTCGACTTTTGCTGCGATTTCCATCGCTTCCTGGGAAATAGTCATGTTTTTTCCAATTAGAGTTCAGCCAAGAACGCGAAGCGGGTGGCTACCGTCCCAACCCTTGCCGGCATCCTTGATCATCTGGAAGATTTCAGCGGCGCCAGTCATGTTCTGAAGCAGCTCGATGACGTGTCCTGGGCCTGCGCCCGGATCGACATATATTACCTCGCCATCCTCACCAACCTTGCCTTCGACGAGAATTTCCGCTCCCACGGCTGCCGCCGCAGCACGCGCTTCCGCGATCGAATCGACGAAAATGCAGATGTGATGCAGGCGATCCTTCACCGCATATTCGCCGGTGTAGAGGCCGGGCTCGTCATTCTCCGCGCGGATGAGTTCGATCTGCACATCGCCCCAATAGGCAATGGCGATGGAGAAGACCGTACCGGTAGGCACGCCCTTGTACTTGCAATCGCCAAGCGAGACGTTGGGCAGCAGGAAGAACGGCCCTACCCCCATCGTCTCGGTCCAGTACTTCAGTGAGGCATCGAAGTCGCTCGGCAGGTAGGCAAGTTGACCTACCGGACCCAGCGCCGTGATGGGATTTGCAGGAACCTTGGCGTCGGTCATTGGAACAGCCCTTCCGGAGCTTCAATCAGCCCCTTCAGCGTTTGCAGGAATGCCGCGCCGCCTGCACCATCAATTGCGCGGTGGTCGACCGACAGGGTCAGCGCGATGCGACTTTCGAAGGCAATGTCGCCATCGGCCGTTTCCACCGGTTGACGCGTCATCGCGCCAACCGCAAGAATTGCGCCCTGAGGCGGATTGATAATCGCATCGAATTGCTCAACGCCCATCATCCCCAGGTTGGATACGGAGAACGTGCCGCCCTCCATATCTTCCATTCCCAGCCGTCCAGCCGTCGCCTTGTCGATCAGGCGGCGGGATTCGGCAGCCAGTTGATCAATTCGCATACGGTTTGCCTGGCGGATCACTGGCGTGACAAGCCCTTTTGGGCTGGCGACGGCAATCGATACGTCGGCGTGCGGATACTTGTGCAATTCTTCCCCATGAACCTGCACGTTGACGTCGGGATGGCGAACAAGCGCCATGGCGACCGCTTTGACGATGTAGTCGTTGATCGAAGCCTTGCAGCCGAGCACCAGATTGGCCGTCTTGCGCAGGACGACAAGTTCGTCTGCCCGCGCGGATACGCGAAGGTAGAAGTGCGGAATCTGCTGCTTCGCTTCGGTCAGACGGCGCGCCACCACCTTGCGCACGCGGTCAAAGGGCTCAACCTGCGGGCGGTTATCGACCGGCACGAAGTCCGGCGTGCCAAAGCCGACAGGCGCAGCAGCCGGCGCAGGAACGAGGGCCAGAACGTCCGCTTTGGAGATGCGGCCACGTGCGCCCGTCCCGGCAAGACCGGCAAGGCTGATACCATGAAGAGCCGCGATGCGGCGTGCCAATGGCGACGCGAAGACTTGCGCGTCGTCTTCTACCAGAACTGCCGCGCCGCGCAAAGCCGGACGCGCTTCGGGCCGCAAGGCCTGATGCACATCCTGATAGGTGATGCGGCCGCCACGCCCTGAGCCTTCGATCCCGGCGAGATCGATGCCTTCCGCTTCGGCAAGCTTAAGCGCTTCCGGGCTAATCGGACGGTTCGTCTCAATCTTCACTCGTGTGGAAGCGGCCGGAGCCGACGCGGCAGCAGCGAGTGCAGCAGCAGGCTGCGCGCTGCCGGATTTGGCCGCGACAGCCGTGTCGGCGGGGCGAAAATCGGCAACGAACGCGTCGATGTCCGCGTCGCTTGCATCAGCATCGGCAAAGACCGCCAGAAGTGCCCCCACCGGCTCGGCATCTCCGCCCGCACCAATCAGGATGCGCTTGGCGACGGCATCGTATTCCGCTTCGACCTCGTTGGTGATCTTCGCGGTTTCGATCAGGCACAGGACCTGACCTTTCTTGAAGGCATCGCCTTCGTTCACCATCCACTCGGCGATGGTGCCTTCGGTCATTTCGATGCCCCACTTGGGCATGCAGAAGGCGCGTATGTTGGACATGGCCAGCTCCTTAGCGCCAGTTGAGAACCTTGCGGACGGCCGCTTCGATCTTGTCGACCGACGGCAGATATGCGCTTTCCAGTTCGCGCGCGAAGGGGATCGGCGTGTGCGGCGGCGTGACGGTCTGCGGCGGCGCCTTAAGGCTGGCAAAAGCCTTGTTGGCGACGAGAGACACGATGTCGCCGGCAACCGAGCAGCGCGGAGGCGCTTCGTCGACGACGATAAGGCGCCCCGTGACCTCAACGGAATCGATGATCGCTTCTTCATCGAGCGGGCTCGTCGTGCGAAGATCGATAACGTCGCAACCGATACCTTCGCCAGCCAGCTTGTCCGCCACAGCCTCGCAGAAACCGAGTAGCAAGCCGGTCGACACGATGGTCACATCCTCACCTGCCCGCGACAGCCGGGCATGACCGAACGGGATGGCAAAATCCGGATCGTCCGGCACCTCGCCCGTGACGCCGTAAAGCGCCTTGTGTTCCAGGAAGATCACCGGATCGTCATCGCGGATCGCGGTGCGCAGCAGGCCCTTCACATCGGCCGGCGTGGTCGGCATGACGACCTTGAGCCCCGGCATGCCGGTGAGGATCTGATGGACCGACTGGCTGTGCTGGGCAGCGGCGTTGTAGCCCGCGCCGTAAGCCATGCGGATCACCGCCGGACAGCGCGTCTTGCCGCCGAACATGTAGCGGAACTTGCCGATCTGGTTCCAGATCTGGTCAAGGCTGACGCCGATGAAGTCGGCGAACATCAGTTCGGCGATCGGGCGCTTGCCTGCCAGGGCGAGGCCGGCCGCCGCGCCCATGATGGCGCTTTCGGAAATCGGCGTATCGATCACCCGATCCTTGCCGAACTTTCCGAACAGTCCGGTAGAAGTCGACCAGATACCGCCGATGGCTTCGGGGCCCCCAGCTGTTCCCATGCCGCCAACAACGTCTTCACCCAAGACGACCACGTTGGGGTCGCGTTCCATTTCCTCTGCGATCGTCGAAAGCACGGCGTCGCGGTACATCATCTGTGCCATTGTCTTCGCGCTCCTGCGGATCAGTAAGAGATATAGACGTCGGAAAGGACGTCTTCAGCGGTTGGACGGTCGGCTGCGCGCGATGCTGCAACCGCGGCTTCGATGGCGTCCAGAACCTCCGCATCCAGCGCATCAAGATCGGCATCGGTGAGCAGCTTGGCGTTGGTGACGCTCGCCCGGAAGTTCTTCAGGCAATCACGCGTTTCGCGGATGCGGTCGATTTCACCCGGCCCGCGGTAGCGCTGGGGATCGCCTTCGAAGTGTCCAAAGAAACGTTCAGTGTCGAATTCGACGGCTGCGGGGCCGTTGCCGGCACGCACGTGTTCCAGGACTTCGCGCATGGTGTCGTGAACCGCGAAGAAATCGGTGCCGTCGCCGCGCCAAACCCTCATGCCAAACGCCTCGGCACGGCTGGCAATGTCGCCGGCCGTGCCCACGGCGTAGTCAACGCCGGTGTGTTCCGAATAATGGTTGTTCTCAAAAACGAAGATCGCCGGCGCCTGCGTAACAACCGCCAGATTCATGGCCTCGAACGTCGTACCCTGGTTGCAGGCCCCGTCGCCCGAGAAGGTGATGGCAACCTTGCCCTTGCCATCAAGCTTGGCGGCCAGCGCAGCACCCACCGCGATCGGCGCACCGGCGCCCACGATGCCATTGGCGCCGAGCATGCCCTGATCGACGTCGGCAATATGCATGGAACCGCCCTTGCCCTTACACAGACCTTCGCGACTGCCCCAGATTTCCTTCATCATGCCGTTCACGTCGCAGCCCTTGGCAAGGCAGTGACCATGGCCTCGGTGCGTCGAGACAATCTTGTCTTCGACATCAAGATGTTCGCAAACCCCGACTGCGACAGCTTCCTGCCCACAGTAGAGGTGCGTGAAGCCGGCGATTTCGCCGGTCTGGATTTCGACGTGCAGGCGTTCCTCAAACTCGCGGGTCACCTTCATTTGTCGATAGGCGCGCAACAACGCTTCGCGGCTCAGCTGCATGGCTGTTCCTTCTCTCCCTTCACAGGCCGAGTACCGACCTGGCAATGATATTGGCCTGAACTTCGTTCGATCCGCCGAAGATCGTCCAAGCGCGGCTGTTGAGATAGCGGGCAGATGCGACCTGTGCATCCGCCGAATGGATCGGTTCGGGCCCGTTGTCGCCATAAAGCGGTCGCGACGGGTCAAGTTGCAGGCCAGCCGCACCGAACAGGTCGACCGCGAGCAGATCGATTTCCTGCCGAAGGTTCGATGCCAGCAGCTTGGTCAGCGACGTTTGCGGCCCAGGCGTGCGGCCTTTGGCCAGATCGGCAACGATGCGCAGCTCGATCATGTCCAGCGCCTGGACCTGAAGCCGTGCCCGCGCAACCTTTCGGCGCCACTGCGGATCGCTTGCCATGGTGCCGCCCCGCCCATCGCTTTCGTCTTCGGCTGCCGCTTCGAGCTGGTCGAGATCGTAAATCAGCTTGGGCGCGTGGCAGGAGCCGCCGCGCTCATTTTCCAGCAGAAACTTGGCGATGGCCCAGCCCTGCCCTTCTTCGCCAATGCGGTCCGACACCGGAACGACAACATCTTCCAGGAATACCTGATTGACTTCGTGATCGCCGGCAACCGTGAGGATCGGCCGCACCGAAATCCCCGGTTGGTTCATGTCGACCAACAGGAATGTAATTCCGGCCTGCTTCTTTACGTCAGGGTCAGTACGGACAAGGCAGAACATGCGGTTTGCGTGGTGGGCATGGGTCGTCCAGATCTTCGAACCATTCAACACGTAGCGATCGCCCTGTGCATCGCTGACACGCACCGCCCGGCACTGCAAAGATGCCAGATCAGACCCGCTGCCAGGCTCCGAAAATCCCTGGCACCAATAATCTTCACCGGACAGGATGCGCGGAAGATAGAACGCTTTCTGTTCGTCGGTCCCGAAAGTCCAGATCACTGGGGCGACAAGCTTAAGGCCCAAAACCGTAAGATTGGGGGCGCCCGCCAGCGCGCATTCCTTTTCGAATATGTAGCGTTGTACCGGGCTCCAACCCGTACCGCCGTGCTCCTCAGGCCATTGATAGCCGAGCCAACCATGCTTGTGCAGCACCGCGTTCCACGTCTGACCGATTTCCGGTTCGACAAAAACGGTCGGAGAGGCGGCCGCACCGCTCTTAACGGCCGGTGGAAGATGCGAACGAATGAACGCCCGAACCTCGTCGCGGAAAGCCGTCTCGTCGGGGGAAAGTTCGATATCCATCAGCGTTCCAGAATCGTCACCGCAGACACGCCCGGTGCACCATAGACGTGGCTGTATGCGGTCTTGGGTGCGTTCGGCACTTGCCGTCCGCCGCCATCGCCGCGCAATTGCACGACATTTTCGTAAACTTGCCGCAGGCCCGACGCGCCAATCGGCTCACCGCAGGCCAGACAGCCGCCGTCGGTGTTGACCGGCAGGCGGCCAGTAATTTCCGTCCGCCCCGCCGCCAGCCACTGCTCCTGATCGCCATCAGCGCAAAAGCCATTTTCGGCCATGTGCATGATCTCGGCACCAGCTTCCGTGTCCTGAAGCTGGGCAACCTGGATATCTTCCGGGCCAATCCCGGCCATACGGAAGGCATCGGCAGAAGCGATGCGGGTGGCCGATCCGCGCGGACCTGAACCTTCTGGATGAATATCGACCGAAGGCGCAAAGACCTCGAACGAACCGGGTGGCCGCGTGCGCATGGCGGCCGCCTTCAGCCGGACGAGAGGCTTGCCGAGTTCCCGTGCTTTCTTTTCGCTGGCCAAAAGTAGCGCGACGCCGCCCTCGGCCGGCGAGCAGAACATGTATTTTGTGTATGGGTCCGACACCATGGGCGCATCCATGATCTCCTGCAGCGATACCGGTTCCCGGCGCCAGGCGTGAGGCGCATGAACCGCGTTGCGGAATGCCTTTTCCGACACGCGGCCAAGCGTTTCAGGCGAAATCCCGTGTTCGTGCATGTACCGCATGATCTTGGCGCCAAAGAACTGGGTGGTGATCATGTAGCCGGCATCACCATACCATTCCGGCAGGTTGTATTCGCTGGGCAATGCATTGAAGGCGCCGCGCGGGTGCTTGTCGAAACCGACGGCAAGGCCAAGATCGAACTCACCGGACTTGATCGCCATCTGCGCGGAAAACAGCGCCGACCCGCCAGCCGCGCAGCCGTTGCGCACATTGATGAACTGGACGCCGGTCAGCCCCAGTCGCTCGACCATGGTGTCAGGATTGCCCGCCGAATCCGAACCGCCATAGGCAAACTGGACGTCCTTCCATTCGACGCCTGCATCGGCCAGTGCCTCGCGCACGGCGAAGACGCCCTGATCCAGACCCGACAGCCCATCGGTGCGCCCGAAGCGGTGGATGCCGATGCCAACGATGCACACATCGCTCATGCGCAGGCTCCCGAAGATGCGGGAAGCGGCTGGAAAGCATGAATCATCACCGGGTCAGCCGCAGCCGGATCAAGCGGAATGAAGGTGAGTTCAAGCGGCATTCCGATCGCGATCTCAGCAAAGGCCACGTTAGTCAGACGCGCCTCGACCATGGTTTCGCCAGGAAGTTCCACGTAGGCCACAGGCCAAGGCGCAAAATCCTCTGGTCCGGCATAGGGCGGTGACTTCGGGCGATATCGCTGGATGGTATAGGACCAAAGCGTTCCCTGTCGGCCAAGCGCGCAGGGTTCATAGTCCGAACCTTCCGGGCAAGGAAACACGATCCGGCCGGATGCACGATGCCGAGCGCCGACCAGACGCGGCGCGGGTTCATCGGTAAAAAGGCCTTCGGCAATCGCGCGCATATGCTCCAATCCCGGTGACGATTCCGGACATTGAAGCCTTTAAGACCGCTTGGCCCAAGAATCCGACTCATCAAAACGCTAGGCTGGTAATTGCGCCAGTCTATGACAGGTTCTCTTACGCAAAACGGGGAATCAAAATGTCGGTCGTCAATTTCGCCGAGCGCAAGAGAGATAGCCGCATCATGCCGCTGCACGAACCCGATACCATCAAGCGGCCAGCCCTGTTCTGGACCATGCTGGAACCCTTCCGCATGGCGGCCGAGGCGAGCTCGTTGATGCTGACCATGCCCATCCTTGGCATGGCGCCAAAAGGCGATGGTCATCCGGTCATGGTGTTGCCCGGCTTCGCCACGACCGACAGCATGACCTTGATGCTGCGCCAATTCCTGACCTTCATGGGATACAAGGTCTTCCCGTGGGATCTTGGCTGGAATCTCGACCAGCATAGCGCGGGCGAGAATGGTGAGCACGTTGCCCAGCGGATCGAGGAAATCGCGGACAGCACGGGCCAGAACGTAAGCCTGGTGGGCTGGAGCCTTGGCGGCGTCATTGCCCGCGAAGCTGCGCGCCGCAAGCACCATGGCCTGCGTCAGGTTATCGCACTGGGCAGCCCATTTGCTGGCAACCCACGAGCGACAAGCGTCACCATGCTGTATGAGCTGCTGACCGGGAACAAGGCATCATCGGAGAAGACGCGTCGCCGGTATGAACACGGACATCATCCCCTTCAGGTTCCGTCTTCCGCCATCTATTCGAAAACTGACGGCATAACCGCCTGGCAGAACTGCGTCAGCGAAACTGACGACATTACAGAGAACATCGAAGTTCATTCGAGCCACTTTGGCTTTGTGACGAATCCGGGCGTATTCTATGCGGTGGCAGATCGTCTCGCCATGCCGGAAGGCACTTGGCGCGCCTTCGACGCTTCGGGCACGCCATTCTCTCCCTTCTTCCCCTGAGGCAATTCAGCCTTCCTGGCCCAGACCGAATACGCCTTGTTGAGCCTGCTGGCGCGCCAGGTTGAGCGCGAGGATGAGGATATCGTGCGTGCGCCCATCGGCTTCGCGCACGTGTTCACGAAGAAGAGCCTCCGGCTGGAAACCCAGATCCTCGAATACGCGAATGGCCGCCTGCTGATCGGGCGTCATACGGACGAACAGCTTCTCGATGCCGGCAATACGGGCTGCCTGCACGCATTCCGATGCAAGCAAGCGGCCTAGCCCCCCGCCGCGCGACTGCAGCGAGATGACGATGCGAATTTCGCCGACATGCGGCGACCAACTGAGTTCATCGCGCACCAGCGCCGTGCAGGCGAGCAGCTCGCCTCCGCCGTCAACGGCGACCATGCTGGAAATCAGGCCGGATTCAATCTGATCAAGCCAGGCGTCGACCACCCGCGCATTGCGAATGTCGCGCTGCAGGAAGAGAAGATCGTGAACTGGCAGGTTTTCGGCAAATGCTCGCACTGTTTCGGCGTCAGCGCGCTGCATGGGCCGAAGGGTAACGCTGCCGCTGGCGATTTCGAACGTTCGTGAATGCGAATTCATGATTAGATAGACCTCTTGCCCAGCCAGGCGTCGATTAGCGGCCAAAGCCGCCGCAAGGCTCCGGGGCCGGCCACAAGGCTAACATGGCCGCCCTTCGCGATGATTTCTTCGGTGTCGGTCGATCCGGTGTGCGTTATGAGCGGCAGCGCCGCTTCCCGCAGAACAACGTGATCGTGTTGCGCAACGATGTCGAGGATCGGCACGGTGATGCGCTTCAGATCAACCGTACGGCCGCCGACTTCAAGCTCGCCTGTCAGCAGCTTGTTTTCCCAGATCAGGTCCTTGACGATCTGCCGGAAATACTCGCCCGGGACCGGCAGTGTTTCGGCCGCCCAGCGATCGAACATGCGGTAACTTTTGACGAATTCGTCGTTCCACATGTTGGTCCACAACTGCAGTCGTCCGGCGGTTCGATTGGCCGGACGCATCAGGTCGAACGCGCCGAGCATGATTTCGGGTGGTATGATGCCCAACTGATCGACCAGCTCATCAACATCGAAATGCCGCTTGTCCGCCCAGACCTGGAACATCCGCATGTGCGTGAAATCAATGGGGGTTGCGAAGGAAATGAAATTGCGGACCGGCCCGTCAGCGTGAAGCGCGGCGTAGATGGTCGCCAGCGCCCCACCCATGCAGTAGCCGGCGAGAGAGACCTCATCCTCGCCGCTTTCGCGCTGAACCACGGCAACGGCATCGACGATGAAGCGGTCGACATAGTCCGCAAGCGAGAGGTTGGACTCGTTGCGGCGTGGGGGCATCCAATCGAGCAGGAAGACATCATAGCCCCGTTGCAGCAGGTATTCGACCATCGACTGACCGCTGGCGAGATCGAAGATATAGCCCTTGTTGCTCGGCGGCGACACGATCAGCAGCGGCAATCGGTAGATTTCATCGAGGATCGGCCGGTAACGATAGACTGCCGCTGTACCATCGCGATGCACAAGATCGCGCGCCATGGCGCCAACGTCCTGCCGCCCGGCATTCAGGAAATCGAGGCCCTTGATATTGCGGCTGAGCGCACGATCGACCTCGAGCCGAACGCGCTCGGCCACCTCATCGGGATCGGGAAGGCTGGGCGCTTCGCTCATCAAGCGCCGGGCTTGCGCGAACGGCGCGGTGACGGGCGCGGGCTCTCAGGCTCGGGAATCCGTGCACCCGGCTCCAGCGCCAGACGCAATCGCTCAATACTCTCTTCAATGGCGTCGAGACGTTCCGCCAGTTCCTCGACCTGTGTCTTGCTCGGCAGGTTGAGTGAGCGCAGCACCGATTCCATGTGTTCTGCCATAGCCTTCTGCGCATAGAGCGAGGCCTTCGTCGCCTGCCCCATCACCGCGCTGAACTGTTCGCTCTCGGTGAACTTGCCCGACCAGCTGTTGATCTCATGCTCCCATTTCTGGACCATGTCCTGCCAGGTGGCGACGGGATCGAAGGCAGTGGGTTTGGTCATGGCTGCGCTTTCTGCAAGGCACCGGAATAGACGCAGGCTAGACTTAAAGGCGCGCGTTTCCGACTCGACAAAACACTAGGCTGGTATGGACGCGATCTATGCCAATCTCGGCCGGAAAAGGAACGCCGAACGCATGACGGAATCGTGGGACTATATCGTGATTGGCGCGGGTTCAGCCGGATGT
Organism: Novosphingobium sp.; assembly: GCA_046063225.1. Taxonomy (GTDB): domain Bacteria; phylum Pseudomonadota; class Alphaproteobacteria; order Sphingomonadales; family Sphingomonadaceae; genus Novosphingobium. Next base: position 7,717 of record JBJTLW010000075.1, on the reverse strand, counting down.
GTCATGACGGAACGGCTGAGCGCGGATGGCAAGTCGCGCGTGCTGGTGCTGGAAGCGGGCGGCGAGAATGACAGCTTCTGGGTCACGCTGCCCAAAGGCGTTGCCAAGCTGGTGACCAAGCCCGAACACATGTGGGCCTATCCGGTTGCCAATGGCCGGCCGGGCGAAACCTGGATCAGAGGCAAAGGCCTTGGTGGATCATCATCGATCAACGGCATGATCTGGAGCCGGGGCGAGCCGGCAGACTATGACGCGTGGGAGGCAATGGGCGCGATCGGCTGGAATGGCGACTCCATGACCCGCGCCTTCCTGGAACTGGAAGATCACGCTGCTGGACCTGCACCGCTCAGAGGGTCGGGAGGGCGCGTGCGCGTTGATCCGGCTATCTACACCTACCCACTGGCCGAGCGGATGATCGAGGCCGGCGTGTCGATGGGCATGGCCCGGGTCGACGACCTCAATGGGTCGACCGGTCCGCGCGTCGGGCTTTACAGCCACAATATCCGAAAGGGCCGCCGGGAAAGTTCTGCACGCACCTATCTCACTCCGGCCCGCAAGCGCGCCAACGTCACGGTCGTTACCGGGGCCCTTGCGGAGCGGATTGTCTTTGAAGGCAAGCGCGCGATCGCTGTGGAAGCTCTCGTCAACGGCGCACCCAGGCGCTTCACCTGCTCGGGTGAAATCGTTGTGTCGGGTGGTGCAATGGAAAGCCCGCTGCTGCTGCAACGCTCTGGCATCGGAGACGCCGAAACTTTGAAGGCTGCTGGTGTTGAGGTCGTACACCATTCACCTGACGTTGGACGGAAAATGATCGAGCACCTCTCGATCTCGATGCCGTTCCGCCTGAATCACGGCAAGGGCACCAACCGCAGCTTCTTTGGCATTGGCGCAGCCCTGGCCATGCTGCGATATCTGCTGCGCCACGATGGCATCATGGCAACGGGGCCATTTGAAGTCGGTGCATTCTTCAACGTCGCTCACCCCGACGGGCGAACCGATGCGCAGCTCTATCTGGGTGGCTACACGTTCGAAGTCTCTGACGATGGCAATCCGGTTCCGCTCGACAAGATCGACCCGCGTCCCGGGGTCACGATCTATGGGCAGCTGCTGCGTCTGACGAGCGAAAGTTCGCTTACGATTAAAGGCCCCAAGGCCAGCGACCTGCCCGAAATTATCCCGAACTGGCTATCGACGGACCATGATCGCGCATCGGCCATCGCGCTGATGAAAGCGATGCGGGCCTATATGGCCTCGTCTCCGCTGGGGGCGATGGTTGGCGAGGAGCTGGTACCCGGTCCTGCCGCTCAAAGCGATGAAGAGTTGCTCGATGCCTTCGGCCGCCTGTCCAGCTGCGGGCTTCACGCTATCCGCTCATGCCGCATGGGAAGCGACCCCGAAGCGGTTGTCGATCCGCGTTTGCGCGTCAACGGCGTTACCGGGCTTCGCGTGGCCGACTGCTCGATCATCCCGGGTCACGTCACAGGCAACACCAATGCGCCTGCAATGGCGATCGGGCTGCGCGCCGCCGCCATGATGCTTGAAGATCGTGCCTGAAGCGCCCGGTCAGTTGTTGAGCGAGATATACCCGAGCTGCGCAGCCTTGAAGACGGTCTGACTGCGGTTCACCGCGTTCAGCTTGATAGCGGCATTATGAATATGGAAGCGCACGGTCGCACGGCTGCGCGACATGATCATGCTGATTTCCAGATCCGTCTTGCCGATCGCAGCCCAGCGCAGGCATTCAACCTCGCGCTTCGACAGCCGTGATTCCGGCGGCAACGCCTGGGCCGACCCCATGGCGTGCACATAGCTGGAGATGAACACCCGCGAATAGACGGCGAAGAAATCCGAGTGCGCCAAGAACTCACTCTCAAGATCAGTCTTCGTGCGATCAAGCGGGTTGAAGCTGACGGCGCCGATCTGGCCGAACGGCAGATGCACGGGAACCACGATGGCCGCGCTCGTCATCGCGCGCTGTTCAAAGTTGTTCATGTCAATCGACGCCAGATAGGCATTGCGCTGGCGTGTATGGAAGCCTTCGGCGTTGACCCAGAACGGTTCGCCTTCGAAGCGGCAGGCCGAGGTCAGCGGGCTATCGAGTGCAATGCGCGAATTGCGCCACCAGACACGTTCTTCATCCCCCCAGCCGAATACGTCGAGGGCGAGGATATTCCCTTCCCCATCGACCGGCGTGCGCTTGTCAGCAATGTCGTGAGCGGGTGCGGCGCGCATGCCGGCTTCGCGCGCGATCAGGGCAAACGCTTCTGCCGCCCGACGAATATCCTGCGGGTCCGATATGCGCACTGCATCGATTCTCTCCTGAGTGAGCAGCGGCTTTCTCCCTTGTTTGACCCGAGCCCCACAATACCGCGATATTCCACAAGAACAATCGTTCTTGATGCCCTTCAATCCTAATCTTTTGCGCAGCACTGAACGGGCCGAATTGGTGTTAGAGAAAATGACCACCAAGGGGAGTTGTGGGTGAATTTCGACCTCACCGAAGACCAGGAAATGCTCAAGGCGCTGGCGGAACGCTTCGTCAGCGATCGCTACGATATTGAGCGCCGGCGCGAATATGTCGCCTCGGAAACAGGCTTTTCGCAGGCCAACTGGTCCCTGCTTGGCGAACTGGGGCTGATCGCGGCCCTGTTTGACGAAGCTGATGGCGGCTTTGGACTGGATGCCACCGGCATTGCCACGGTGTTCGAAGCGCTCGGCAATGGCCTCGTGGTTGAACCGCTTATCGAAAATGTGCTGGTTGGCGCCGGCCTTTTTGCTGCTGGCGCGCCGGATGACCTGCGCGATCAATGGTTGCCCGATCTGGTGTCCGGCAAACGTCGCCTTGCCCTCGCCCACGTCGAATCGCGTGCCCGCCCCGGCTCACTCTGGGTCGAAACAAAAGCCGCTGCCAATGGCGCCGGACTGTGCCTTAGTGGTACGAAAGACTATGTGCCCGCCGCCAATGGTGTTGACGGTTTCATCGTCAGCGCCCGCAGCGCCGGTCAACCGGGGGACGTCGACGGGCTTGATCTCTACTTCATTCCCTCAGGAACGCAGGGTCTGACCATCAAGTCCTGGCGCATGGCCGACGGATCGAGTGCGGTCTCCCTGACGCTCGATAATGTCATCGGAGCTATCGCGCTGCGCGGCGGTTATGCGGCCATCGAAGCGGCGCAAACTCGCGCAAACCTTGCTCGCTGTGCCGAAGCCGTCGGCATCATGGAACGGCTCTTCGCGGAGACACTGGAATACTTGCGCACGCGCCGGCAATTCGGGTCCCGCTTGGCCGATTTTCAGGCGATCCAGCATCGCATGGCTGCGCAATACGCCAGCTTGGAACAGAGCCGCGCGCTTCTGAATCTCGCTCTCGTTTCCGATGGTACAGACGCTTTTGCGACTGCCGTACAAGGTGCCCGCGCCCATATCGGACCGGCCTCGATCATGCTGGGTCACGAAATGATCCAGTTCCACGGCGGCATGGGCGTGACCGACGAGTTGTCTATCGGGCACGGCCACAAGCGCCTGCTGGTCTTGTCGCGCTGGCCCGATGATCCGGATACCGCGCTCGATCGTTTCGCCGGGATCGCCTGACCCCGGCAAACTCGCTCAGGCCTCGCGTTCCTTGAGCCAGCCGATGCCGCGCCGCAGCAAATCGTAAAAGACCGGCAGATCCCAGGCGCAACGGTCCACTGTCGGCCACCAATCGGCAAGCGGCTGAAGGTCGTAGTGTCCGCGGCAGTGGCCAAGTGTGTTGTACAGCACCGCGCCCTTGCCGTGTCCCTTGATGTACATCACCGGATGGGTGCCCGGCGCATCGGCAGCTTCGACGAATCCGGTGCCCTCTTCCGTGCATTCGGTTTCCAGCAGGACGTGCAGGTCGCCATGGTATTCCATGTGATAGAGCTCGTCCGTTGTTTCGAACGGCTCGACACCCTGTGTCAGCGCATGATCCGGATCGGCCACGGTGACCGTGTAGGGTGCGATCGGCGGGTGCGACAGGAACTGGCTTCCCAGCATGTCCATCATGAGCGGTGCCCAGCGAGGTGCATCCCACAGACCGGCGTTTGGCCCGCTGTCCAGAAGACGCAAGACCGAGTTCGTACCGTGAAGGGCGTACCAGCGCCCGCCGGCGGTCAGGAAATTGCGAAGCACCTCCTGCGCCTTGAGTGACGGCGTGACATCGCAGGTATAGGTGATGAGGATATCCGCCTCGGCCAGCGCGGCGTGGTTTTCATAGTCTTCGAACACGCGTGTGCGCACACGCTGATCTTCGGCCAGCAGCTTGAGCAGCTCAAGCCGGGCAAAATCCATGTCATGCCATACGCCCCCGCAGATGAGGACGCAGTTGATTCGCGGCGGGTGGGCCTCTTCGCTCACGCCTTGGCCCCCAGTTCACCATTGATGTACTTGTCTAGCGTGCGCTGGAAATGGCGGATGCGGATTTCCTGATAGTCCGCCAGCTGCACCTGCCCGTTCTTCGATGCGTGCAGACCCTGCTGAACGTAGGGCAGGTTGTCCATATCCTGTTCGAGCACATCGCCAAGCCCGCCCAGTTCCTTCGCCTCGGTCCACTTCTGATCGAGCGTCAGATAGTTCATCGGGACGCCGCGCGGCACTGGCTCGCCCTTCTTGCCGCGCGCCAGGATGCGCACTTCCATGATGCAGGTGTCAGGCGTCTTGCCCGGCCGCCAGCGATAGATCACATTCGGCATATAGCCGCCCCAAGGCGCGAAATTGGGGAACACGTTATAGACCAGCGCATCGAGCAGTTCGGCGTCGGTCGCGTCTTCGTGATCGTAGCCGCTTTGCTCGGAATAGGCCTTGCGCATGGCTGCACCAAGCGCTTCACGTGCCGTCTGGTCGGCCGGAACCTGAACGGCGAAAGGATCACCGCTGGGATCGTAATTGTCCCCCGAACGCGCGTTGAACTTGATGAATTCGTCGACGATCCACTGCTCGGACTTGCCGTCTGCATCGACGTGCGGGCTAAGCACGCCGAACGGCACAAGGTTGACGTTCACATTGTCGCCATAAACGTTGTAGGCGCTGTTGCAGTCGCCCGTGAACGGCAGAAGCTGTGGGTGGGTGATCACGGTGTGCCAGGCTTCCATGAAGGCTTCGGCCGTCACCTTCCAGTTGGCCGCAACTTCCTTGCCCACCCAGATGACCGTCGTGCACTCGTCATGGCGCCAGCGCTTGAAAAACTCAGGCAACGGCTTGAGAAATTCCTCGAGGCTGGGACCGCCCTTTTCTTCGCGAATGAAGATATAGCCCTGCCAGCTCGCCACTTCCGCTTCGGGAAGCTGCAGCTTTTCGCTATCCAGATGCTTGAAGTCCCACTTGCAGGGCATCTGGTCAAAGCTGCCGTCCTTGTTCCAGGCAAAGCCGTGGAACGGGCAGATGAACTTGTCCGCATTGCCATCTTCAAGCCGCAGCTTGCGACCGCGATGCAGACAAACGTTGTGCATGGCCTTGACCGAACCATCTTCCTGGCGCGAGATCAGCCACGAGCGGCCGGCCATGTCGAACACGGTAAAATCACCTGGTTCGGGAATGTCTTCCTCACGCGCGGCGAACTGCCAGACATAGGGCCACATGCGTTCCCGTTCCAGCTGGGCGAATTCCTCGCTGGTATAGCGCGACGCCGCGATCGGTTCCGACCCCATGTATTCGTAGGAATCTTCAGCCAGCCAACCGGGCACGGGACGCGAATCCTGCTCCATGAGTTCGCTCCAGCTCACGCCGGGGCTACGTTCCTTGCCGCCGAAGCCAGGGTCTCTGTCTGCCATGATCTGCGAATCCTTCATCCCGATCGGTTTGTGTTTGCAGGCCTTAGTGCCGCGCCCGCGCACGCGCGTCACCTTACCGAAAGCATAGGTTGCATGGTCGCAATAATCCGCCAAACCAGCGACATTGGCAATGTGGGAGAGTGCCGTGAGCAAACGGCTTGAAGGTAGGGTTGCGCTGGTTACTGGCGGAACCTCGGGTATTGGCGCGGGAACCGTCAAACGGCTGGCGGCGGAAGGCGCGAAAGTGATCTTCACCGGATCGAACGCGCAGGCAGCCGAAGCGTTGTGCGCCGAAACCGGCGCGACGTTCCGCACGCACAAGGTGCAGGACGCAGCAGCCTGGGGCCCGCTGATGGAAAGCATCCTTGCAGAACACGGCCGCCTCGACATCGCCTTTGCCAATGCGGGAACCGAACATGGCGATGGCAGCGTCGAAGACATCGGTATCGAAGGGTGGGACAATGTCATCGCTGTCAACCAGACGGGCGTGATGCTGACCATCCAGCACGCAATCCGCGCCATGAAGAACAACCCTGACGGGCCGACGGGGTCGATCGTGGTCAACTCCTCGATGAATGCACACCGCGCGATGGGCAATTTCGTCGCCTATTCCGTATCGAAAGCGGCGGTAATCGCGCTGGTCAAATCGGCGGCGGTCCATTGCGGCAATCAGGGATACAAGATCCGCACCAACGCCATTCTGCCGGGTGTCGTCGAAACGGCGATGATCAACAACTTGATTGAAACGTCTGGCGATCCGGTGGCGACGCGCGCCGCCTACAATTCGATGTCGCCGCTCAAACGCATGGCGACCGTCGAAGAAATTGCCGGCCTGGTGGCCTGGCTCAGCTCGGATGAAGCGGCCTTCGTTTCCGGAAGCGAATACGTGATTGATGGTGCAACGACAGCAGGGATGATGGGTGTATGAGCGATCTTGGTGCGCAGCGGCTTACAGGCCGGGTAGCCTTTGTTTCCGGCGGCCTGCGCGGCATCGGCCTGGCCTGTGTCGAACGTTTTCTTGCCGAGGGTGCGCAAGTCATCCTTTCCGATCTTGATGCAGCGGACAGCGAGGTGGCAAGCTCTACGCTCGCCCGACTTGGTCAGGCGGCAAGCTATCTGCAGGCCGACGTCACCAACGAAGACGATTGGCAGCGTGCCGTCGATCACGTGACAGAAAACCACGGCGCTCTGCACATTCTGGTGAACAACGCCGGCATTGGCCCGACCGGAGCGATCGAAAGCTATCCGACCAAGGACTGGCGCAAGATCATGGCGATAAATGTCGATGGCGTATTCTTTGGAACCCGAGCCTTCACCCCGCTGCTTGCGAAAAGCGGCACCTCGGTGAAAGGCGGCGCGTCGATCATCAACGTCAGCTCGATGTACGGAATTGTCGGCGCGGTGGAGACATCCGCCTACAACGCCAGCAAGGGTGCAGTGCGCTTGTTCACCAAGGGCATCGCGCTGGAATACGCGACCAAGAAGATGCCGATCCGTGCCAATTCACTGCACCCCGGCATGATCGAGACGCCGATGATGGACAATGGCTTCCAGACCCTTGTCGATGAAGGCGCGGCGGAAAGCGTTCAGCAGCTGAAGGACGGCATGATCGCCCTCACCCCGCTTGGCCGCCTTGGCCAACCCGAAGATCTGGCAGCCGGCGTTTTCTTCCTCGCCAGTGCCGACAGCGCCTTCATGACCGGCGCAGAACTGGTCATGGACGGAGGATGGACCGCACAATGACAATTGCACTCGATAACGTGGTCGCGCTGGTAACCGGCGCAAATGGCGGTATCGGCCGTGAACTGGTGAAAGCGATGAAGGCGGCGCACGCCCATGTCATCGCCAGCGACCTTGCTCCGGAAGCCGCAAAAGGCCTTGGCGCTGACGCCTATTTCCAGCACGACGTCACCTCCGAGGCCGATTGG
>JBJTLW010000074.1:0-3737 GCA_046063225.1 Novosphingobium sp. | reverse complement strand
CTCGGCCCTGTCGGAAGAGGCGGTGCTGGGCTTCGAATACGGCTTCTCGCTGGCCGACCCGAACACCCTGACCCTGTGGGAAGGCCAGTTCGGCGACTTCGTGAACGGCGCCCAGGTGGTGATCGACCAGTTCATCGCGTCCGGCGAGCGCAAGTGGCTGCGCATGTCTGGCCTCGTGCTGCTGCTGCCGCACGGCTACGAGGGGCAAGGGCCGGAGCATTCGTCCGCCCGGCTCGAGCGCTATCTCCAGCTCTGCGCGCAGGACAATATCCAGGTCTGCAACATCACCACCCCGGCCAACTACTTCACGTGCTGCGCCGGCAGATGCACCGCCCGTTCCGCAAGCCGCTGGTGATCATGACGCCCAAGTCGCTGCTGCGCCACCCGATGGCCAAGAGCGAAGCGAGCGAGTTCGTCGGCACCGCGCACTTCAAGCGCATCCTGTCCGACCGCAACGGTGCCGCGGACAAGGATACCCGCAAGGCGATCCTTTGCTCGGGCAAGGTCGCCTACGATCTGATGGAAGCGCGCGATGCCGCCGGGATCACCGACACGCAGATCATCCGGCTGGAACAGCTCTATCCTTTCCCGGGCGAGCCCCTGGCGTTGCGCTTCTCGAAGATGCCCAACCTCTAGGAAGTGGTCTGGTGCCAGGAAGAGCCGAAGAACAACGGCGCCTGGTTCTTTGTCGAACCCTTCATCGAAGAGGTTCTGGCCGAAGCCAAGTGCAAGGTCCGCCGCCCCCGCTATGCCGGCCGTTCGGCCAGCGCCTCGCCGGCCACCGGCCTCGCCAAGCGTCACACCATGGAACAGGGCGCGCTCGTCGCCGATGCCCTGGGCCTGTCGGTTCGCAAAGAAATCCGTCGCCAGAAGAAGGCTTGAGGAAACACCATGTCCGTTGAAGTCAAAGTCCCCGTTCTGGGCGAATCTGTTTCGGAAGCCACCATCGGCCAGTGGCTGAAGCAGCCCGGCGAAGCGGTGAAGGCCGACGAACCGATTGCCAGCCTGGAAACCGACAAGGTTGCCATCGAGGTCATGGCCCCGGTGAACGGCGTGATGGGCGCGCAGCTCGCCAAGGAAGGCGATAACGTCTCCGTTGGCGCGCTGATCGCCACGATCGAGGAAGGCGCCGCCGGCACCGCCGCGCCCGCTCCGGCCCCGGCCGCAGCATCGGCACCCGCCGCTCCGGCACCGGTAGCTCCGACCCCGGCCGCTCCCGCCGAACAGGCCGGTGACCCTGTCACCCTGTCGCCCGCCGTGCGCCGCGCCGTGCTGGAAGCCGGCATCGACCCGGCCACCATCAAGGGCACGGGCAAGGACGGCCGCATCACCAAGGAAGACGTGCTCGCCGCCGCCGCCGCCAAGAGCGCAACCCCGGCCCCGGCCGTTTCGGCGCCGGCAGCCCCGGCCCCGGTCGCTTCGGGTGGCCGCGCCGAAGAACGCGTGAAGATGACGCGCCTGCGCCAGACCATCGCCAAGCGTCTGAAGTCCGCGCAGGAAACCGCGGCGCTGCTCACCACGTTCAACGATGTCGACATGTCCGCCGTCATCGCAACGCGTGAAAAGTACAAGGACCTGTTCGAGAAGAAGCACGGCGTGAAGCTTGGCTTCATGAGCTTCTTCGCCAAGGCATCGTGCCTGGCGCTGAAGGACATTCCGGCGGTCAACGCGCAGATCCAGGGCGATGAGATCGTCTACTTCGACTATGTCGACCTTTCGGTCGCGGTGTCAGCCCCCAACGGCCTCGTCGTGCCGGTGGTGCGCGACGTCGATTCCATGTCCTTCGCCGAGATCGAGAAGTCGATCGCCGAATTCGGCAAGAAGGCGAAGGACGGCACCCTCACCATGGACGAAATGAAGGGCGGCACCTTCACCATCTCGAACGGCGGCGTGTTCGGCGGCCTGATGTCCACCCCGATCATCAACCCGCCGCAGAGCGCTGTGCTGGGCCTGCACCGCATCGAGGACCGTCCGGTGGTCCGTAATGGCGAGATCGTGATCCGCCCGATGATGTACATCGCGCTGTCCTATGATCACCGCCTTATCGATGGCCGCGAAGCCGTGACCGCGCTGAAGACGATCAAGGAAGCGATCGAAGATCCCGCGCGCCTGCTGATTGATTTGTGAGTCTGGGGTTGCGCGACATCCTTCGACAGGCTCAGGATGAGCGGGTTTGAAGGGTTCGGCTCTAAACAACATCCGCTCAGGCTGAGCTTGTCGAAGCCCTCGCGGAACGGAGGCCAAAATGGCTGAATACGACTATGACGTGATCTTCATCGGCGCTGGCCCGGGTGGCTATGTCGGTGCCATCCGCACAGCGCAGCTGGGCCTGAAAACCGCCTGCGTCGAAGCGCGCGAGACGCTGGGCGGAACCTGCCTCAACGTCGGCTGCATTCCGTCGAAGGCTCTGCTCCACGCATCCGAATTCTACGATGCGGCCGCAAACGGCGCGATGGCCAAGATGGGCATCAAGGTGAAGCCGGAGCTGGACCTCGACACCATGCAGGGCCAGCGCAAGGACGCGGTCAAGGGGCTGACCGGCGGTATTGAATTCCTGTTCAAGAAGAACAAGGTGGACTGGCTGAAGGGCCACGGCACGTTTAAGGACGCGCACAGCATCGAGGTGGCGGGCAAGACGTACACCGCGAAGAACGTGGTGATTGCCACCGGCTCTTCCGTCACGCCCCTGCCCGGCGTCGAGATCGACAATGCCAAGGGCGTGGTCGTGGACAGCACCGGCGCGCTGGAGCTGACCTCGGTGCCGAAGAAGATGGTCGTCATCGGCGGCGGTGTCATCGGGCTGGAACTGGGTTCGGTCTGGCGGCGTCTTGGCGCGGAAGTCACGGTCGTCGAATTTCTCGACCAGCTGCTGCCCGGCATGGACATGGACGTGCGCAAGGAAGCCGCCAAGATCTTCAAGAAGCAGGGCATGGCGCTCAAGCTTTCGACCAAGGTCACCGGCGTCACGGTCAAGGGCAAGAAGGCCAGCATCACGGTTGAGCCCGCCGCTGGCGGCGCTGCGGAAGTGCTGGAAGCCGACGTCGTGCTGGTGTCCATCGGCCGCCGTCCGAACGTCGATGGCCTCGGCCTTGAAGTGATCGGCCTTGAACGCAACCAGCGCGGCCAGATCGAGACCGACCACGATTTCGCCACCAAGGTCAATGGCGTCTGGGCGATCGGCGATGTTATCCCCGGCCCGATGCTGGCGCACAAGGCCGAGGACGAGGGCATTGCCGTGGCGGAAAACATCGCTGGGCTGACCGGCATCGTGAACCACGATGTCATCCCCGGCGTGGTCTATACGATGCCCGAGATTGCTGGCGTCGGGCTGACCGAAGAAGCGGCCAAGGAACGCGGCGAGATCAAGGTCGGCAAGTTCCCGATGATGGCAAACAGCCGCGCGAAGACCAATCACGAGCCCGACGGTTTCGTGAAAGTCATCGCCGACGCCAAGACCGACAAGGTGCTGGGCGTGTGGTGCATCGCCTCGGTCGCCGGCACGATGATCGCCCAGGCCGCGCAGGCCATGGAATTTGGCGCGACTTCGGAAGATATCGCCTACACCTGCCACGCTCACCCGACCCACAGCGAAGCGGTCAAGGAAGCTGCGATGGCGGTGACCGGCAAGCCGATCCATATCTGACCTTGCGCTCCTGCCCCCTCGATGGGGGCAGGAGACATAGCCTTGGCGAGCGCAGCGAGCCTAGGCGCAGTTGGATGGGGGTGATCGCGCCGAC